>JBCCOH010000169.1:0-8693 GCA_039111275.1 Cyanobacteria bacterium P01_D01_bin.1 | reverse complement strand
TCGGCCTGTCGAAATGGGTCGGTTCCAGTCGTTGGGCTCAGCGTAGCCTAGCTTGTGCAGCAGGCGGATGGTGACCTTTACCGACGTCAGAGTACCCAGGATAAGGTGACGAACCTGCTCGCCCGCCGCGCTGCCCGCCGCTTCCAGCTGATTTTGGATATCAGGTTGCTGCCGCAGTAGGGTCAATAGCCGTTTTGTCGATGCGATCGACCCATCGCTAGCACGTCCGCAGCTTTTTCCACTGACTTGGTGACTAGGGTGAGCGCGATCGCCGCCAAAGTAAGCGACGCGCAAAGAGCAAATGCATCCGCTCTTTGCTATATCCAATCTTATACGCCTGCTTTAGCGAAATAGATATAGCGACTGGTGTTTTGTTTCATATCGAAATGGCTAGTACCGGAGCCGCTATCATAGGAACACTCGCGTCTTGAGCTGAGTTAATTATGCCAGAGTCTCTCGAAGACCTACGTAGAGCTGCCCCGCAGCGAAACCAAGTTTTAGACATCCTACGCAAGATGAAACCAGTGCTACAAGAAAGGTACGGCGTAACTCATCTAGGTATCTTTGGCTCGGTGGCTAGGGACGAGGCTACTGAGCGCAGCGATGTAGACGTTGTCTTTGAGATAGAGCAGCCAAACCTTTTCACATCTGTGAATATCAAAGAGGATTTAGAAGCAGAATTAAACGTCCGTGTGGACCTGGTGCGCTATCGAGAGCGAATGAATCGCTATCTAAAGGCTAGGATCGAGCGGGAGGCAGTGTATGTCTGACCCTTCACTCACTTATGAAAAGCTATTACAAATAGAAGAGGCACTACAGCGCGTCGATCGCCGCTTTTCTTCCATAAAATCTCCAAGAGACTTTCTGAGTAGCGACAGCGGAACAGATATGCTAGACGCAATTGGCATGATGCTGATTGCAATCGGTGAAAACATAAAGAAAATCGACTACGAAACGAATGGAGAACTGCTAGAGCGCTACCCTTCTGTCAACTGGCGAGGCGCGAAGGGAATGAGAGATATTCTTTCTCACCATTACTTTGACCTAGATGCAAATGAAGTATTCCATATCTGTCAAACCAATGTGCCTGAGCTTGCGATCGCAATCCGAACGATGATTACTGACATGGACAAAGGCTAGGAGACTGCGCATAAGGGCAGCCTAAGTCAATATCGTTTGCTTGGATCAGGCACGACTCATCCTAGCAACAGCGCGTCGAGCGAATAAGCCCCCGGTCCAAACAAGATAATCAGCGTCAGCATTAGCGTAAATATCAGCGCTTTCTCCATACTAGGCGGCTCACCTTTATCGCCATTCGGTCCAGAATAATACTCTCCTAATTCGTAGGGGTCAGGTGCAACAATTGGCAGACCGTCAATCACTTCTAGCACTAGCGCATAGATCATCGAAACGAGAATCGATAGACTTGCAAATGGTGTAAGTAGTCCTAAGATTAAGCAAGTTCCACCTGCGATCATGAATCCTGCTGATAGAAAACACAGCGGTAGCGGTGCGCCCAGTGCCTCAGACCAGGTTTGAAGATTCTTGATCTTTGGCAATCCGTGCAGAATAAACAAGAATCCTACAGCAGCGCGAAAGACTAGCAGCATATAGCCCTGGGTTCCTTCAATAAACGCTGGATATATCGAAGAGAGCAGCGTAGTAATCGTATCCAAATTGAAATCTCCTTAGTCCTTTGACAACATGTAAAGCACAGCATGCTGTGCCCCTACGCTTCTACCATCAATACATTGTGACCGTCTGGCCCTCGCCATAGCACCCCGCGCTTAAACGGCATCACGTCCGGTAAATCGATTACCTTTGGCGATACAAACTGGACAGTTCTCTTTTGGGCAGCTTCTTCTAGCACCTCTACCGCCGTGTCAATGTCGTCTACTAGCAACTCAAAGTGCATATGCACCAAATCGTTAGTCTGCTGAGCAATTGGAAAAGGTCTGGCCCCCGGCGGTGTCAAATAGTCTAAGAACTCTACGCCTAGGCGTCCTTTAGCAGGGGTCAAGGAGGTCACAATCACCTTGGCACTAAAGAGATTGTCCATTGTCTCTTGCTTGATGCCGATATTGGTAAAGCTGCCCTGATGGGTGAGTCCTAGGACATCTCGGTAGAGGGCAAGGCTGGTTTCGGTGCTGCTAATTGCGATCGCAGAGTGATCCATTCCCAAAAACAGTGCCTCCTTAGACTGCCAATAGTCTGGTCCCAGCCCCGGCGGAAACTGCAACAGCTCTAGGGGATGACCGTCCGTGTCTCTAAACTTGAATGCTTTGATATCGTTTGGTAGGGTTTGTGGCTCTGGTGAGATCGGTGTAAAGGAGAACTTTTTCAGCTGCGCGTATGCCTTGTCCATATCGCTGACAATAATGGCAAAGTGCTGAAACCACAGATCATTGCTTTTGCTATCAGTGGGAACTGCTTTGCCCGTACCGCTAAGGAACTGCATTAGTCGAATTGTCTCTTGTCCTAGCGCTAGAGAGACCACGCGAACCTGCGCATTCGGCACGCCGTAGAGATAGCTGGCTTCGTCACCGCTGATGACAGTATCGGAGACGACTGTGTAATCAAAGGCACCTGTAAAAAAATCAGTCGCCTGACCAGCATCAGAAACTGTTAGGCCGATCGCCTGCACCGCTTGAGTCGTGATACCAGAAGGAGACGCCATAGGTATACTTGTTCCTAGAGAGTTTTACAGCACTGCAGTTTGCATTTTTGCACATTCGGGCGATCGCCGCCCAAGCACTTCTGGGTCTCTATCTCTAGGCTTTAGACTTTAGGCTTTAGATACGACGATGAATAAAATAATCAGGCGATCGCGCTACTGTTTCCTGCCTTTACTACTACTACTTTTTACCGTCATCCTGCTCAGTCAGCCCCGCTGGCTATTCACCTTCACTAGTCACTTTTTCCCCGGTGCGCTTTACGCAGTTCCACGCGCCGACAGCCAGCCAAAAGTAATCGCGCTCACCATCGATGATGGTCCAAGTTCGGCCACGTTAGAAATCTTAGCTGTTCTAGAGCGCTACGAAGCAAGAGCGACCTTCTTCAACATTAGCGGTAACCTATCTGGCCACGAGGCAACTGTCCAGCAGTCCGTCGACTTTGGTCACGAGCTGGGCAACCACCTCACCGCAGACGAGCCTAGTATTCTCTTAGATATAAAGACATTTGAATCGGACTTAGTGGCTGCCGAGAACGCGCTTCTGCCCTATCTACCCCCAGACTCTAGGCTGTTTTGGCTTCGGCCTGGGATGGGATTCTACAGTGGCGATATGGTTGAGGTTGCCCAGCGTCATGGCTATCAGCTGGTGCTTGGTTCTACTTTTCCTTACGATACCCACGTTTACTCTACTCGCTTTGCCAGCGAATTTATCCTGCGAACGGTCCGCTCTGGCGATATTGTTGTTCTACACGATGGTGAAAAGACAGGAAAGTCGAGGGGATACCGAACGGCGGAAACGCTAGAAATTATTCTGCCAGAACTTCGCAGACGCGGCTACCAGGTTACAACTCTATCCGAGCTAATATCGTGATTGCCATACTTTACCGATATAAGCAAGTTTAATGGCACAATAGTACGTTCAGAAACACACTTCTTATCTCCAATGAGTGAATCGCGCCGCTACCACGTCACTACTTTCGGCTGCCAAATGAACAAGGCGGACTCCGAGCGGATGGCAGGCATTCTCGAAACGATGGGCCTGAGCTGGGAGGAAGACCCACTTCGGGCGGATGTGGTGCTGTACAACACTTGTACCATTCGCGATAGCGCCGAGCAAAAGGTGTATTCGTATTTGGGGAAGCAGGCTAAGCGGAAGCGCAAAAATCCAAATCTGACGCTTGTTGTCGCGGGTTGCGTAGCGCAGCAAGAAGGCGCACAGCTTTTGCGTCGGGTGCCAGAATTAGACCTGGTAATGGGGCCGCAGTATGCCAACCAGCTAGAAAGTCTGCTAGCTCAAGTGGCACAGGGCAATCAGGTAGTCGCGACTGAGCCTGTGCACATTATGGAGGACATCACGAAGCCCCGCCGTGATAGTGAGGTGACGGCGTGGGTAAATGTGATCTATGGCTGCAATGAGCGCTGTACTTATTGTGTGGTGCCAGGTGTGAGAGGGCTAGAGCAGTCGCGAACAAAAGAGGCGATTCGCGCTGAGATGGTAGAGCTAGGGCAGCAGGGTTATACAGAGGTGACGTTGCTAGGTCAAAATATCGACGCCTATGGTCGTGATTTGCCGGGAATCACACCGGAGGGTCGACGGGAAAATACGCTGACTGACTTGCTGTACTACGTACATGACGTGCCAGGAATTGAGCGGATCCGGTTTGCGACGAGTCATCCGAGGTATTTTACCGAGCGCTTGGTCAGGGCGTGTGCTGAGCTACCGAAGATTTGCGAGCACTTTCATATTCCGTTCCAGTCGGGCAATAATGAGGTGCTAAAGGCGATGGGCCGGGGCTATACCCGCGAGAAGTATCGGCGGATTATTGAGACGGTGCGGCGGTACGTGCCGGATGCTTCGATCAGTGCGGATGTGATTGTAGCTTTTCCGGGTGAGACGGAAGCGCAGTTTCAAGGCACGCTTTCTCTAATGGAAGAGATTGTGTTCGATATGGTGAATACGGCGGCTTATTCTCCGAGGCCAGGGACGCCAGCGGCAGAATGGACAAAGCAGCTGGATGAAGAGGTCAAGCAGGATAGGCTACAGCGGATTAATCACCTGGTATCGCAGCAGGCAGAGGCAAGATCTACTCGCTATCACGGCCGGACTGAAACGGTCTTGGTCGAAGCGCTCAATCCTAGGGACCCAAGTCAGGTGATGGGCCGCACTCGTGGTAATCGGCTGACGTTTTTTCCGGGGGATATCAATTTGCTTAAAGGTCAGATTGTGCCAGTGGTGATTACAGAGACTAGGGCCTTCAGTCTGACTGGGGAGCGCGTGAATCAGCGTCTGCTGGTAACGGCTTAGCAAGAAAGCATGCTAAACAGGGAACCCTGCTTGATATTTGTCGTATCAAGTTTGGGTAATGAATCATTCTACCGTTCTCGCACAAGGGATTGAGCATTGGAATAAGTGGCGATCGCACCACGCCAATATCGCCTGCACCCTAGCAGATGCCGACCTACACCGAGGCCACTTTATCGGCGGCAACTTCAGATACGTAGATCTCAAAGGTGCTAATCTGCGCCAAGCCAACTTGAAGCATGCCGATCTAACGGGTGCTAATTTGACAGGTGCTGATTTGACAGGCGCTGATCTGACGGGCACTAATTTGACTAGCAGCTGCTTAGACAGTGCAATTTTCTACGAGGCTAATTTGAGCAGTGCGAACCTAGCAAGAGCCGTCCTCGACAAAACTGATTTGCGCTCTGCTAATCTAACTCATACCGGGTTAGTCGACGCAGATATCCGTTCAGTGAAGCTAACAGGACTGAGCGATTCATACGCTTCTGAAGCCACGGGCTCGCCAATCGCGTCCTTTCCGGCTACAGCCTCTCCAACTACAGCTTCTTCAGCCGCGTCTCCCATAGCCGTGCCTTCCCTAGCGGCGCCCGTCTTAACAGCCTCAACTACACACGTACGCAAAATCCGCAGTTTTAGACCATCAAGCGCCATACCCGCATTCATCCCTACGGCCAACGCCTTTCACCTAGCGAAACACACAGGGTGTTATAGCAGGTTTATGTCCAGGCTGAGCGCCTTTATCTATTCTGATAGGGAGTCTGATAGAGGGATAGCGCGGTTCCCAGCGGCTCTGCGACAACGGATAAAACGGACTAAAAACGCAGGTCGTACCCATCAAATTGAGCTAACAAAAGGAAAATTCTATATTCTTTAGGCTAACTCTCAGCTAACCCTCAGACGAAGGCCATACTTTCAAAGGAAGGTTGGTAAAAGTTCAAAGCTGGAGAGAGAACAATGTCAGTAGAGTACGATTTGGTTGTGATTGGCGGTGGTTCGGCGGGGCTAGTAGCTGCGAGTGCGGGCGCTCAGATCAACGCCAAAGTTGCCATGATAGAAAAGGGAAAGCTAGGCGGCGATTGCCTGCACTACGGCTGTGTGCCTAGCAAGTCGATGATTCACGCTGCGCAGATTGCCTACAACGTCAAAACAGCGTCTCGCTTTGGCATCTACACGAATGAGCCCACTATCAATCTACAAGAAGCGTTGGGCCATGTTCATTCTGTCATCGACACTATCCAGAAACACGACTCGACCGAGCGATTCGAGAATTTGGGTGTCGATGTTATCTACGGCAAAGGACAGTTCATTGACGAGAATACTTTTGAGGTGAACGGTCGCCAGCTAAAGGCTAGGTCTTTTCTAATCGCAACCGGGTCGCGACCTTCAGATCTGCCAGTAGAAGGGCTAAAAGAGGCAGGCGCTTTAACAAACGAACAGGTATTTAGCATCAAGAATCGGCCTGATACGCTTGCGGTTATCGGGGCAGGACCGATCGGCTGTGAGCTGGGCCAGTCTTTTTCTAGGTTGGGCTCTAAAGTAACGCTGCTAGCGAGCCGCGATGTGATCATGCCAAAAGAAGACCCGGAAGCGGCGGCAGTGGTGCAAATGCAGATGGAGTCGGAGGGCGTTGAGATTTTGACCAATACCAGGGCGCAAACGGTCAAGGTCATTGACGGTAAGAAGCACATTTTTACAGGCAGTAAGACAATTGTCGTAGATGAGATTTTGGTCGCGGCAGGTCGTAGTCCGAATGTCGAATCGCTAAACCTAGAGGCGGCAGGCGTTGCCTATGACAAGCAGGGAATAAAGGTCGATGCCAAGCTCAGAACAAGCAATAAGCGAATCTATGCGGCGGGCGATGTCATTGGCGGCTATCAGTTTACGCATGTGGCAGGCTACGAGGCGGCGGTGGCAATGCAAAATGCGCTGATCTTTCCGACTAAGAAGGCGGACTATAGAGTGATTCCCTGGGCGACGTTTACCGAGCCGGAGCTGGCACGGGTGGGACTGACTGAACGGCAGGCGCGTGATCGCTACGGGGATGACATCTACATTCTCAAACAGGGCTTTGACGGCGTAGATCGGGCTCTGGCTGAATCAGCTGGCTACGGCTTTGCCAAGTTTATTACCAAGGGTGATGGTGAAATTTTAGGCGCGCACATTGTGGGCCCTCACGCAGGCGAGCTGATTCACGAAGCGGTACTGGCAATGGCAAACAATCTAAAAGTCAGCGCCTTGCAGTGCATTCATGTCTATCCAACGCTGAGCGAAATCAGCCCTAAGACAGCTTTGCAACTTACCAAACAAAAGTATGCTAAGAACACTTTCTTGCAGGATGCACTGAGAAAGTTCTTCAACTGGCGACGTTCGATTGCAGGATAAAAGACTAGATGATCAGAGCCTGATGGACTCGAACACCTCAAAAGAGAATAAGGATCTGTCTCAGCCAAAGCAATCGGGCCGACGGACACCGTTGGTGGTATCTGCTGGTATTGTCTTGCTCTTTGCTGTAATTGTCGCTTTTGGCAGTGCCTTGAACGATCGTCGATCGACTACTCGGCAATCGACAGATGACTCTGTCCGGACCAGTCAGACCGAGACGCTGACAACATCTCCTAATACGGATGCATCGACCGACGGTCAACCTACTGACATGCCATCTGTACCCTCGTTGAGGCTGATTAGATCTCTCAATGAGTTGAGTCAGGTGTGGTCGGTGGCGACTTACGTGCGTGAAGACGGTCGGATGATGGTAGTCGGTGGGAACGCCGAAGGAGATATTAAGGTTTGGGACGGTCCGGTCGGTCAGCTGGAACGCGTCTTGATCGGACATACTGATACCGTTAGGACTGTGGCTGTGTCTCCGTCTGGAAATAGGCTAGTGAGCGGCAGCGGTGATGGGATTAAGGTGTGGGATCCTCGGGCTGGAAAGCTACTGTACAGTTTGCCTGAGGCTACTGATTCATCCGTTTGGACGGTAGCGATTAGTCCCGATGGGCGTACTTTTATCAGCGGTGACTATAGCGGCACAATCACCGTTTGGGATTTAGAAAGCGGGCAGGCGCTCTATCGGCGGTACGTAGATGTGCCGGTTTGGGGAATTGCGATCGCCCCTGATGGAGAGTCATTCATCAGCGCTAACGATGATGGCACCATCACCCAATGGAACCTAGATACCGGAGGCGTTGTCAAAGAATTCTTGGGTCATACCAACACCGTCCGCGCAGTCGCAATCACACCCGACGGCAAGACTTTAGCTAGCAGCAGCTGGGATAGCACGATCAAGCTGTGGAATCTGGGCACTGGTGAGCTAAAAACCACGCTAGAAGAGCATCGCGATCGCGTCGTCACCCTCGCTATCAGCCCTGACGGCAAGACCCTGGCTAGCGGCAGCGTGGACCGCACACTCAAAACCTGGGATATCGATAGCCAAACGCTAATCAAAACGCTAGATACCAACTCAGACTGGGTGCTGACCGTAGCCTTCGACCCCGCAGAGCAGACGCTTATCAGCGGCGGTAAAAATCAAGATGTTAAAGTCTGGCAGTGAATCACTCTTCTGGAGGAAGGGATAGTTCTTGCAAGCTGCTTACACTTTTTAGAAGCCTCTAGAAATAGAAGAAAACTGTATGAGTTCACAAGAGTCAAATGTCGGAGAACAAGCAATCAGTAAGCTAGCAGAAGAAGGCATCAAATCTCAGTTAGACCAGGCCGAAT
>JBCCOH010000168.1:0-8870 GCA_039111275.1 Cyanobacteria bacterium P01_D01_bin.1 | reverse complement strand
CGGCGCAAACTCAATCTACACTTGCTGGAGAGGTTTATTCACAACTTTGATTTGGACGAGACTTTGATTAAATCTCACCCTAACTATCAAAGGCTATGTGACTATGGGATTCTAGTCTCCTAATTCTGTCCGGAGCATTGTTTAGAAGAGTACGCTGGAAACTGCCAAAAAATTCGCTGAAGATTACCACTACAATGATTCCATAGCTTTGAAACGAGGCTCAGACAATGGCACTTCCTCAACTTCGCTACAGCAAAGAAGAACATGCTGAGCGCGGTACTGAGATCTATGAATCTGAAGTGCGGCCCCAAGTCGAAGAAGGCAATCATGGCAAGATTGTCGCTATCGATATCGATACAGGCGCATTTGAGCTTGCAAGAGATACCGTAACCGCCTCTGATCGCTTGATCGAGAGATATCCAGAAGCACAGATATGGTGCGTCAGGATTGGCTATCCAGGCGTTCATCGCTTTGGGCTAGGTCGCCCGGTATGATGCAAGGTTTTGTCGATCAAAGATGCGAGGCGAGAATTCGGTTAGCTGTTGGTAATACCAGCGGTCAAAGACAAATGATCGACGCTCTGATTGATACAGGCTTCACAGGCTTTCTGATGCTTTCTCTGTCAGTAATTCAACAGCTCGATCTAAACGTATACAGACGCGAAGTTGGCATCCTCGCAGACGGGAGTCGACGTACCTTTGATGTATATCGTGGTTTAGTGATTTGGGATGGGGAAAGGCGTTCCGTTGATTGCAACGCATCCGAAGCAGATTCCTTAGTCGGTATGAGTTTGCTCTACGGCTATCGAATGCAAATTGATATTACTGAGGGCAGCACTATAATCATCAGCAAGCTACCTAGTTAGCTATTGGTCGCGCCCTCCATTCGGCTGATAGCTCTTCGTCACCCGCCCAAAGCAGCGCAGCAGATCGTAGAAGCTCTGACTAACCGGATCGCTAAGGTCAACAATTGAATCAATCCCAATCCCATTTCGGCCTTTATCCTTGCCAGAGCTGTGGATGTAGCGTCCTTCTCCAAGGTAGAGTCCAACGTGGGTAGTCCGCGCTGACGTGCCAAAAAATACCAGATCGCCTGGTTCTAGCTCTGCTTGAGTGATTCGCTCAGTAAAGTCTTCCTGCTGAGGAGAATCGCGCGGTATCTGGATGCCCGCAGACGCAAAGGCGGATTGCATGAGGCCAGAGCAGTCGTAGTTGGGGGCTGTGGAGCCGCCCCAGAGGTATTCGTTTGGCTGGGACATGGCTGATTGAGTGTAGGCGATCACATCCCCAACCCGCGCCCGTATTTCCTGCACACTCAACACCGGAGCCCGATACGGCTGCGCGGCTGGTCTCAAATCACGCATATGCTCGCCCGCTATCCAGCCGGGATAGTCATCCTTGCAGCTACACACCCGAAAGACTTTGCTATCTTTTGACACTTCGAGAATGCGCAGATGGTCGCCTACATTCGCCTGTGTGACCATTCCTTGACAAGTCGGTGACTGGTAGAGATTGATGACGCGATCGCATACGTACTGCTGCGCCGCGCCCCGATAAATGCCATCTTGCAACGCTTCGAGCGTAATCATAGGCTTTTTGACTCAATCTCGATAGCACTGACGATAAGCTACATCACCCCATGCTTTCCCGCAATCAGGTTTCTATCAATTCTCGCGTTCAGATAGAGACTTTGATAGACAAACGCTGACATATCTGCTAGCTGCTCATGCGTCGCCAACACGGTAGTCTAGGTTACAGATTTTCATCAATCACTCGTCAGTTTCGTCTGTCGCCAACAGGCACAACCCACCTATGACTACTACCCTTTCTGTCAAAACACCCGCTATTGACAACACCCATCGCACTACGCTAGCCAAACTAGATATTCCTGCCAGGTTGCTGCTAGGTCCCGGTCCCTCTAATGCCGATCCTGCCGTTTTAGCAGCGATGGACCGCCAGCCGATTGGGCATCTCGATCCGGCCTATCTCGATCTGATGGACGAAGTGCAAGAGCTGCTGCGCTACGCCTGGCAGACTGGCAACCGGATGACTCTGCCCGTTAGCGGTACCGGATCAGCGGCGATGGAAGCTACTATTGCCAATGCTATTGAGCCAGGTGACAAAATCCTGATCGGCATCAACGGCTACTTTGGCCATCGCTTGGTGGACATGGCCAGTCGCTATGGCGCGGATATCAGCACGATTACGCGCCCGTGGGGAGAGGTGTTTTCGCTGGGTGAACTGCGCAGCGTCATGGAAAAGCATCGGCCTCGGATTTTGGCGCTAGTCCATGCGGAAACTTCTACGGGTGCGCGTCAGCCAATGGAAGGGATTGGCGATCTGTGCCGTGAGTTTGACTGTTTGCTGCTACTTGATACGGTGACTAGCTTGGGCGGTGTACCCATATTTTTGGATAGGTGGGACGTGGATTTAGCCTATAGCTGTAGCCAAAAAGGGCTAAGCTGTCCGCCAGGAAGTTCGCCGTTTACGATGAGTGATCGCGCCCTCAACAAACTCAACAGCCGCCAGAGCAAAGTCGCCAACTGGTACCTGGACATGTCCCTACTCAGCAACTACTGGGGCAAGGGTCGTACCTACCACCACACTGCTCCCGTCAATATGACCTACGCCATCCGCGAAGCCCTGCGTTTGCTGGCCGAAGAAGGCTTGGAAGCGCGCTGGACTCGTCATCAAGAAACGGCTGAATACCTGTGGAATGGCTTGGAGGACATGGGTCTGAGCTGCCACGTTGAGCGCGAGTATCGCCTGCCAACACTGACAACTGTGCGCGTTCCCGAAGGCGTCAACGCCAAAGAAGTGACCACAAAGTTGATTGACGAGCACAACCTAGAGCTGGGCGGCGGGCTAGGCGATTTGGCAGGTCAGGTTTGGCGCATCGGACTGATGGGCTACAACGCCAAAAAGAAGAATGTAGATACGTTCTTATCAGCGCTAGAGCAGGTCCTAGCTTAGTTGTTCGGCCGGATCGAATAGCAGACGCGATCGCCCACAGTCACCTGAATAGAACGGTTCTCTATGAACAGCCCTTGGTAGATAAGCAATCTCCAAGGGCTGTTTTTCTTGTAGTAGGTATAGTGAAATACAAAGAGAAAGTAGTCTATAAAACAAAGGGTCGCTTCAGAAGGCCTTTTGCCGATAGCCAAAACGGACTCTTTCGCAGTTCCTACATCTAGAAATGTCTATTCGGTTTTTGTTTTATAGAGTGCTGTTGCTCAATCTATGTGTGGTCGCACTCGTCATTCTTATCAGCGCTCCATTACAGCAGCTCGAGCAACAGTTCAAAGATGGTGGCGCGGTCGATATTTTCTCCGGCATCCAGCTATTTGTGATTGCGTACTACGCCCATCAGGTATTCAAAGAGCGCTCGAAAGCAGTTCGACGAAACTCTTGGCGGTCTCCTAGTGCCATTTGGGGGATGATCAGCGCTGGCTTCGCTTTCTTAGCCTTGGATGAGCTAGCCACTATTCATGAAGGCTTAGACAAACTGATTCATATAGTTTTCAGTTGGCAAGAAACAGGAGTCAGCGATCGCCTAGACGACCTCATTGTCGGCATGTATGGACTAGCGGCTATAGCGTTGTTGGTAACCTATCGCCGAGAGCTAAAAAGATATAGGAGCGTTGCTCCCTACGTCTTTGGCGGCTTTATCTTACTGTTTTGCATGATTGGCATAGACGCTGTGAGCAACCGCGATGATGTGTTTCTTCTCTTCTTCTCTGCTCCCACGGCTGCTGGCATAATGAGCTGGATCTTTATTCCAGAAGAGGTCTGCAAGCTAGTCGCAGAAGCTTGCTTTATGACGGCTATCAAGGGTTGCGAACTGGCAGAACAGCGCGATCGCCCTATTACCGAACCCGTGGGAGCCCCGCAGTCGCTACCCTGACTCTGCTTGCTCTATTGTTACTCAAGCTGCGCTGTTACTAGTTTTATGCTTTTGGGTTTTATGAGGTCATCTCCTGTCATAACGATAATTTTTGATGTGTAACGTCGCCATCCAAAGTAGGAGAACCGTCTGCGCTGGCATGGCTTATGGCCTCTCCTACACGAAATCCTGTGCGAAATTCATACCCCGAAAAGTTACCTATTAAAAAACTGTGGATTTACCTCCACTTGGTACCGGTCTTTGGCGTATTACTGTCGCTATGGTCGCTTTACGGAAAAACGGCTCTAGCGGTTGAAGAACTAGAAAGACCTGCTGAGGATGGACCTGCTGAAGCAGCGATAGTCAAAAAGGCTAGTCGGCTCTCAGTGACGCTAGGACTTGTCTGTGTGGGTGCGATCGCCTCTTTAAACGCAGGTGCCTACACTCAAACCAGTCAGCTGGCCCAGTTGCGCTTTCTCTTTGCCAGCAGTTTCGTCGGCTCCGGCTACTTTTTACTGAGCCTCGTGCTGATGTTTCGAGTCGCCAAAGATCAGTCCATTCAGCTCCCCGGCCTCAGCCAGCTTAGCCGCCGACTGCCACAGTAATTTGCCACAGTAATTTGCCACAGTAATTTCTTAGCTAACTCCGTAGGTAGCGCCATAATTGATACATAATCGACACATTCTTCACAGACAACTGTCACGTCCATCTGATAAAAGAACAACAGCTACCGTCTAACCTAGAAATTCTGGCTCCTTGTCTCACCCCATAATCTCCACTGAGGTTCATCTTGTCGTTCATGAGCTTTTCGCCCAAAAAGAAACTGTCCGACCCCAAAGGCCCCTATCAACCCAAAAAGCCTAAACAGCAGTTCAGAATTCCTCGGTGGGTTGGCATCAGTGTCTTATTAGGCGGCGTGACCAGTCTTTCGATGGCAGCGGGGGCGCTGCTAGCAATCTCACTCGAAACTAAGCCGCTACAGCAGAGCGATTTTTCCGAACAAGAAGCCGCTATCTTTACAAGTGGTGAACCAATTGCTACGGGCAATAGCCTGCGATTGCCACGGCTGACTCGCCCGGTCAATATTCTACTTTTAGGCATCAAAGTTACCAGCTCTGATCTCAACGACTACGACGCTATCTATGAAGATGGCTACGACGCCCTAGTCGATTCCTTCGACGGTCTCTCAGATTCGATACTGATGCTGCGGTTCGACCCTGCTACCGAAAGTGTATCCGTGCTCTCGATTCCGCGCGATACGCGCACTGATATTGGTGTCGCCACCCAAAAGATTAACGAGGCTAATCGAGACGGTGGACCCGCCCTCAGCGCCGAAGCCGTCAGCGACTTGCTTGGCGGTGTAGGTATCGATCGCTACATACGGATCAACGTACAGGGAGTAGAAAAGCTGATTGATGCGCTTGGGGGGGTTGAGGTGAACGTACCCAAAGACATGAAATATCAGGACGATAGCCAGCATCTATATATCAACCTAAAAGCAGGACGGCAGCGATTGGATGGCGACCAGGCGCTACAGTTTTTGCGATTTCGCCACGACGATAACGGCGATATTGGCCGGGTGCAAAGGCAGCAAATGCTGATGAGAGCGCTGACTCAGCAAGCCCTCAACCCTACTACCATCAGCCGCTTGCCCAAAATACTCTCTGTCATTCAGTCCCACGTCGATACGAACCTCTCAGTCGAAGAGCTGGTCGCCCTTGTCGGCTACAGCGCCCAAACCGATCGCTCCGATGTCCAGATGCTGATGCTGCCTGGCAAGTTCAGCAGCTACGAAGACTATGAGCTGAGCTACTGGCTGCCGAACTACTCAGAAATCGACGTGATGACAGAGCAGTACTTTGGCCATGTGAATACGTACGGTTTTAGAGAACAGACGGCTCCTTCTTATCTCAACGTTGTTATTCAAGACGGGACCTACGATGGCGCGACCGTTCAGCCGCTAGCGAACAGCCTGTACGATACAGGCTATATCAACGTTTCAGTTGCACCCCGTCTGCTGCGCGAAACCCTCAGCCAGACTAGAATCATCGCTCAGCGCGGTGACGTGGATAGCGCTAGAGACATTCAGCGTTTTCTGGGGGTTGGCGAAGTACTAGTAGAAAGCACAGGCGTTCTAGACTCGGACATCACCATTCAGCTAGGTGAAGATTGGCTGAGCGATTCTGGTAGACCCTACTAAATGATCCTACTAAAAATGGGAAAGTAATACCGGGACAGGAAAACTGAGAAAGTAATGATCACAGACGAGTCAAAGACTCTACCCGCAGTCTATCAGCTCAAAATTACGCTGGCAGACAGCGCCCCAGAAGTTTGGCGGCGCGTCATCATTCCATCATCAGCAACGCTAGCCGAACTACACCATGTTATTCAGCAGTCTATGGGTTGGGAAGACCTGCATGCCTATCAGTTTCGCCTAGGCTTAGGCAAAGACAAAATGCTCTCTTCGGTAGATCAACCCGCAGCTCAATTCCTGACTAGCGAGGCAGCAGTCAACCAAACGCTGTACTACAACTACGATGCCAAGAGTGGTTGGCTGCACCGGATCGAACTAGAAGTATCAGAAACTGACGAAGCAAAAAATTTATCCGCGCCCGTATGCGTCGACGGTCAGTCAGCCTGTCCACCTGAAGGCTCAGGCGGCGTCTGGGGATACGACGATCTACTCGCCAAACTAGAAGATCCAGAAGACCCAGACTATCTAGATCTAATCGATAAATACGGCGACTTCGATCCAGACACCTTCAAAATATCTGAAGCCAATGCCCGGCTGTCCAAACTTTCCTAGGAATCCCATCCGAAACCTCTCCTAGAAACAGAGCTCCATCTCCCAATCTCCCCGCTTCCTCCTTCATCCCTCGTCTTTCACCCTTAACAGCATCACCATCCCCAGCCCAGAAAACGACGCGATCGCCCCCCAAGCCACCATTAGCCCAATCACTTCACTGACAAACAAACCGCTAATTGCCCGCAGCCCGCCACCGACTAGCCAGCCCAGGGCGATCGCCACTGCCCAGATCACTCCACTCAGCGGCACCCACCGCCACGCTATGCTCACCTGTCGCCGCATGGCCAGCCACTGCCCTACGCCTAACCCCACTCCGACATAGGCTCCCTGCAAGAAACCGAATCCGCCTCGTAGCGGCAGACTCAGCGTCGCTGGTGCCATCCACCCCACGACGCCAACGTGAAAAAAGGCCAGCGCCCCCCAACTCACCAGACTCGCCACTAGCCAGCGATAGGCCCCTGGCATGTAGGGTCGCAGCATCAGACACTGCGCCAGTCCAATCAACCCGCCGCCGATTAGTCCTTCACTCACCGTCAGGTCGGCCCGCTCACCCACTTCTATAAACAGCAGGCTACTCAAGAAAGCGAACCAGGTTAGCCCACTCCAACCTATCCATAGCGTGAGTTCTTCCCCTCTCAAATTGTCTCTCTGTCTGGCCGCTCGCCTTTCTAACGACCGCCGCTCCGCAGACCATTTCTGCACAATCCATTCTCCTACTGGGCCCATGGGACTAACTGGCCTCCTGTAGCAGCTCGCGAAAGTTTTGTCGCCGTTGCCGTGGCGGCTCCGGAGTAAAATAGCTCCACAGGGTATCCCAGTAGAAAAACGACACGCCCGAAAAGTGGTGATCTCGGCTGCTGATCACCTGCTGCTTGATCTGTTCAAAAGCGATGGGACTGCCCCAAGTGCCTGTGAGAATACCAATGCTGACCGGGATGCGATCGCGCGCCACCTGCAAAGTATTCTTTGCCAGCTCCGCCGCAAACTGATCTAGATCGTCTCGATAGATTTGCACCACCAGCTCGCCTAGCCAGTCATTCTCCACCCAGGTCCGCCAGTCTTGTAAATAGTACTCATAGGCATAGCTCGCCGGGTTAGGCGATAGCGAAAACAAACAGCTTGGACAGCTTTCCTCTACCTTCTCATGCAAAATCTTGACAAAACTACTTAGCTTTCCAGCCCGCCAGCGCCGCCAGTCCTCATCCATCGGATTTAGCGGTGGTAGCCGCCCCTCGTGTTCTTTTTCGTACAGCGCTACTGTAAAAGCGTCATAGCCAAACTCTGCTGGCAGGCTAAAGTGGTCGTCAAACTGAATGCCGTCTACGTCGTATCCGGTCACGACTTCTTCGACTAGATCTAGTAGCAGCGCCTGTACGGCAGGATGCAGTGGATTGAGCCAGCCCAGCTCATCTGGTGCACCGCTTTTGAGCAGTCGGTTAATGCCTTTTGTACTGGCGGTCGCGCTTTCTGATTCTGAGAGTTCTTCCGTTAGCTCAGCGGCAAACGCATCTTCTCTAAGCCGTAGCGAGCCATTTTGCTTGGTTGTTAGCCAGTCGGGATGTGCCTTTGCCAGTCTGGACTGTAGCGGCACCATAAAGCCATACTCAAACCAGGGAATCACCCGCAACCCACTGGCATGGCCTCGTCTCACCATCTCCGCTAGCGGATCTTCTTGAGGATGCAATAGCCCGATCAAAGGAGAGATATCGCGCTGAGTAATCTCTTCAATTCTGGCGCTGTGATAAAAAGTTTGGCCTCGGTTCCAAACTACTGGATACGCTGTATTAAAGTGCATATCCGCGAGCTGATCGACGGCCTTGGCAATGCCCCACGGCGCAAACAAAACGCTGCTGGCGACGTTGGTAATCCAGACCCCGCGAATCTCTGACTCTGGTGGCGATGGTTGGGACGCGGTTAGTTGGGCGGTGGCGGTCTCTGTAGGGTCGGCAATGGGCAAAGGCGAGGACGATCCAAAGGGACTCATCGCTAGGAAAATGGCGAGTACTACCAGAGAGAAAATGGCTGTTCGCTTGATCAATGAGAGCAGCGATACTCTGAAGGCGTGGCCCCACCATCGCACCCACACCGATCTGTTCGTCGCCGATTTATTCGTTACCGATCCGTTCGTCACCGATCTATCAGTCGCCGATCCGTCAGTTCGCATGGAAGCCGTACATGAAGT
>JBCCOH010000167.1:0-8949 GCA_039111275.1 Cyanobacteria bacterium P01_D01_bin.1 | reverse complement strand
GAACGCTGCAATATTTTCTCTCAGCCCTCTCTCAACGGCAACAACGCATCCTTCAGTTGTTGAAAGCTGCGGATGATGTCTATCTCTCCCTCACCGGATAATTTATTCAACCCCATTCAGATTTGAGCGAACCATGAGATTCATTTTCTTGATGATGAGAAGCGATAGTCTCGTCAATTTCTGATTTGAAGCTTATGTAATGAATTCGCGCTGCGGCTAGATCGATCAAGCTCAATCCAGGATACTTTCGCAAAAGAGCCGCATCATCTACTCCCTGATGCATTAAAGAAATGAGTATCCACACTGCAATTCGCGTATTTCGGATACAAGCATGACCACCGGCAACATCGGGGGTTTTCTTCACCATCCTGTCAGTAAGCGCTTGCTGAAACAGGGTGTAGTCCTCTTGTGGTAGAGCGACAACAGCGTCAGCTAAAGATTCTGCTAGCTTCGTGTTCATAGTCGCTTTGCCTTCTACGCATGCTTGAATATTGACAGTCTATCCTGAGAATTCGACAGATGGCATTTGTTCGATCAGGTACTCTACTAGTCCTTCTAGGGTGGGATGCTCGAATAAGAAGCTAGCTGGGATAGTCGGACCTAGGTTGTACTCTAGCTGGTTGGCTAACTCAACGGCCATTAAGGAATCTACGCCTAGGTCTGCGAGCGGCTGATTCAAGGCGATCTCTTCTGGTGAGCTGTAGCCTAGGACATCGGCAATCTCTGCCTGGATGTGGGCCATTAGATGATTGCGTCGTTCTGCGGCAGGGACTTGCTTTAGCTGTTCTAGTCCTTGTAGGCGATCGCCCTCATCGCCGCTAACAGCAGATTTAAAATTCTCTAGAACAGGCAAAGAAACACCCGGCGGCAGTTGCGAAGAGAATCTAAGCCAGTCTACTGACAGCACACCTACTTGAGCAGCTGTCTGGGCCTTTGCCTGGGTAATTAGCTCGCTCAGCGTCTGCAAACTCTTGACCGGATTGAGTAGCGTAACTCCCCTTGCGCTCATCCGGTCCTGAAAGTCTGTATCCAACTGCACTGCCATGCCAGCCTCCGCCCACGGTCCCCAGTTCACGCTCAATCCGGGCTGACCTGCTGCGCTTCGATACTGCATCAGCGCGTCCATAAAGGCATTAGCAGCGGCATAGTTTCCTTGCCCAGGAGAGCCAATTAGAGAGGCGATAGAGGAGAAGCAAACGAAGAAGTCTAGAGATAGAGACTGCGTCGCCTGATGCAAATTCCAAGCGCCTTCAACTTTGGGAGCCATTACTTTAGAAAACTGCTTCCAGGAGAGCTTGGAGAGTAGGCCGTCATCTAGAATGCCTGCTGCGTGGATAATGCCTTTGAGCGGTCTTGAGCTTTCTGAGAGCTGGCTGATAATGTTTTCTACATCGGGCGATCGCGCCACATCTCCCAACAAAACCGTCACCGTCACCCCTGACAATTCCAACTGCTCAATCACCCGCTGAGCGTTCTCTGACGGCGCTTTGCGTCCCATCAATGCTATCTGCTGAGCGCCCTGCTCCGCCATCCACTGCGCCACTTTTAGACCCAAGGCACCGAGTCCACCAGTGATTAGATAGCAGCTATTGCCGTTAATAGAAACAGTTCGGTCTTGGCTGCTGGCGATCGCAGGCAGGGTCAGCACCACTTTGCCAATGTGCTTGGCCTGCTGCATGTATCGAAACGCCTGCTGACTCTCTTGAATAGAGAAAGTTTTAATTGGTAAAGGACTAAACTCTCTTTGTTCAAACAAATCACCTAGCTCTTTCCATAGATTATGGATGAACTCTGGGTCTTCTTTGGTGACTTCTCCGAGATCAAAAGGGAAATACTGGGCAGTGGGATAAGTATGTTTAGCTTGCTGTTCGTCCCATATGCCAATCTTGCCAAGCTCTACGAACCGTCCGTTTGGAGCAAGCACCTCAAAGCTTTTGTCGATAAAGTCTCCGTTCAAGCTGTTGAGGATAATGTCAACGCCTTCGCCTTCGGTTATCTCTAGAACTTGATTGGCAAAATCAAGACTGCGAGAGTCCATAACATACTCAATGCCCTGTTCTTTGAGAAAGTCCCACTTACCAGTACTCGCGGTCGCAAAAATTTCAGCTCCAGCCCGCTGGGCAATTTGGACTGCCGCCTGACCGACGCCCCCCGCTGCGGAATGGATCAGAATACGGTCGCCCGCCTGGATCTTCGCCAGCGACTCCAATCCATAATAAGCTGTCAAAAAAGCGAGAGGCAACGTAGCTGCTTCCGCAAAGCTGATCTGAGCGGGCTTTGGAATCACGAACTCTGACCGGGTGGTCACAAAGCGACTGACGCTATCGGTGAGCATTGTTGCAATTACCTCATCACCAATGTTCAGATGAGTGACCTGCTCGCCTTTCGCAACCACCGTACCTGCGCACTCAAAGCCGAAGGTAAGCTGGTTTGCGTGAGTGATGCCTAAATATTCAGCGTAATATTCTTTCAACAAACCTAGAACATTTAGCACGTCGCGGAAGTTGAGCCCAGCGGCTGCGACCTGAATTTCTACGTCATTAGCAGCGGGCGATCGCCGCTGAATCGGCAGCAGTTCGAGATTGTCAATCAGGCCATATTCTTTCAGCTTAAGCTGGAATGACTGACCAGCAGGAATAGGAAGAAGATTGCTCTGCGGCCGGTAAGGCGCAAGCCGAGCAATGTAGCGTTTGTCTTGACGATAGGCGATTTGGTCTTCGAGAGTAGGTGAATAAAGCTCTTGAATGAGCTGGTTGATGTCGGATGCGATCGCCTGCGAACTAGAAGATAAATCAACCCGGCGACAGTTCAGTTCAGGATGCTCTAGAGCAATCACTCGGCCCAACCCCCATAGGGAGGCTTGATAGATTTGGGAGAAATGTAGTCCGTCTGACTCCTGAGCGGACTTTATCGAAAGACGCTGAGCACTTTGCGTGACTAACCACAGAGAAGTTGAGACGTGAGCCTTGGCTAACGCCTGTACCAAATGCAATACGCTAGCACAGCCCAAATTCTGATTGTTTGTATCGCTCAGGTCTGTATTAGCTAAATAAATGACGCCTTCTACTGGGGTTTCAGCGAACAGTTCTATTAGCTGATCAAAATCTTCTGGGTTAGTTGGATTGAGCTGATGGTACTGAGAGTCTAGCGTCCGGAAACTGCTGCTGAAGGAGACTTTTATGGCGCGATCGCCCCTCCCCTCAATCTGTTCTACCAACTGCGAAACAATCTCAGACTCTAGGTTAGGAACAACAATCAGCCAGTTGTCCTCAGTCGGAAAGATAGGTGCAGGTGTAGAGACAAGCGGCGCTACCTCCCAAGTCAACTCGTACAGCGCAGGCGGCACTTCCGGCTGAAGATAACGCATCAAAATATCTCTGTTTGTGCGGTTGAGCATCAGTCCTTTGACCTCGGCGACCACTACGCCAGATGAGCTGACCAACTGCACATTGCCGATCAGATGTCTCGCCCGTCTACCGTTAGAAAGAGTGTCAGCAGAGTCGGACTCGTCAATAGAACCGATTGCCCATAGAGAAGTGCCTAAAGGTCCGTAAAGCTGTAGCTGCTCAACACCTGCGGGCAGATAGATTTCTTTCGCATTAGTTTCTCCGATTGCAGCGGCTAGGATTTGGAAGCTGGCATCTAAAAGGACTGGGTGCAGTCGGTAGGTATCGGCACGCTTGATTAGCGACTCGGGCAAAGCAATCTTGCCTAGCGCTTGATTTGGCAAGGCCCAAAGCTGTTGAACTGCTTGGAAATCAGAGCCGTATTCTAGACCGCGATCACGCAGCTTGTCATAGTACTTAGCAACGGGGATCTGCTGTACGAAGTTTGCTTGCAGTTCCTTCAAATTGATCGGTGATGGCGGTGGGCTGCCAATGGGTTCTATGATTCCTTCGGCGTGACATAGCCAACTAGGTTCTGTTGTTTTGCCATCTGTTTTCTCTAGACTGAAGATTTGAAACTGTTTAGCACCGTCCGCCTGAGGCGTTATGACAGTCTGAACAGTCGCTGTGCGATCGTCGGACAAAATGAGTCCTCTTTTGATCGTGACGTTGGTTAGCGTTTGGGCAGGCGAGGAGATTTCGGCTGTTTTGACTGCGGCAGCTAGAGCAATTTCAAGATAAGCGGTCGCTGGTAGAATGGCTTGGCCGAAGACACGATGATGCGTAAGGTAGGCGGGCTGTTGAGGGCTGATCTGCGTTTGGAACTGTGCGGGGGGAACGGGGGAGGAGAAGCGCTGACCGATTAGGGGATGTAGGCTGTCGTCAGCTGTAGAGTGAGATAGAGAATTGAGCGTAGAAGACGGTGCTGGTGGTTCTAGCCAATAGCGCTGTCTCTGGAATGGATAAGTTGGCAGGAGAACCTTTTGATAAGAGCATCCGTTGTTAAACGCTTTCCAGTCTATCTTTGTGCCCTTTGTGTATAGCTGACCAAGACTGCTGAGTATCTGCTGACAGTCATCTTGTTCTGGGCGCAAGCTAGGTAGCCAAAGGCTAGAGCTATCAGACGGCAAGCACTGTTTCCCCATGCCCAGCAGTAGCGGCTTCGGTCCAATTTCTAGATAGATAGAACAGCCTTTCTTCTGTAAGCTAGCCATTCCTGCGGCAAATTTGACGGGCTGCTCTATGTGACGGATCCAATAGTCAGCAGTGGCAATCTCTCTATCGGCCATTTCCCCAGTCAGACAGGAGATAAAGGGGACTTTTGGTCGCGAATATTTGATCTCTTTTGCAATGGTAGCGAAACCTTCTACCATCGGGGCCATTAGGGGCGAGTGAAAAGCATGGGAAACTGTGAGCTTCTTGTTTTTGATATTTTGTTCAGTGAGGGTTTGGGCGATCGCGCTCACCACTTCCCCCTCACCCGAAATCACCACACTAGCTGGCCCATTAATCGTCGCAATACTCACTCGCGCCGACGGCGCTTGATACGGCGCAATCCACTCCTCTACCTGTTCTACCGTTGCTAGAATCGACAGCATTTCACCGCTAGCAGGCAGCGCCTGCATCAGTCGTCCCCGCTCTGCAATCAGCAACAGTCCATTTTCTAGACTAAAGACTCCGGCGATACAGGCCGCTGCGTATTCACCGACACTGTGACCGAGAACTACGTTGGGCTCGATTCCCCAGGACTGCCAGAGCTGGGCGATCGCGTATTCTATGGCGAAGAGGGCGGGCTGGGTGTGGGCGGTGTCGTCTAAGGCGGAAGGATAAAGGCGGAAGGATGAAGTGGGTGGATGTGCTAGAGGAGTGGGATATAGAAGATCTATCAGGGAAACTTCTTTTTGGCTAAGGATCTGTTCGCATTGGTCAATAGCTTTGCGGAAAACGGGTTGGGTTTCGTAGAGTTGACGGCCCATGTCTATGTATTGCGAGCCTTGGCCAGTGAAGAGGAAGGCGATCTTTGGTGGCTTGTTGGAAATAGGTTTGGCTTTGGCAGAGAGGGTTTGGAGCTGTTGCTGTAGCTGGGTAGTGGATGAGGTGACGATGGCGAGGCGGTGGGAGTGGTGCGATCGCCCTACAGTCGCGGTGTAGCAAATATCCGCTACAGAAACATCGCCGTTTTGTCTCAGCCAGTCCTGATATTGCAACAACTGCATTTCCAGCGCTTCGTTGCTCTTTGCTGAGAGCGTAAATAGATGAAGCGGACGTTCTGTTATAGTCTCAAAACTCTTCGATGGAGTCGCTTGGTTAGAAGCATCCTCCGTTCTGCTCTGTGGTGCTTCTGAAACTAAAATATGTGCGTTCGTCCCACCAAAACCAAAGGAGCTAACTCCTGCAATCCGCCGCCTTTCACCAGCGGGCCAGGCTTTGTTTTCTGTTGGAATCCGTAGCGGTGTATTTTCTAGCTGAATGTACGGATTGAGCGTTTCAAAATGTAGATGCTGCGGAATTTCTTCGTGCTGCAAAGCCAGCAGCACCTTGATCAAGCCAGCCATGCCCGCAGCAGCTTCTAAATGACCAATATTGGTTTTCACTGAACCTAGTAGACAGGTATGCTCTTCTGCTGAAGAGATTTCACCGTTCTGACTAAAGACTTCTTTGAGCGCATTCACTTCAATCGGATCGCCTAGCGAAGTCCCTGTGCCATGCGCCTCAATATAATCAACTTGCTCTGCACTAATGCCAGCATTCGCCAGCGCCTGTCTAATTACGCTCTGCTGTGCCAAACTATTCGGTGCGGTCAATCCATTGCTGCGGCCATCCTGATTGACTGCCGATCCTTGAACAACGCCCAGGATTGTATCCCCATCCCTTTGCGCATCTGTCAGCCGCTTCATCGCCACTACGCCGCAGCCTTCACTACGAACGTAGCCATCAGCGCTAGCGTCAAAAGTCTTGCACTTGCCATCTGCCGCCATCATCTGCGCCTGAGAGAAGGTGACGGTTAGCTGGGGATTTAGAATCAAATTCACGCCGCCCGCTAGCGCTAGGTCGCATTCACCCGTCCGTAAGCTCTGACAGGCTTGATGCACCGCTACCAAAGAAGAAGAACAAGCCGTGTCGATTGCAAAGCTCGGTCCGTGCCAGTCAAACAGATAAGAGAGTCGATTGGCCGTGATACTAAAAGCGTTTCCCGTACCGTAGTAAACATCTGTGTTTATCTGGGTGCCCTGCACACGAGAATAGTCGCCATTGCTAATGCCCAGAAAGATACCCGACTGACTGCCCGCTAGCTCATCCGCAGAGAGTCCCGCATTTTCCAGAGTTTCCCAACAGACTTCCAACAGCAATCTCTGCTGCGGGTCCATGTAGGTAGCTTCCCTTGGCGAAATGCCAAAAAATTTGGGATCGAACTGGTCAACTTGCTTCAGGAAACCGCCCCACCTGGCTACCTTTTGAGCCATTTTTTGAGTAGGTAGAACAGAATCAAGCTGGTCTACATCCCAGCGTGAGAGCGGGACTTCTGTGATGGCGTCTTGTCCGTTGTGTAAGAGCTGCCAGAAGGATTGGACATTGGGTGCGCAAGGGAAGCGACAGGCTGTGCCAATGAGTGCGACCGCCTCCCCCAAGTTCCCTTTCTGCTCCCTGGTTTGTCCCAAAGCCTCAGATCCGACCGCCTGCGATTCTCCAACCACCAGCTGCTGAGCCAGTGCCGCAATCGTCGGGAAGTCGTACACAATCGTTGGCATCACCGGATGCCCCAGCCAAGCCTCAAGCTCAGTAGACATCTCAATCACTTGCAAAGAACTCAGACCATAGCTAGCCAGCGGCTCTTGCCGATCAATCTCAGCAGGCGATATCTGCACTCTCTGCGCGATTCTATGCGTTAGCCAAGCTTCTACCGCCCGGATTCTATCTTGCTCATTTGATAGCTCAGCTAATACAACAGAAAACTCCTCAGCAGGCGCAGCCACCGCCTGAAGCTCTCGCTTCCACTCTCCAACCACCGACAGACTATCGTTCAGAAACTGACGGCAGCACTGCTTTCGCTGCACTTTCCCGCTAGAGGTCTTTGGTAAGCTACCTGGTTTCAGCAGCTGGATTGCATACAGCTGGAGCTCATGCGCTTCAGACACCGCCCGTCGAATAGCTAGAACGATCTCATTCTTAACCTGTTCATCTTCATTCAAACTCCGCAGATAGGCACGTGTCACCTCTGCTACCACCACCAGCTGCTCAGCCAAATTCTTTTCCACAGAGAAAGCCGCACAGCCGCTAACTTGCATAGCCTCATGCGCACTTTCCACCGTCAGCTCAATGTCTTGAGGATAGTGATTACGCCCGCGAATGATCACGATATCCTTCAGCCGTCCAGTGATAAACAGCTCCTGATTGCGAAAGAAACCAAGATCGCCCGTACGCAGAAAATTGTTCTCGTTACCCGCTAATTTGGCGTGAAAGGTCTGTTCCGTCTGCTCTGGTCGCTGCCAGTAGCCCTTTGCAATACTCTTACCCGCCACCCAAATCTCACCAATTCTTCCCTCTTCACAAGGTGAAAGCGTTTCAGGATCAACAATCTTGACTTCTTGTCCTAGCCAGCTACGACCGCAGCCAACAACTGGCTTGCTTTCTGCCGGGATAGAGCTGACGATCGCCTGGTTACGCTCTAACGCATCTCGATTGACATTGTATATCACTGGCTCTGCGCCTCTGCTACCCCCTGTCACCAGTAGCGTAGTTTCGGCCATACCGTAGCAAGGATAAAAAGTGTTCTTCTTGAATCCGCTAGGCGCAAATGTAGTTGAAAATTTCTCTAAAGTTTCAGGGCGGATCGGCTCTGCGCCTGTAAATGCAAGACTCCAGCGGCTAAGATCGAGAGCAGCGATCTGTTCTGGTTTGGCGGTTTGGACGCACAGCTCGTAGGCAAAATTAGGCCCGCCACTGGTAACGACCTTGTAGTCTGAGATGGCCTGTAGCCAGCGGATAGGCCTTTGCAAAAAAGCAACGGGTGACATTAGCACAACCGTGCCGCCACCATAGGCAGTTTGTAGGACGCCGCCGATGAGGCCCATGTCGTGGTGAAAGGGGAGCCAGGAGACGCCTGTATGGTCGGGTTCGCTCTCGAAGCAAACGTAGATCATTTCGCTGTTGTGGAGCATGTTCTCGTGCGAGACCATGACGCCTTTGGGGGTGCCAGTAGATCCTGAGGTGTATTGGAGGAAGGCGGTGGCGGAAGGAGGAACAAAGAACGAGGAATAATGTAGGGCTTTGCCCTTCTCGTAGAGTAGTGAGGAAGTAGGGGAGTGGGGGATAGGGAGGGCGTCTGTGGCTAGCCAGGTTAGGATTGAGGAAAGGGGGTCTTTTTGCCAGGTTTTTTGGGTGTCGGTGATGACTTTTTGGGTGGTGAGCGCGAGGGTGGGGGAGCAGTCTTGGGCGATCGCCTGCAATCGGTCTAGGCTCTGATTGCGGCGGGGGGGATAGGCGGGGACGGCGATGATGCCTGCGTAGAGACAGCCGAAGAAGCCCATGATGAAGTCTAGGCCGGGGGGGTAGAGCAGGAGGG
>JBCCOH010000166.1:0-9038 GCA_039111275.1 Cyanobacteria bacterium P01_D01_bin.1 | reverse complement strand
ATTCGCTCAACCGCAGCACGGACCTACAAAACGTTGGATGAGGCCATCACACAAGCTTTCGACGCGGTCTCGTTGACTGATATCGAGCACTGGTTTGCTCATTGTTGCTACTGTACCTCACTCAACTGAGAATCGCTATATACCTTTTTCCTATCCCCTCTACTGTCTCGACAGCCAGTCAATTGACAGCTTTTCCTCGGATAAAGAATAGTGAGGATAGGTGATGAGAAGAGTGGGTAAATTCCTTGAAATTGAAGACGTTTGGGTATGTTGTCGCGACTGTTTTTATGTTGCTGACAGCCAGGATGGAGGGTGTTCACGGTAAAGGAATCTACGCTGGGCGCGCAATCGAAACATCTACCACATCGACAGATTTACGGCTTACACAGCAATCAGAACCGCTCGAAATCGTTGATGTTCGTGTGGTTCAATCTGATGACGGTATTGATCTGGTTATAGACACCACGTCAGGAACGCTAGCGCGACCTTTCTTTGCTATCGAAGGGAACGCCTTGATTGCCGATATTGATAATGCGGTATTGGCGACACCGACTGGTAGTGACTTTCGACTAGAATCACCTGCCCCTGGCTTCGAGATAGTGGAAGTCACGCAGCAAAGTCCGCAACAAGTGCGCATTCAAATCATTGGTAGCGAAACGACACCCACTGCCGAGGTTGCAACTGATTCGCAAAGGCTGATAATTAGTGCGGTTAGCTCTCTAGCAACCGCTCAAGCAGAAGATGAGGGATCTGTTGACGATACCGTCGATGGGTCCGCTGATGACCCCGAGGACTTTGAGGATCTCGGTGGACTGCGGCTAATCGTGACCGCCGAGAAGCGCCCGGACGAAGTGCAAGATGTGCCCCTCAGCATAACGGCTTTCTCGACTGAGGAAATTGAAGACGACGATATTACTTCTCTAGAAGAAATTGCCGGGTCAACCCCGAACTTCACCGCCTATACGCCTGATAGAAGCTTTTTCCTCTACAGCATTCGCGGTCTAAGCAATCTTAACTTTCTCTCTAGAGACTCAGCAGCCTTCTACATTGACGATGTGCCCTATGACTACAACGGCTTTCTCGATTTAGACCTTACCGATTTAGAGCAGATAGAAGTGCTACGCGGTCCGCAATCTACGCTGTATGGACGAAATGCGATCGCAGGCGTTGTCAATATCAATACTCGCAGGCCGACTAACGAACCGGAGTACAGAATTTCGTCATCTATCGGAAATTTTGTGAGTCCAGACATTAGAGCTAGCGCCAGCGGCCCGATTATTGAGGATAGTTTGTTCTATCGGCTCTCCGGCGACTTTAAGCAAAGAGATGGCTTCTTGATCAATGTCAATACCGGAGAGGACGTTGACTTTGAAACTGGTGGCAGTGGTCGGGCTCAGCTACTGTGGGAGCCTTCTGACAGCTGGGATCTGCTGCTGAATACTTCTTTTGACCGCTACCGGGACGGCACTTTGCCCATCGGTCGTCCTGATTTAGACCGAGACCCTTCTGAGACAGACAGCGAATTTGAAGGTTTTAACAACCTAGATACTAATGCTCAATCTTTGAGCGTCAACTACGAGAATTCTAGCCTACGGTTCACTTCAATTACTGCTAGGCGATTTTCTGGGCAAGAGCTCGAGAACGACTCTGATGGTACTGATCTTGATGTGATAGAACAGCTTGTTGATATCGACTCCACTGTTCTGAGCCAAGAGCTGCGCCTACAGTCTGCTGCGGAAGACGGTCCTTTTCTATGGCTAGTCGGTGCTTATTTTGAGGATCGCAATTTCAATGTGAACCAAGAAGGATTTCGCTTTGGATCAGACTTTGCCTTTGGTCCTGGCCTCAGCTTGACAAGAGCCTTTCTCGATGAGCAAACCTATGCCATCTTCGGACAGGCAAGCTATCGACCAGTTGAGCCGATAACACTGACAGCCGGACTGCGCTATGAGATCTTCAACAGCACGCTCGAAGATTCTGAGGTTGCTAGCGGTGCTACCTTTAGCGATGAAAGCAACAATGGCAGCGAATTCTTACCGCGTTTTGCTTTGGAATATGACGTCACACCAGACATCATGGCCTATGGCTCTGTTTCCCGTGGATATCGCGCTCAGGGCGTAAACTTTAGGGCCTCAGTGCCAGAACAGCTCTTTTTTGACGAAGAAAAGTCCTGGAATTACGAGGCGGGAATCCGATCTTCTTTCCTTCAGGACCGATTAACGGCCAACCTTTCTGTATTTCACAATCCGATCAGAGACTTTCAGGTGCCTTCTACTGACCCAGCCACCGGACTTTTTGGCTTTGTTGATAATGCTGATGTGACGATCAACGGCTTGGAGCTTGAGCTGCGCGCTAGACCGATCAACGGTCTGAATCTGACGGCTGGTCTTGGTCTACTTGATGCTACGTACACCGACTATGTAGATCCGAACTTAGGCAACTTCACAGGTAACCGTCTGACCTATTCGCCGAACTACACATTCAATCTGGCTGCTCAGTATCGTTCGCTTGATGGTCTCTTTGGCAGGCTAGAACTTCAGGGGTTTGGATCGACATTCTTTGATGATGGTAATACATTAGAACAAAGCCCGTACGTATTAGTAAATGCTAGAGCTGGATATGAAATAGATGAACGAAGAGGATTCTATCTATTTGCCAACAATATATTTGATTACCGACCGCTAACCTCTCAGGTCGATTTCATCGGTGGCACTCTGCCTTCGACCTTCGGTGCGCCAGCGAATTTTGGTATCCAGTATCGTATGGAGTTTTGATAGCCATAGCAAAGGTTTCTTCTGCTAGAACTCAATTGAGAAGTTAGCCGAGACGCCGAAGGGTGCGCCTGGATTGACCCTGGTTCTAAAGCCAAAGGTAGAGGATGCCAGATAGTTGGTGTTGAACAGATTCTCGAAGTTGAGCTGGGTGCGCCAGTTATTGCGTTTGTAGAACAGGGCAGCGTCTGTGCGCAGGTAGCTTGGTAGTGTGAATGTGTTGTCGAGATCTCCTTGGCGATCGCCCACATAGAACAGTCCTAGCCCAGCTCCTAGCCCCTCCAAACTGCCCTGCTGAACTTCGTAAGTTGTCCAGAGGCTGAACTGATTTTCTGGCACGTTAGCAAAGTCATTGCCGACGAGATCTTCTCTAGTATCGTCGCGTACGAAAGCGTTGAGATAGGTGTAGGCTGCTGTCATATTCCAGCCCGGTAGAATTTCTCCGTCGAGATTAAGTTCGAGGCCACGACTGGCTAGCTCTCCGGTCTGTCTAGAAAAAGGGAAGTTATCAGGATCAGGTACCTGGACATTCCTTTTACGAATATCAAAGGCAGCGAAGTTTAGGCTCAAAGCGTCAGACAGTTCGGTCTTGATACCGACCTCAAACTGTCTTCCGGTCTCAGGATCAAAGATTGAATCGTCTTCGTTACGGCTAACGCCAGTAGAGGGGTTGAACGAGGCGGTATAAGAGGCGTAGAGCGAGAGTAGGTCTATGGGCTGGTACACGACTCCAAACCTAGGCGAGAATCCTTCATCAGAGAATTCAAAATCATCTTGTCTAGGTTCGTCTAAGTCTTCTTCTGAGATTGAGCGAGAGACTAAATCGTATCGCAATCCTCCCAAGAGCTTGAGCTGAGGAGTAATCTCAAGCTGGTCTTGAAGGTAGAGGGCAATAGTATTGGTGATGCCATCGCGAAAGAAGTCGGGGTTGGCTTCATAGGGTTCTTCTGTGTACACCGGGTCGAATACGTTGATTGGTGTATAGAGCGGAAAAACCTGGAAAGAAGGCGATTCTAGATCGCGCCGATACTCAATGCCAGATAGAAGCTGATGTTCGACAGGCCCTGTGTTGAAGCGGCCTACGGCTTCGACATTAGTGAAAAACTGCTGGACGCTATCGTCAGCAAAGTATTCGAAGCGGGACAGGTCTCCGGTTGCTTCGTCGAAGCCGAAAGACAGCGGCCCGAACCTTTCGGGCTCGAACTGAAAATACTGAGTGGCATGGCGCAATGACCAGGCTTCGCTAAATTCATGATCCAGCCGATAGCCGAGGCTGAACTGATCTTGTGTGAATTCGGAGAAATTTTCTCCGAGGAAGCGACTGCGCGGCACGTCTACAACGCCATCCCCCGACGCTGGGATACCGATGTCTATCGTTTCTTGGTCGTAGGCGTATCGACCGTGGAAATCGATGGAGGTGCGATCGCTAATATCCCAAGTAATCACCGGAGAAATCAAGACGCTCTCACTATCAACAAAGTCGCGAAAGCTACCCAAATTCTCATAAGCCAGATTCAGCCGATACTTGACGGTTTTCTCTTCGTTTAGCGGCCCAGAAATATCAAAGGCGCCGCGATAGGTATCAAAGCTGCCGACGGTAGCCGAGATTGAGTAGAACGGATCGGCTAGTGGCTGTTTGCTCACTAGGTTGATAATGCCACCAGGCTCTCCTTGTCCAAACAAGATAGAGGCAGGCCCTCGTAGCACCTCGACCCGTTCAATGTCTTCGGTACTAATTGGTGCTAATGAGCTGGTGGCAATACCGTCGCGAAAAATACTATCGATGACGGGAAATCCGCGAATCAAGAAGTTTGGGCCATCTCGACTAACGCCTCTACCGCCAGAGTCAACTACACTACCAGCCGTCTCTAACGCCTCGCCTAATTCGACAACGTTCCGATCCTCGATCACTGCCTGCGGAATGATATCAACCGAAAAGGGTGTATCTCGAAGCGGCGTATCTATGCCTAGAGCAGTGCCAGTCGTCGACGGATTGTAGCCCTCGTCAACCTCATCGGTGACAATCAGCCTTAGTCCGCTGTCTGTGTCACGCTCTGTTGCACTGTCTGATATCGCTCCAGGCGTTATGCCTACGGTCAGTCCTGCTGTTCCTGATACGACTTCTACTTCCGGTAGCGCATTCGTCCCGGTCACGGCGATACTGACTCGATCATTATCGAGCTGAGTGACCTGAATAAGCGAGATCCCTTCGGCAGGACTGAACTGCTCAAAAATGTCTTCCTCTATCGCTAAGACAGCGTTCGGTATCTCGATGATTGCAGCGCTACCGACCATTGATGTTTCAGATTCTGATAGAGGGACGGTAGCCGTTAGCCGTAGTGTCAGTCCGTCTGCGGTTGCGATCACCTCTACGCCCACTATCTGTCTAAGGTTGGGGACTATGTTAGAAGGCTGACGCTCTGACTGTGATAGGTGTTGTACTAGGTGCCTATGTAAGAGAGGCTCTTGGGCGATCGCGCAGGGCGCTACAACAAACGAAAACAAACCAATCCACCCAAACAATCCACTCAATCGAATCATCTTCTCTGCCGCACACGCTGTTGTTGCAGATATTCTATGCCGCTGAGGTACCTAGTTAGACTGAAAACGAGAGACTATTCGGGGAAGATACAAAATAGAACAAACGGTAGCTAAATATGGAAGAATCTGTAAAATTTAACTCGACTTGCTGTCGTTTGAGTTCTCTCTTTCTCACCTGTAAAGTAAGATGTTGCCCCATAGTTTGCGTCTATTCATGATTTTCAAAAGGTTAGCTGGACGAACGCTTTTAAGTTCAGTGGTTAAGTCGGCTGTTGTCTCTAGTTTTGTTTTACCTGTCGTTGCTTTTAGTCAGCTAGCTGCCAAAGCAGAGGATAGTCCGATGGATAGTCAGATGGTGACGATTCAGTTTGAGGGGACTGTGGGGGATGAGGCTTTTGCCTGTGGTGAGACTTATCAGCTAGGCACAGCGGAGAGTATGGTGACGCCGCTAGATTTTCGGTTCTATGTATCAGAAGTGGCGCTGCTTGACGCCGAGGGTAATGAGGTTCCTTTGGTGCTAGAGCAAGACAATCTATGGCAGCATCAAAACGTTGCCCTAATCGATTTCGAAGATAAAACAGGTGCCTGCGCCAACGGTACTACGCAGACTCGCGGTCAGGTTGTCGGCGCGGTGCCGCCCGGTGAATATAACGGGCTGAAGTTTACGCTAGGTGTGCCGTTCGCGCTCAATCACATTGATTCGACGCTCGCCCCCTCGCCGCTGAACCTAACCTCGATGTGGTGGAACTGGAACTTCGGCTACAAGTTTGCCCGTTTTGACTTTGAGACAGTCAGCGCTGAGGTGGGAGCGAGTGAATCTGACCGTATGGAGCATGACCATACGGGGCATGATCATACCGGGCATGATCATGGGGCGCATGGCGATATGGCAGATATTGACTTGCCAGCAAACAAGCATACGGCTGGCGACTCGGATACAGCTCAGGCGTTTGCCATTCATCTAGGGAGCGTGGGCTGTCAGATGGACTCTGCGCAGCCCCCGGTGAGCTGTAGCGTGCCTAACCGTGCTGAAATTGTCCTGACCGACTTCGATCCGATGGAAGATGTGGTAGTTACCGACCTCTCAGCGCTGCTGGCGGATACGAATCTATCGGAGAATCAGGAAGGGACGGCTATCGGCTGTATGTCTAGTCCGACGGATAGTGACTGTATGGGCATCATGCAAAACTTTGGACTGCCCTTTGGCGATCGCCCCGTAACCGAACAAACCGTCTTTAGCATCAGATAGTCAAGTTTGTTAGGTTTAAAAGAAATTGACCTTCTACAGACCTAGCTAGAACATTGCTGCGGAATTCACTACTGAAAAACAAGCCTACTGGGCAGCGATCACGTCGCTGGCTGAGCTGGCTTTTTACAGGCATACTCGTCTTTGGCCTATCAATTGGCCTCGACCAGGCGATGGGCTCAGAGCTAGTGGCAGACGGTAGCGACTTTCAATGGGATTTGCCTAGCTGGATGCCAAAGCCAGTCGTGCCGGACGATAATCCGATGAGCGCGGCCAAAGTAGAGCTGGGGCGGCACCTGTTCTACGAACCGCGCCTATCGGTAACGAGTGATTTCTCTTGCGCAACTTGCCATGTGCAGTCGCTGGCCTTTACCGATGGTAAAAAGACCTCTCCAGGTGCGACTGGAGATTTCCATCGACTCAATTCTATGAGCTTGACAAATGTAGCCTACAATTCCGTGCAAACCTGGGCGAATCCACTAATGCTGCATCTAGAGCAGCAAATGCTAGTGCCCTTGTTTGGGGAAGATCCGGTTGAACTGGGCATGGCTGGGAAAGAAGTTGAGCTATTGGATAGCCTAAAAAACGATCCTGAGTATTTAGCCCGGTTTGAGGCAGCTTTTGGAGAAGATGACGATCCTGTGAGCATACGGAATGTTACTCAGGCGATCGCAGCCTTCGAGCGCACCTTACTTTCATTCAACTCACCCTACGACCGCTATCGCTACGGCGGCGACAAATCCGCCATCTCAGACTCTGCCAAACGCGGCGAAGCCCTCTTCACCAGCGAGCGCATGGAATGCTTCCATTGTCACGGCGGTCTGAACTTCAGCGACTCTGCCCGTCACGAACGCTCTGGCTTCACTGAGATTGCCTTCCACAATACCGGACTCTACAACCTGGATGCCAAGGGCGCATACCCACCCGGCAATACTGGCGTCGCCGAAGTCACCCTCGATCCACAGGACATGGGCCACTTTCGCGCACCTACCCTACGAAACATTGAGCTGACAGCACCCTACATGCACGATGGCAGCATCGCCACGCTATCCGAAGTAATCGACCACTACGCAGCAGGCGGGCGAACCATCACAGAAGGGCCAAACGCGGGCATTGGCAGCGAGAACCCACTCAAAAGCTCTTTTATTGCAGGCTTCTCTATCACAGAATCAGAAAGACAAGATTTAATTGCCTTTCTAGAGAGTCTGACCGATGAAACGTTCATCACCAACCCTGCACTCAGCGATCCGAACTAAGGATTCAATCACATCGACACTCGAGCGGTTAGGCAACTGCGAATTCAGTAAGCGATCGCTTACGAGGATGCTGAAATCCCAACACGATATCTTCAGGTGGTACGCCAGCTTCCAATAAATTATTGGCAATGCCTTGCTTAGTCCAGTCTTCTTCGATCCAGATTTTGCTGTGCTCAATCCTGAGGTAAACCGTGACGCCGAAGTCTCGCCGTTTGTTATCCCATCCCACACTGAACAAAAAATAGTGATCGCGGACGGGATCAAAAGAAACACATTCCTGTACGCCTACCTGATTTGCTCCCGCTGCCCAATCACGGTATTCAGATAAGAGCTTTTGAATAATTTGACGATATCCAGCTAATTTATCCATTGCACTATCTCTTGTAGCTCTATATCAACAACAAAAATCTTAAGCTGGCTGGTCCGTACTAAGAACTTAATGCCTTCTTTCTTGAAAAAGTTCTGATACGTGATGTCGTCTATCGCCAGATAAAGATCGTACTCCGGCGCCGTTTCTTCTAGCAGCATTTGATAAACCTTGTATTGACCCATCGCGAGATGAAAGTCAGTCATCAAGGAACGTCCCACAAAGCTCTTTATCTCCACAACAATCTTCTGACCTTCCCGTTCAGCCGCGATGGGTCGTTCGGCAGCAAGGTCAGCATATAGATCGACGTCTTTGTACTGAATACGGAAAGGGTCTGCAAGGATGTCCCAGCTATCTTTAACCAAAGCCGCTTTCACTGCTTCGTGATACAGGTCTCTAGCGGGCATAGATGTTTACCTCTAGGGCAGCAGAAGAACTGCCAAGTTTATCAAAGATATAGCGGCTAATCACTCGATCGAAGCTAGGACTCAGCTTACCTTCTATTCTATTGTTGCGATCGCGATTGCAGCCATTCACAACAGAACTCAATTTTGCCGAGTGCTATCGATAGGCATCAGGAATGAGAGCTAGCAACTTTGAAGTAGGGATCTAGAATGTCAAAATACCTCTACTGAGGTAGCCTTTGCAGGTCAGCCGTCCCTATTGTCTCTAGGAGTCTTTTGTATGTGCGGAATTGTTGGATACATTGGTACGCGCACCGCTAGCAGTATCTTGATCGAAGGTCTAAAGACGCTGGAGTATAGAGGCTACGACTCGGCGGGTGTGGCCACTATCTCCGAAGGTCAGCTCCACCGCACCAGGGCAAAAGGCAAGCTAGTCAACCTACAAACTAAGCT
>JBCCOH010000165.1:0-9117 GCA_039111275.1 Cyanobacteria bacterium P01_D01_bin.1 | reverse complement strand
TATTTGCTGTGGTCTGTGATGCAATCGGCTACTTTACCAAGAACTCTCGGCTGCACGAGGCGGGCTGGTGGAATATGGTATTTGCCACCATCTCTATTTTCATTGCGATTATGTTCGGACAGGTAGAGGCAGGATTGGCAATGCCCTATGCCGCTGCGACTGGCGATCTGAACTTGCATACCCTGATTGGCTGGTCGCTCTCCGGGATTCTAGCGGCGATTACTGGCTGGCGCTACATCATCCGGCTGAAGTCGCCGGGTAAGCTACCTGCGGCCTATCTGGGCATGAATGCTGTTTTGACAGTGATTGTGCTGTTTCAGGTTTATCTGGGTGACAAGCTGGTGTGGGTCTATGGCTTGCACACAGAAGCGGTGGTGGAAGCGGCGCGGTCGGGGTTACTGAAGTGATAAGTGTGTTTAATATTTCTATGAGTTCTTGGATGCCAGTTCTATTAGAGGGCAACGGATTGCCTTACGGAATTCCGATTCATCCTAATTTGGTGCATTTGACGTTGGGGCTGTTTATTGTGGCGATCGCATTCGACATCGTTGCCGCCCTCTACCCGCTAGAAAAGCCCATATTCAAGTTCCTAGCCATTCCTGTCACCAGCGCCGGACTCTACGACGTGGGCTGGTTTAACATGGTCGCCGCTGCAATTGTCACTTTCTTCACGGTCGCGGCTGGCTTCTACGAAATTCTGCTGGCCGATCCCCCAGACGACATCATCAGCCCCTGGGGACTGAACGCGACTAATACAATGGTCTGGCACGGTCTAGGTGGCGTGCTACTGCTAGCGCTAATAGTAGGGATGACTATCTGGCGAGGATTTCAGCGCTATCTATGGCGAGAAGATAGAGCCCGGCAGGTGGAGTGGAGCTATCTACTTTCAGGGCTGCTAATCTTCGGACTGATGTTTGCGCAGGGCACTTTGGGCGCACATCTTGGCAGCGATTTTGGTGTACACGTTACCGCCGATCGACTGATCTACGCAGGTCTAGATCCCAACAGAATAGATGGACCTGCGGATGAGGCGCTGACCAAGCCACCAAAGACAGGATCTAGAGAGATAGGTCCACAAGATTAAATCAGGCCAGATAGACAGGCCAGACAGACAGGCCAGAGAGAAGCAAACGAGTCTAGAGGTGACGTGAATACTAACGACGGAACTAGTCAAAACCCTGAACCTAGAACTCGGAATCTAGGGCGGGTTCTAAACCGACGCCGAATCTTAGGACTAAGCGCGTTGGCAGCGGGCAACTTTGCTATCAGCGTATGGATGGGACAAGAGGCCTACAAATGGCTACCGCCGCAGGCGTCGTCAGAAGCGGTGCTAGTCGATAAGCTATTTAGCTTTATGACGGCGGTCGGTACATTCATCTTCATTGGCGTGGTTGGGACGCTGCTGTATTCGATGATCTTTCAGCGGGCCGCGAAGTACGACACTAGCGACGGTCCGCCGATTGAAGGCAACGTGTGGCTAGAGGTAATTTGGACAGCGGTGCCAATTATGCTGATCCTTTGGATTGGTACGGTCAGCTACAAGACCTATGACCAGATGAGCATTCTCGAATCGATTGCGCCGAAGGTGATGGCTACGGTTGATACGGTGCCGGGTGAGTCTAGAAAACCCGTGCCGGGGGATGTCTCGCCCAGCGACAATCCATATATTGAAGTGCATTCTCGGCAGTGGTCTTGGGAGTTTCGCTACCCGGAGGAAGATGTCAGCAGCACAGAGCTACATGTACCTGTCAATCAGCGGGCCGAGTTTAAGCTGACCTCAGAAGATGTGATACATGGCTTTTATATTCCGGCTTTTCGAGTGAAGCAAGATATTATTCCAGGTAAAGAAATCAGCTTCTCATTTACGCCAATTCGAGAGGGTCGCTATCGTCTGCGCGATTCGGCCTATAGCGGTACGTATTTTGCCTCGAATCAAACCAACGTGGTGGTGGAATCTGAAGAGGATTATCAGCGGTGGTTGAGTGCGATCGCCCAGAACCCGCCCACCGCTGCCGAAAACATGGCCTATGACGAATTCGCCGAAGCCGAAAAAGGCACCATCAGCCTTGGCTGGGCCACCGTCAAGCCCGCTCCTGCCCCTATTGTCAATCACACCAGTTCAGAGAAGAATTCCTATGAGTAATGTCACTCTAGAGAAGCCACCAGAACAGCAGACCCCCACGCCAGAACCAGAGGCCCCCGATAACTGGCGCAGATTTTTCAGCTTTAGCACCGATCACAAAGTCATCGGCATTCAGTACATCGTTACCGCCTTTATCTTCTTCTTGTTTGGCGGATTGCTGGCAATGCTGATGCGCGGTGAGCTAATTACCCCAGACGCGGACCTAGTTGATCGCACCGTCTACAATGGCCTATTCACCATGCACGGCACGATCATGCTGTTCATGTGGACTTTCCCGATGCTAAACGGGCTGGCGAATTATCTAGTGCCGCTGATGATTGGCGCGAGGGATATGGCCTTTCCCAGACTGAACGCAGCCGCGTTTTGGCTAGTGCCCGTGTTTGGCGTCATTTTAATTGCTAGCTTCTTTGTGCCCGGCGGACCGTCGCAGTCTGGATGGTGGGCCTATCCGCCAGTTAGCTTGCAAAACCCAACTGGAAACTTGATCAACGGACAGGCGCTTTGGCTAGTTGCCGTTGCCCTATCAGGTGTCTCTTCGATTATGGGCGCGGTGAATATCGTTACCACCATCTTTAGAATGCGGGCTCCAGGCATGACCTGGTTCAAGATGCCCGCTTTTTGCTGGACGGTCCTATCGGCTCAGATGATTCAGCTGATTGGTCTGCCCGCTTTGACGGCAGGAGCGGTAATGCTACTGCTCGATCTGACCGTGGGCACTAGCTTCTTTGATCCGGCTAAAGGGGGCGATCCGGTGCTCTATCAGCACTTCTTCTGGTTTTACTCTCACCCTGCCGTCTACGTCATTGTTCTACCGATTTTTGGCGTATTCTCAGAAGTGTTTCCGGTCTATTCGCGCAAGCCACTTTTTGGCTATCGAGTAGTCACTATCTCTTCTTTGCTAATCACCATACTGAGCCTGATGGTGTGGGTTCACCATATGTTCGCTAGTGGTACGCCGGGATGGATGCGGATGCTGTTCATGTTTACCACCATGGCGATCTCGATCCCCACAGGTATCAAGGTATTCGCTTGGGTAGCAACCGTATGGGGCGGCAAGCTGCGATTGACCAGTGCCATGCTGTTTGCCCTAGGCGGACTGTCGATGTTTCTGTTCTCGGGCATTACTGGCATTATGCTGTCCTCAGCGCCGTTCGATATTCATGTAAACAACACCTATTTTGTCGTAGGTCACTTTCACTATGTGATCAATGGCGCGGTGGTGATGGGCTTCTACGCAGCGATCTACCACTGGTTCCCGAAGATGACCGGGCGGATGTACTACGAGGGCTTGGGCAAGCTGCATTTTGCGCTGACGTTCATCGGCGCTAACCTGATCTTTTTGCCCATGCATCCGCTCGGACTGATGGGTATGCCAAGGCGAGTGGCTTCCTACGACCCTGAGTTTGCCTTTTGGAATGTAATTGCGAGTCTAGGCGGATTCTTGCTAGGCGTTTCGACGCTGCCTTTTATCCTAAATATGCTCAGCTCTTGGACGCAAGGAGATAAGGCAGGGGATAATCCCTGGCGAGCAATTGGTCTAGAGTGGCTAGTCTCTTCGCCGCCACCGCACGAGAATTTTGAAGAGATTCCGATTATCGTATCGCCGCCATATGGTTATGGCAGTGATGAACCGCTCGTTTCGAACAATCCTGGTGGGACTTTTGTAGAAGAATCGAAAAGGACGCCAGTTGCAAACCTGGCAGGGGAGGCTAACTCACTATGACTAGCATAGATCCAGCTTTGAATTCTAAGGCTGCTCTGAGTGAGCATGCTAGCGGTCATGAAGAAGAGGAAGATCATCGGCTGTTTGGCTTCATTGTTTTTCTGCTGTCGGAAAGCGTAATCTTCTTCAGCTTCTTTGTGGGCTATATCGTCTTCAAGACGAATGCAGGCGACTGGCTACCCGCTGGCTTTGAAGGACTAGAAGTGCGCGAGCCGCTGGTCAACACGGTTGTTCTAGTTTCTAGTAGTTTCGTGATTTATTTTGCTGAGCGCTTCTTGCACAAAGAAAACCTCTGGGGCTTTCGAATCTTCTGGCTGATGACGATGGCGATGGGTAGCTTTTTCCTCTACGGACAGGCGGTGGAGTGGATGGGATTGCCTTTTGGCTTTACCTCGGGCGTGTTCGGTGGCATGTTCTATCTACTGACTGGCTTTCATGGGCTCCACGTATTTACGGGCGTGCTGTTGCAGGGAATTATGCTGGGCCGTTCTTTTATTCCGAACAATTATGAGGAAGGAGAGTTTGGCGTAGAGGCGACTTCGTGGTTCTGGCACTTTGTCGATGTGATCTGGATTCTGTTGTTTATTTTGATTTATGTCTGGCAGTAGCTCATGATTATTGACGATCGGCATTACGACATTATCATCGTCGGTACGGGTGCAGGGGGCGGGACGCTAGCGCAGAAGCTGGCTCCGACGGGTAAGCGGATTTTGGTGCTGGAGCGGGGCGATCGCATGGCCCTAGAAGATCAAAACCGAGCCGACGTAGACGTTTTCCAAAAAGGCCGCTATCGCTCACCCGAACAGTGGTACGACATCGAAGGCGAGCCGTTCTCTCCTCAAATGAACTACGCCATCGGCGGCAATACCAAAATCTACAACGCCACCCTAATGCGGATGCGCGAAAAAGACTTTGAAGCCGTTACCTATCAAGACGGCATCGCCCCCGAATGGCCGATAAAATATGCAGATTGGGAGCCCTACTACACCGAGGCCGAATATCTCTACCAGGTTCACGGCGACCAGCAGGCTGACCCGACCGAACCGTTGCACAGCAAAGGCTACCCTCACGCCGCCGTGGATCATCCTGATATCATTGCGCCCAGCGTCGAGCTAATCAAATCAGAAGGGCTCTTTCCTACCTCACTCCCCATGAGCTTAACCCGTCAGGAAGACGACCCAACTGGAGATTCAGAAGTCTTCGGCATTGACAAAGCCATCAAGCACGACAACGTCACGCTCAAGACCTCCGCCAGGGTGGTCGGGCTGCATACCAACACCACCGGAACAGAAATAAAGGCAGTAGAAGCAGAAATCGGCGAGCAGTCATTCTTGTTTAAGTCTGACATTGTTGTACTTGCCTGCGGCGCAGTCAACTCTGTTGCCATCATGCTGGACTCTGCTAACGACAAGCACCCACACGGCCTAGCCAACAGCTCCGATCAGCTAGGCCGAAACCTAATGAAGCACCTGATGACGGTGATTGTAGAACGAGATTCGGTGACGAACGATGGCACCTTCATGCCCAGCGTCAGCATTAACGACTTCTACTGGAGCGATCTGCGAGACTTCGACTATCCACTAGGCCATATTGAAAATAGTGGCGGTCTTTTACAAGATTTGCTCTTCGCAGAATCTCCGCCTTTACTTTCAGTCCTAGCCAGATTTCTCCCAGATGCAGGACTAAACCGCCTCGCCAAGCGCTCAATCGGCTGGTGGGCACAGACGGGCGTGCTGCCTGATCCGAACAATCGCGTTTACTGGCAAACGCTTTCTCGCTACGGCAGACCCAAGAAGAAGCTGCGATACGAGTTCACGCCCAACAACTTAGAAGCCCACGATCGCCTAGTCTATCGCTGGATGGGTGTACTCAAAGACCTTGAAAATACAGGTCAAGGACTTCGACAAAGTACGGTCTATCCCCGAGGAGAAACCCCTGTTGAAGTTGCGGGCTACCAGTGTGGCACGGCAAAGATGGGAACAGACCCTTCTACTTCTGTTCTAGATCTGAACTGTCGAACCCACGAAATCGACAATCTCTATGTGGTGGACAGCAGCTTCTTTCCTTCGTGCGCTAGCGTCAGTCCAGCGTTGACGGTGATGGCGAATGCGTTGAGAGTTGGGGAACATTTGACGGAGCGGATGAAGTAGGCCTCGTGTGCTGTTTTTTAGTCTGGCAGTTCTAATCTGGTAGATTGTCTGGATCGAGGCCGAGTGATCGCACATAATTAGCCAATCGCTCTGCTCGCTGTCGTTCCGCTTCAGTCCGCTGCCGTTCTGACTGAAGCTGCTGGTTTGATTTTTTGAGTTGCGATCGCAACGTACTATTCATTTCTCCTGACAAGGGATAGGCTTGCCCCTGCTGGTCAAACCACAGCAGCACTTCTCTCTCAATTCCGCCAACAGCTTGCACAGAGCGGCCAATGCCAAGCTCCACTTCTGGCATCCAGAAGGGTTCACCCAACTGAAGTCGATATTCTCCAGCTCCTAGCTTGTACAGCTCAAACGGCTGATGTCGATCTCGCTGCCAGTGCAAAGGGTTGTACACCAGGTAGTACAAGACACCTAGCTTTCGATAAATTTCAAGCTTGTCATCATATTCTTTGCCAGGTGTTTGTGACACTAGCTCTATCGCTAGGATAGGAACGACATCGCCTTCTTCCCATACCGCATAGCTCAACCGACCGCGTGGTTGACTGGCCCTTTGCCGCTCTACCCCAATGCTTAAAAACGCATCTGGGACGACAGGCACCCTAGGGCTGACTCCAGTAGTGTGATACACCGCCATATCAACGGCAAAGTACCAGTCCATCCGCTCTGCCCATAGGCTAGCCAGTGCCAGCAAGAGTAGGTTAGGCAGCAGATTCTGTTCTTCATTATCCACAGGCGTATCGTCAGAGCAGGGTAGCTCTGTAGTGCTGGGTAAGCGGGCGGGTGGCTGCGCAACCATTATGTTTGCCTCAGTGAGTGCTTCACAGGGGTTTGGCGGTCTTCTCTATTGTAGGTTGGGTAAGTTGTAACTACTCAGAATCGCCCCACGATCAAAATCCGAGGCTACCGAAATCAAGCCCGCTCAAGAGGCTAGGAACGAGGTTCGCTCTACGCTTCAACCACACCACCGTTCTTGTTCTGGACCTGGAGCCCTTTTGGAAAGTCCTGATCAGTCCCTTTAGTGGACTTCACTCAGTTAGCCCCGATTTTTAATCGTGGGGCGGATCATAGATATGACCGATTTCCTGAATTTAAGCCTGAGTAGTTACCTCACTGTTTACTTGGATCTAGCAAACTTCAGCGTGATGCCACCGGAAGCGCCGAGCTTGCCACCTGTCCCTAGAATGCTGAGCTGGCCTTCGGCGTTGACGGCTACGGATAGCGTGACTTCGTCTAGGCTTAGTCCTGTTTTGGTCTGTGTGGGTTCGGCCTGTTCAAACACATCATCAACGACAGTGATTAGCTTCTTCATTTCAGTTTTCAGCTTATTAGCATTGACCGCGACGCGTCGCTGCTGAATCGTGCGCACTATCTCGGCAGTATCCCAGCCAGGGCCTGTGTCCTTGCTGCCGCTGCGGGTACCTTCGACGACGGCGATTTCTTCAGGTTCTTCCGTTTCAACAATCACGTATATTTGATTTTCGTCAGTCATGAGATGCGAATCTTAGTTAGTTTTCAGAGTTTAGATCTAGACGAGACAGACCTGGACGAAATCTATCAGGTGAATAGTGCAAAGTCCAGATGTAAAGGGTCGGCTATTAGCGTGGGTTACGGGCCCACCTCCCCCTGCGGGGACTCCTCCACGGGAGGAGAGTTGTTTAGGCAATGTATCCTTGAGGGATCGAAAACCACATCTTCACCTCCTGAAGCAACTCCCTTCCTCGGGAGGGGCGGACTGCTGCACAGCAGTCCGGGGAGGGTCCTACGCGCGAAAGAGAGAAAAGATAAAGAAGTGAAGAGGGTAAAGGGGTAAGAGAGAAGAGGGTTACGCAAGAGTCCAGGCGGCGCAAACCACTCGAAAACCGATGATGTAGGACCTGACGTCGCGCGCGTACCCGTAACGATTGGCAGAGCGGCAGAGGATGGGATCGCCGACCCAAGAACCGCCCCGCAGCAGCCTTCTATCACTGTCACCGTCTGTTATCCAAGCACTTCCGTCAGTCGGCGCGCTCTCATAGTTGTCATGCCAGTGGTCCGCGCACCATTCATAGACATTGCCATGCATATCATGCAATCCGAATGCGTTTGCTGGAAAGCTACCGACCTCTACCGTCTGCTCTCGATAGGTTCCTTTCGGCCCACTAGCGTAGGTGTAGTTGGCATCGTAGTTAGCAATATCAGCCGTTAAAGTATCACCAAAGTGGAAAGGCGTAGTCGTTCCAGCCCGGCAGGCATATTCCCACTCAGCCTCGGTTGGCAGACGATATTCTCTACCAGCATAGGTAGAAAGTCGCTTACAAAACTCCACAGCATCGTCCCAGCTCACACGTTCTACCGGGCGGTCATTCCCTTCAAAGCGGGAGGGATTTAGATTCAAATCTCGCTCTACTTTCGGCAAGTTTACGACGGCTCGCCACTGCGCTTGTGTCACCTGATGCTTTGCCATCAGAAATGGCTTGATGCTCACACGATGCTGAGGGTATTCATCCTTGTCACCTTTGCCTACCGATGAGCCTATGTGGAAAGTACCGCCTGGAATCATTACTATGTCTAAGGTGACGCCGCTACCGAGATCTTCTCTTCTGTATTCAGTGGTCTTGTGATCGCGCTTCACCTCCACCCCTTTCTCGTCAACCGTCACCACCTCAAACTCAAACGTAGGCTTTGGCGGCGTGCGCTCGATGGTTCTAGCGAGGTCAGCAACTGAAGATTCAGTAACAGGTGCTTCAAGACTACGGCTACCCGCTGTTTGAGGCTCAGATACGTCGCTGCCCGAATAGCGCACTCGATTCAGCGCAATCCTTTGAATCGCCTCAATCGCCTCTGGGTCGGTGCTAGAAGCTGCCAACACCCTCACCCACAGCCGCTGGGCCAAGGCAGAATCAGTTCGCTCTGCCTTTAGCGCCTCATATTTCAGCTTTATCACATCCTCTAGTCGCGCCCGTCTGGGCAGTAGGATCAGTACGTGTTTAGCGTAATCCTAAGCAGCTCTATCATTGAGCACCATAGCGTGAGCGACTTGTTCAATGAACGAATCGCCGCGCTGCTGTGCAGTGGCTGCTAACGAAGCAAGGATAGTCCAAGTGTTTGCGCCCTTCGGG
>JBCCOH010000164.1:0-9191 GCA_039111275.1 Cyanobacteria bacterium P01_D01_bin.1 | reverse complement strand
TACACCGGGCTGGTGATACGCATTAATATTGACTAGGCTCGCATACAGACTAACCGCCCGCTCATACAGAGCAATCAACGCGCCTACCATCTTCGGCGACACCTCAGGAATCGTGATGGTAATTGAATCGCGGTTATTCTCTGACAGCGCCCGACGCGTACCCTGTAGCAGACCCGATAAATAGTCACCCGAAGTCACGCCTGGCTCCACGTCTACAGAAGGCCCTTCGCGATCTTTAAGCACTTCGATCAGGGTCGCAAAAAAGTTGGGAACGCCTTCTCTAAGCTGCTGGACATAGGCATGCTGATCAGTTGAGCCCTTGTTACCGTAGACCGCGATCCCCTGGTAGACCGTATTGCCGTCTAGATCTTTTTCCTTACCTAGCGACTCCATTACTAGCTGCTGCAGGTAGCGGCTAAACAGCAGCAGGCTGTCTTTATAGGGCAGCACGACCATGTCCTTCTCGCCTGTGCCGTTCCCGGCGAAGTACCAAGATAGGGCTAAAAGCGCAGCCGGATTCGTACGCAGGTCGTGAACGCGGGTAGCCTCGTCCATTTCTTTGGCTCCTGCCAGCATTTCTCGGACGTCAATGCCCTGTAGTGCTGCAGGTAGCAGTCCGACCGCAGACAGCTCAGAGGTTCTACCGCCGACCCAATCGTGCATGGGGAAAGTCGCTAGCCAACCTTCACTAGTGGCAATGTTCTCTAGTTTGCTGCCGATCCCAGTTACGGCGACTGCGTACTTCGCAAAAGACAGCCCAGCTTTTTCGTAGGCAGCTTTGGCTTCGACCATGCCGTTACGGGTTTCGGGCGTGCCGCCTGATTTTGAAGTGATAATTACTAGGGTGCTTTTGAGGCGATCGCCGATTTCCTCAAACACGTGATCAATTCCAATGGGATCGGTGTTGTCGATAAAGTGAATATCAATATCTGGAACGGCAGGCGCTAGCGCTTTGGACACAAACTGCGGGCCGAGAGCTGAGCCACCGATACCGACGGAGAGGATGTCGGTGAATTTTGGCTGGCCTGGAGGGGCGATCGCACCACTGCGAACTTTCTGGGCAAAAGATTCTAAGCTCTCGAGCGTTTCGACAATATCTTTTTTGAGTTCTTCAGAAGGGGCTAGTTCTGGCGCGCGCAGCCAGTAGTGGCCAACCATACGACCTTCATCTGGATTGGCGATCGCCCCTTTTTCCAGCTCATCCATCGCCGCAAAAGCCTGCTCAAACTTCGGCACTAGTTGCTCAGCATAAGGATCGTCAAAGCTCATGCGACTGACATCTACATAGATACCTAGTCCCTCATGGTAATAGAGCCAGTCCTGATACCGTTCCCAGAGTGCTGCCAATTCCATGGTTGTAATTCTCTCACCGTGTATATTTCTGAACTTGTCTTGAAGGAACTTGTCTTGAAGGAACTTGTACTTGAAGCTTATTTACTCAAAGCTTGATGCGATCAACCGTGACTTGCACAACAAAAGTCAAATGTGACAAATCAAATCGGTTGACTGGCTGTCTGAGCGAGCCCTCAGCTTTAGCAGTACCATCAAATCAATGTATCTAACGCTATACCCTTACAAGCAAGAAGCCCGAATGAATTTAACATTCATACGACTCAAAGTCTTGGTAGCGTAGTCTGTAAACTTTCCACCGTTCTATCCTCTCGCTAAGATATTAGAGAGGAATGAATGCTAACCCTCCCAAAAGATAAAAAGTTCAAACAAACCTCTGCCTCCCTATGGTCGCCTTCGATTTTGCCAATCTCATCAGTTTCGCCAGCATAGGCGCTTCTGGTCTAGCTTCCGGTCTAACGCTTGCTGGCCTAGAAAGCTGGTTAGACAATGCTGCCTTCGCTGTTTTATTTATAGCGATGCTGGCCTACTGGAGCGGATTAGCGTTTGAAAAGGTCGAAGCTTTGCCGATCGTTGGCGGCGTAGGGATGGCGGCTGGCAATTTGGCGATGGCGGCGCTGCTGACAGCCAGATGGATCGAAGGGGGTTATTTCCCACTGAGTAATCTGTACGAGTCTCTATTTTTTATTGCCTGGGGCATTACGGCTGTCCATTTTGCAGCCGAGAAGATGACAGACAGCCGCTGGGTAGGAGCGGTGACTTCTCCAGTAGCGATGGGCATCGCGGCTTTTGCGGCGCTGACCTTGCCCGATGCGATGCAGGTCTCTGAGCCGCTGGTCCCAGCGCTCAAGTCTAACTGGCTGATGATGCACGTGAGTGTGATGCTGCTAAGCTATGCGGCGCTGATGGTGGGATCTTTGATTGCGATCGCCTTCTTGATCGTCACTCGTGGTCAAGCTGTAGAACTTAAAGGCAGCTCTGTGGGTACGGGGGGATTTCGCGATCGTAAATACCAGCTAAAGAAAGCAGCCAATTCACTCGCCGTAGACAGAGCCGCAGAGAATGTAGTCACAGAGCAGATCCTCTCTACTGGAGGAAGCGCTACCGGAGGCGGAACAGCCGTTCTAGCAGCACCGACCAAGAACGCAGTCGCTGAAGAGACATCCGTCAAAAGCACGTCTGCTGAAAACACAGCTCCCACGCTTTCCTTCCAGCGGCTGACGCTCGCTGACACGCTAGACAACATCAGCTACCGCATCATTGGCCTAGGCTTTCCTCTGCTAACAATCGGCATCATTGCTGGCGCAGTCTGGGCAAACGAAGCTTGGGGCTCCTACTGGAGCTGGGATCCCAAAGAGACTTGGGCGCTAATCACCTGGCTGGTCTTTGCCGCCTACTTGCATGCTCGCATCACCAAAGGCTGGCAAGGTAGAAAGCCTGCAATCCTGGCGGCTTCTGGCTTTGTAGTGGTGTGGATTTGCTATCTGGGTGTCAACATACTGGGCAAAGGACTTCATAGCTACGGCTGGTTCTTCTAAACCTTGGCTGCTAAGTCTCGATCGCTAAGTCTTAGTCACATCGATGAGTGCGGCTAGCCAATATTGGCAAACAGTGCTTCCATCGGCTGAGTGGCTGCCTCTTCTGCGGTTACTATCTCCACTACCTTATTCTTCGCAGATTCGTGGACCAATGCGTCCACACAGACCTGCGCTACCTTCACTCGAGGAATACTTCCCTCGAACAGCGTGTCTGCCGCAGACATTACAATTGCCTGCTCATCGTTCTCTGCCTTCAAGCCACCAGGACGCACGATTGTATAAGGCACACCGCTAATTTTTAGATAGTCTTCCGCTTGCTTCTTCCAGTATAAAATTCCCCAAAACAGGTTTAGCGGATGAAAAATCTTAGACACGCACAGGGACGATACCATCACAAACTGCTCTACCTCAGCTGCTTTAGCTACGTCCACGAGGTTCTTATTACCCTCATAGTCCACCTGATATGGTCCCGTTGGATCAAGGCTAGGCGCAGCGCCCGTCGCACTTAATAGCACATCGCAATCCGTGATCGCCGCTGTCAGACTCGCTTTGTCCAACACATTGCCGACAACAGTCTCAGCCTCAGTAGGTAGCTCTGACGCAGCCTTGTCCAAATCCCTAACCAGCGCTCGAACTTCAATGCCCTTTGCTAGCAGCAACCCTACAATATGGTTGCCAGTTTGACCTGTCGCCCCTGCAACTAGTGCTTTCATCGTCAAAGCCCTCTGATACCTACAAATGAATCCTGTGCATGAGCGCAGTATAGGCGCTTAAGCGTAGCAATAGGCACTGTCTTAGTGCACAAGCTACGTCATATTGATCAGTAGATCAACGAAGGTGTTTGAACACTATCAGTAGGTACTGTTGTATGGATGTATCCCTGCGCGACTCATCAGGCTTATTTCATACGAATAAATACTGATACGCATAAATACTCACCTGCGTACATGGGTTTTATAGCCTCGACGCTCTATGTTCTTTGTCTTTTTGCCGCTAATCTATGCAACTTCCTTCTAATGCACCTTCTCCGCAGCCAAGCTCCCAATTTTTTAAGGTGGGTGCTAGTCTGATTGAAGGACAAAAAACTTCAAAAACGAACGTAACTTCGCTTAAAGACACTTTGCATTTTCAAGGCAACTACATAGGCCATATGGAGATGTATGCAGATGCGGCTAGCGTAGCCCGATATCTGGATGCTCACCAGGAATGGTTCCCTCAGTGCGCGCAACCAATGGCAGTAGAGCCCATCGGTAAAAATGGCTATGGCCTCACTGTTGGCAAGTTTAAGAATCTAAACCACGTCGTAGAGCCTAAAATCGGTTTGCACCTTCTCCCTCAAGACGAAGGTGTCTACCGAATAGAGACCATTCCTGTTCCTGGTTACAAGCCCGAAGGCTACGATGTCGACTTTTGCGCCTCTATGACCCTATGTGAGGGCGCTGCTGAAGATATTCCCGACGATATCGATATTGATAAGTCCACTCACGTAGAGTGGGAGCTAAACCTCTCTACCTGGGTGGAAGTACCTCGCTTTGTACAGGTTCTACCGGATAACTTAGTCAAAGCGTCTGGCGACCAGTTGCTCAATCAGATCGTTCGGCAGGTCTCTAAACGCCTGACTCGCAAAGTACAAAAAGAGTTCCACACTTCGATGGGTCTACCGATTCCATCCCCGCAGAAAAAACGTTTTTGGCAACGCTAAACCTTAATTTCTTCTATTTCATCACTGGGCTAGGGGAACGTGGTCCGATAGCAGTTAATCAGCGTAAAAAGACCTGATATGTGTTCCTGAGCTGGCTTGGAGATTACCTGAGAAAAATCCAGCAAAGTGCTTTTGCATCGCGATTGCGAATATATAGTTATGGACGAAATATATTTATGGACGAGTAGTAGCAATACCTAAGCGGACTCTGTCAATAGTCCGCAGCCGATCCATTGCTGCAACAACTCTTCCATGACTAGTAGATTCGTCAGCGCGGATGGTGACTAGGATAGGGATTGTGGGTGCGATCGCACCTACCTGATTTGCTAAATCTTCTAACAGCACAGGCTCGTCACCCAAAAATAGATTTCCATCAGGCGCAATCACCAGCGTCATATCTATCTGGTCTTGAGGCGTTGCGGTCACGGCTTGAGGCAAGCTTACTGGCAAACCTTCAGCCCTGGTTAGATACAGCGTAGACAATATAAAAAACGCCAAGATCGCAAATATGACGTCAATCATCGGCAGAATGTTGACGCTAGGACGACTTATTTCATTGTCATCAGGTAAGCGCATCTTAAGCGGATTATCTTAAGCAAACTGTCCCAAGCAAACTGTGTATGTAGGTTCGCCGCTCGATCGCTCTAATAAGAAAATCCGGCGACAAACAAGACAACCGTCAGTACACCAACCAATATCATAAGCGCGGTTCCTGCATCCCAGCTACCTTTCCAGGAATAATCTTTCTTGCCATCTTTTTCAGACATTGCTTGTAACCATTTCTACGCTATTTAGCATAGCGCCAGAGCGGAAGAGTTTCTATCTTTCGAAAGAGAGGCGCTAGAAATTTCCTTATAGCAGTGACATCTGCTCTCCCTGCTCTGTGTAGTAAAACTGTTCTACCCCCCAGCGGCGATACATTGGCAGCTTTCGCTTGAATGACAGACGGCTCTCTACCTGTGCAGTCTCTAACTTCTGCTGCGCATCTTCTTTGCGACAGTTCAGTATCTTGGCGGCATCTTGCAGTCGAATCCACTGCTGACCAAAGCGTTTGAGCAAGGTTTCATCGTCTTCGTTTTGAATTTGAGTAAGGAGAATTTCTGCGAGCAGCCAGCAGGCTTTGGTGTCCGCTTCGGCACGATGAGAAGTGCTGATATCAAAATTGAAATGTTTGATTAGGTTTGGCAGGCTGCGAGAGGGAAGATCGGCTAACAGCATCCTAGAGAGAATAACAGTACAAAGCTTTTGCAGGGGAGGTTTATAAAAGCGGATGCCGAGGCGTTTGTATTCGCTGCGCAAGAAGGAATAGTCAAAGTCAAGATTGTGAGCAGTAAACACACGGTCGGCTTCTAGCAGGGGCTGGCACTTTGGCCAAATCTCTTCGGGTGGCGGTGAGGGGTACACCATATCAGGCGTGATACCTGTAATTTTAGTAATGTACTCAGGAATTTTAACTTTGGGATTGACGAGATAACTTTCTTGGTGCTCTAGGCCATCCGCAAGACTAGCTTGTAGAACGGAGACTTCGATGACGCGGGCATTGTGTCCCAGGGAGCCGGTGGTTTCTAAGTCGACAACAGTCAGCGGAGACGCGCTGACCTGGCGATAGTAGCTGAGCAATTCTTTAGAGAGAAGCGCGGATTGACCTTGGAACTTTGCGGCGTGGGCAACCATGGAAGAGAAGGAGGAACGAGGAACGAGGAATGAGGAACATTATTGCTGAGATAACCTCTTAACGGCTGCACCACCGATTTTGTTGTGAATCTCGGCTAGTCGTTTGGGGATGGTTTGAGCGTGAGGGCTGTTCTTGAGGCTTTCGGTGAGATCGATGCCGCTGAGGTTGTCGGCTCTGTTGCCGGGAAACCAATGGCTAGCGCCACCGAGCAGGTTGTAGCGGGATTCTGCGTATTCGACCATGTCGAAGGCTTCGACTAGGTTGCCAAGCCAAAGGGCGATCGCAATATTGATGTTTCCAGGCGTTGACTGTAGGTCGGGTAGTCCTTCTTGCCAGGTGCGATACCAGCGTTCGCCAAGGGCCCGGATCGCCCGCTCCTCCAATCTTTCTAGAATAGGCGGCAGCACTTCATCCGCCCGCTCAAGCAGCGGCAGGACCTTCAGATGCTCATCAAAATCAGAGGGCTGCGCTGCCCCCAGGCTCAGCGTATGCACCTGCGGATGGCTCAAGCAAAATAGATCGTTGAACACCATTGGGCTCAGTGGCTTGCACAGCTCGACTAGTCTCTGCGGCGGACTGTACAGATTCCCGCCTTTGTTAGAAGGGCTGATAATAAAGACGCCCATATCTTGCTTCGTAGCTGCTTCAATCGCTTGCCAGTTGTCCTGAAAGATGTAGTACCAGTGGATATTGACATAGTCGAACAAGCCCGTCTCAATCGCATCAACGATCACTTGAGTCGGGCCGTGGGTTGAAAAGCCAATGTGACGGACTTTACCTTGTGCCTGTAGCGCTTTGGCTGCATCAACACATCCGCCCGGACGCACACTGCGGTGCAGTGTTTCTGCATTGTTGATACCGTGCAATCCCAATAGGTCTAAATAGTCCAGATTCAGGTTAGAAAGAGAAAGTTCAACGGTTTGAGAAAATTCGTGGGGGTTGGGTTTGGGCGAGACTTTGGACTGGACAATCAGCTCACTGCGTTTGAATGTCGGTAATACTTTTCCTAACTGAATCTCTGAGGTACCGTAGCCTCTAGCAGTTTCGATATGATTGATGCCTAGTGCGATCGCCTGCCGAATAGTTGCTTCTAGATTGTCCTGATTCTTCTGGGGAATATCTTCTGGCGATACATCCTGCCATGAGTGCTGATAGCGCATGCCGCCGCAAGAGAAGACGGGCATCTGTAGTTCGGTACGACCAAAGCGACGATAAAGCATTCGAGAAAGTGCGGTGGTGAAATCAATTCAGCTTTGATTGTAATCAATTAGACCAGAAAATCGAGCTTAGGGTTGATTGTCAAAGGTCATTTCAGTGTGCGAGGATTTTTATAGGGTTTTGCACTGTAGTATCTGCATCGCATATGGCTATTCCTGTTCCTTCTCGTCGTAGTGGCTATCGTATTGGCGATGCAAATGCGCCAATTATGATTGAGGTGTTCTTTGATCTAGAATGTCCTTTTTCTAAAAAGGGCTGGAACACAGTGATGAAGGTCAAAGAAGCCTACAGCTCAGAGCAAATTTACTGGGTGTTTCAGCCGATGTCGCTGGGCAATCACAGGCAGAGCTGGGATGCGACCAAAGCTGCGATCACAGTAGCCGATACAGACACCCAAAAGTTTATTGACTTTGTTAGCCATCTTTTCAGCAAGCAGTCAGACTTTGCCAACGAAGCCTGGAAAGACAAAACCCAAACAGAATTTCATGCTTTTCTAGCCGAAAGGGCTGCCGAAGCTTCAGATGCTGCTGCAGAGCATAGGGACAAAAAGCAGTTTCTGGACCGATTGAACAGTGAAGAAATCTACGCCAGAGCCCGCATTCCAGCTCGCTTTGCGACCATACGCGGCGTTTGGTCTACGCCGACATTTTTTATCAACGGCGCAGAGGCAACATCTCTATCATCCGGCTCTAGTCTGCAAAACTGGCAGTCCGTGATTGATGAGCTTCTGTAGCTATAGCTCCTGTCGCTATGATTAGAATGGGCTGACCCGATTTTTCTGGCGTGAAAGGCATATGAATACCGTTCGTCCATTCATCAATCCTAAAACCGACTTCGCCTTTAAGAAGATCTTTGGCTCTTCCCAAAACACAGATATCTTGACGAGCTTTCTCAATGCCATCTTGTACGAAGGCGAATCGGTGATTGAGAGTTTGTCTATTATTCCTTCACACCAAGCGCCTAGAATTGAGGGTGTCAAGGATTCTTTTCTAGACGTGAAAGCATTGCTTAGTGACGGCAGAGTAGTCATTATTGAGATGCAGGTTCTCAATGTGCTTGGCTTTAAGCAGCGAGTTCTCTACAATGCGGCAAAGGCTTATTCAACTCAACTCAATGTCGGTGACGACTACACCATGCTCAATCCGGTGATCGCCTTGACAATCACCGACTTTGAGATGTTTGAACAGAGTGACAAGGTGATCTCACACTACGGACTCAAGGAAAAAGATACTCTAACCGACTATACAGATGACATCGAGCTGGTATTCGCTGAGCTGCCCAAGTTTAACAAACAGCTAGAGGAGCTGACTGATATTACTGACAAGTGGCTGTTTTTCTTGAAGTCTGCCAACGAGCTGGAATCTGTTCCTACAAACATGGTAGAGCCCGCTATTCAAAATGCCTTTGAAGTTGCTCGGCAAAGTCGCTTAACCAGGGATGAGATAGAAGTATTAGAACAGCAAAGCAGAGTCATTCATGACAACAGAAACGCTGTGCTCAAAGGCATTCAAGACGGCATTCAGCAGGGACTAGAGCAGGGACTAGAGCAGGGGCGTGAAGTTGGTAAAACAATAGTCCGGACAAAAGAGGGAGAGCTAGAGACAGAGAAGCTACCCAGGATATAGGGTGTTAATAACCACAAAAACGCCCACTGGATAGCTATGGGAACCATGATACAAGGTCTACTGCGAGCAGCAGTAGGCCGTTT
>JBCCOH010000163.1:0-9353 GCA_039111275.1 Cyanobacteria bacterium P01_D01_bin.1 | reverse complement strand
TGATGTGCACAAGCTGTTAGACGTGGTGCAGCGGCTGGTGGACAAGGGCAATTCGGTGATTATGATTGAGCATAACCTGGATGTGATTCGCTGCTGTGACTGGGTGATTGATCTGGGGCCGGAGGGAGGCGATCGCGGTGGTCAAATCATCGCTCAAGGCACCCCTGAGGACATCGCCGCTACAGAAGGCTCCTATACTGGCAAATATCTGAAGGAAGTACTGGCACAGCATCCACCCAAGAAAGGTTAGTGAGCCGTCCTGTAGAGTATTGGGCTGTGTCTGTCATTCGAGGATGGCGCGCTCGCTGACCCAACGCTGAATAAGGGGAATATCAAACGTATATTGACCGTCAACTACGTTCAGAACGTGATAGCGCTCCATGCGGCGCAAGGCTTGCTTTGTCAGATCGTCGGCATTGGCATCGGGTTGAATGCCCACGCGGAGGGCTTTGAGAATGGTCTGTCCGGTTTTCACTTCGTCGGAGTTCCGTGGATCGCCTGTGAATTCTGTCCAGACGTTGGTGAAGCAGGCAGTGCCGAGGGTGAAAGCGCGCGGGATGGCGGTTTGTAGCATGTCGGCAGTGGCGGTGGTAGTGTGGCGTTCATTTGCCTCAGTAACAAGGGCTGCGCCGATTAGCTGCAAGAGGTTGGGGTGGCACTGCGTGAGCTGTAGTATTTCGTCGATTAGGCCGGGTGCATAGGTCAAAGAGAATTCCGGGTCTGGGTCGGTTAAAAGTTCTCTGGCTTCGGTGGGCTGGAGGTAGAGCATTTCGACCGGGACGACGCTGATGAAGTAGCTGCTCCAGTTGGGGCCGAGTTCGTCAAGGGTTTGCACACCGCAGAAGACAAAGCCGAGCTGGTCCCAGTGCTGGATCAGGCTGCGTAGTTCATCGAAAAGGGCGACTGTCAGCTTGCCTTCGTCCATTGCTGAGCCGATTTTTTCAAACTCGTCGATGGTTAGCAGCAGGCGTTTCTCTGGGTCTTTTGCGGCCAAATCATCTAGCGCTCGCGACAGCCAGTCTTCTAGCGTGATATACGGGGCGGCTAGAAACTCGCTGCGGTCCGGGATAGCGGGAAACTGTATGCCCTGGCTGCGTCCGTCACGGATGATGGCGCGAACCAGGCTCTGACAAAATCCAGATTCATCGGTGGTGGCGGCGCTGCTTTGAGCATCAACGAAGATGGGTATCCATTGGCTGGGCAGCAGGCGGGGAAGGTTGTAGAGGAAGGAGGTTTTGCCGCAACGGCGGGGGCCATTGACGAAGGCAGCATGTTGTTCATGATTAAGTAGGATGTGGACAATATTCTCCGCTAAAGCTTGGCGACCTTTGAAAAGATTGCTTCGGAGATGCTGAATTGGGTTTCCATATTGAAATGGATTAAGCACTTTAATATGAGACACGTCATCTGGACTGTGGAAGTTACTTAATCTGCGATGCGAAATTGGTACTATAGGGTATGCCTACATCATCGAAGTTAACTCTCTATAAGTTGAATTCTATAAGTTGAATGAAGTAGAATGGCCCTGAATGACTAGATAGAAGCGTCCTTTAACCAATTAAGGCTAAATACCAGGCACTGTAGCCTAAAAGATCAAGACTTTCGGTAACATCGTAACTGAAGTATCTCTTTTCATGACTGCTGACCTACAAATGCAGAGAAAGGTTCGCTGAAAATTTGGCTATCCGCTCGGAGCAGTCCGTAGAGTTTTAGCATTTCAACAGTAGCCATCTGTAATTGTGATATCTCAGAGTTAGTAATTTGCTTCAGGGTCAGTCGCTCTGAGCTACTCAATGTCTGCCACAAGGATGAGAATCGTTGTTGAAGTTGCGGTAGAAGACTCTGACTAGCAAGATCAAAGTCCCCATACTGCCAGATTGCACTTGCTGCGAGCTGTGTGTAGTAAGGGTGATGTCCTGCTAGCCTATACACCCATTGCATTTCCTCTAACGAAAGGTTAGCATTCGATAACAACTTCCTCCAAGATTCTGCATCTAGCGTACCTAGCACTATCGTGCTGAAGATATTGCCAAACGGAGAGGTAAGCTCCAGTCTTTGATAGATATCACTAACGGGCCGCCTACTCGCAATCACCAGCGACAGCCGTCCCGCCGAAGCTTGCGATCTCCAATGATCGCCCCAGTCATGAAAAACTCCTAGCCGCTCCCCAATCGCCTCAAATTCATCAAACATCACGATCAGCCGATAGCCCTGCTCTCGCAATGCCTCCAATCCATCCTCCACCTCAAACAGGTCCTCATTGTCAGCCTTCGCCCAGGGCACTTTCCCCGTCTGCTTTTCAATAGTGCGCCGCAGCCCCTCAATAATACCAATTGGCTGATGAAACCGCCGATCCTGCAGATCTAGTAAAACAACAATCGGCTTTTGCTCCGGTGCAAAAAACTCATCAGTCCGCTCTTTCACATATCTCAGCATAGAGCTTTTGCCATTACGATGCAATCCAACAATGTTCACACATTGAGGTGCTCTACCACCAATACGCTGTCTTATGTGCGCAATTTGTTCTCTACGACCATAGAATTGCTCTGGTGGTACAGCCGGACCATAGATGAAAGGACTTGGACGAATCTTATCCTCAGAGAAAGATTCTGTTTTTATTCTTATGGCACGAACTACGTCGAGAAAAGCTTCATCGAAACTATTCCAGAGAGAGACAGCCTTACCATCTCTAGGCACAAACTGTCTTTTCTCAACAATAGTCCCTGTCAAATCCACGGGCCGCACTAAGACTGGAAGCACGAATTTCGAATTGATGTCACTCCTATTGAACGCATGATTCAATTCAGAATGAACATATTCCGATGCCATATAGCTAGGGCTGAGTAAAATGAGAATGATTTCAAATTGCTCTAGGTAACCCTCTTCTTGTGCATCGATAGAAAAGTCATCTATAAAACCTTGTTTCTTCAAACCTTCTAAGTGAGGTAGCAACAACTGAAAGAAATCTACATCTTCCCTTACGAAGCTAACGTAGACACGCACACCACTTGAACCTCGATTTTGACTAGCTCGTCGTTGATAGTCAAACCCAGGAATAAGCTTGCGCTTAGCGGTACTCACGAACGCATCTCTATCATGAGTCAGCAGGCTGCTTTTTGAGAGCTTGTTGGCTAATAGAGCAGATAAAGTTTCAAAAGCATAAGAGAGACTATCTGGAGCGGCATCTTGCTCCTCTAACACGCAAATTTTCTCTCCAAAACTCCAATAGGGAATATATGGTATTTTTGTCAGCTCAATTACCTCGGAGACTTTAACCTTACTATGGACCCACTTTCTAAACATTTCGCCAAACAGCTTGGAGAACTCATGAAGCCAATTTTGTGCAGTTTGATACTCTACTCTAGATTCAAATCTACTAAGTATGGGGAGAAAAAGAATATTTTCTCGATCTAACTGAAACCCTTTTCTAGCAGCATTTGCACTACTAATAATTTTCGATGTACCCAGAAAACTTTGGTTATTAGCAGTTAAGAATGCCACTACTAGATCAGGCATTTGAACAGTGCAGATACCACCAACATCGGTAACACCCGTCCTACTGTCTATCAAGACAAAGTCAAAACAACTCTTCCAGGTGTTACGAAGATTTTCGAAGAAAAAACCTGTATCTTGATTCTCATAGAGCTTCTTCCAATCGAGTTTCTGAACTCTTGCTATGTACGAAGAATCTTGATTGCCAGCGAAGATGCAACTTATCTCTGTCTTTCTCTCTGGATCAGTCTCGGAAGGGATTTCAACTAGCGTTGAGAAATTCTCCCACCGCGGATTGTGTCCGTCTCTATGAGCTTCAACTAGTTCAACTAAGCCAGCTCTTTTCTCTTCCCTTATGTAGTCTTTAAAGTACAAGCTTAGTCCAGGAGCTTCTAGATCCCAGTCGATGCAGAGTACTCTATAGCCCCATCTTGATAAGAGTACTGCAACATTAGCCACGGACTGGGTTCTGCCTACTCCACCTTTGTATGAATAGAAGGTTATAACACTGCCTGTAGTCATTTTAGCCAAGGTGTAGGATTACTATTCGTAGATGATTTTTGAAATGTAGCTAGAGGCCATTCTTGTCTTGGAGGAACACTATTTATCGCTTTTGCTAAATGCTGTGCTATCAGTTCAATTTCTTTGCCTAGCTCTAGACCGCCGAGCGTCTGTCTAAAATATTCCTCGGCATAGTTTCAGGTACTCAAGTCTTTCCGTTCTGTAAGTTTGACTTCCTCGGGAAAGTTTTCTCCATCGCAAAAAACTATTGGATAGCATAATCCCTTTCCGAGCCTATTAGAATCAGCAGCTAGTCCTAAATATCTTTCTCTCTCCTTTATGCTATGAAATTCCGATAGACACCAATCTGAGTTAAAGTACGATGGCGACCACACCGATATCATATAGTGCGATGAATCTAGTGCCTCTTTCACATCAATAGGCCAGTCGCCAACTCCTTCACTTCTGTCATGATAAATCTCTACATCTCCCATGTAGTCTGTCAGTTTCTCTTCTAGAAGCGGAAAGAAATGATTCCTAACCCAACGTGCTACAGAGCCTTTCCTATGATGGCTAAGAAATACATGATACCGATAGTTCAGGACTGCATTAGAAACTATTGTGGGTACCTGCCCTCCTGACTGCTTCGACAGATCTGACACCATTCTTTTTATCTCAGCCAGTTCGTGTGAGTGAAAGATCGACATCGTAATCAGGTCGCTTGTACGATTGTCAACCAGCCGCTCTACCTCGTCAGCACTTTTCCCCAATCCTTCGACAGCAATTCTCAAGTTATTTAACCCTGCCAGCACATCAGGAAGCTGAATAGCTATCTGCTTTAGCGACCCTTCTATCTCACTTAGCTCGATCGACTGAACCGACAAGCCTTGAAGCCGTTCATTAATTTGTACCAAAAGCTGGTTTTGAAATAGACCGCGTAGCGATGGATTCGTCTTTAGCTGAAAAGCAAAGTAGGCCGAAACCCGCTCTAGTAAACCAGTATCTGGCGCAACTGCTCGCAATCGGTAAGCTTCAGGATCAGACGGCTCAAATAAAGCTGGTAGCTCAGCTCTTAGACGCTGCTGCGATTCTTCAATAGCCGCACGATCAGCCTGAACCAACGCTTCTGACATCTCTAACGCCTGAACCGGAATCGGCGGACAGTTCCCCCTATCCAGTGCGCGGATCGCTGCCTTTACCTGCTTTAGCTTTTTCTCTAGCTGGTCGACATCCGCTTGACTGTAGTCCTGCATCACGGCAGGCGCGTTCGGCAAATGCTCCGTCCAAGTGCCCCCAGTAAACTCATTTAGACAGTAATGAATCAGGCTAAGCTGCGCCAGCAAGAAAGATCGATGAACAGCAACAGCCAGGTCCTGATTGACAGGCGCACGATAGTCACCCCGCATCCTTTCACTAAAAGCCTGCCACCCCTGGGTCCAAACCTCCATAGCCCCAGCGTCGATGCGATTGCCGACAATGCCGCCGATTGATGTTTGAATCAACCACGTACAGGTCAGCCAGCTCCAGGTCGCAGGGTCCATCAATAATTCTAGTTGGGTCGAATTCCCCCATAGAATAACCTAGCTTGAGGAACTGCCGTGTGAGGGACGAATAGTTTAAGAGCGCAGCACCTCAAGAATCTGTTAGCGTTACTCCAGCGATGCATAGGAGGCAGACCTTCGATGACTGCAACTGTACCTACAATCAAAACCTACACAGCCGAAGAGTATCTAACGCTAGAAGTAGAATCCGAGGTTCGCCACGAATTTCGTAACGGAGAAATTATAGAGATGGCAGGGGGTACTCCAGAGCACAACGAAATCTCGCGAATGCTAGTGTTTCTGCTAACGGCGGCGCTACGAAAGCAGTCTTACAGCATATTCGTTACTGACCAGCGACTCTGGCTACCAGAGGTGAACCGCTACACCTATCCGGACGTGATGATAACGCCTCGACCGCCAGCACTACAGCCCAATCGCAAAGATACGGTAATGAATCCGATTCTGATAGCAGAAGTCCTTTCTAGCTCCACAGAAGCGTACGACCGAGGCGATAAGTTCACCTACTACCGCACGATTGAATCATTTCAAGAGTACGTGCTGATTGAGCAGAGCCGCCCGCAGGTAGAGCATTACGTCAAGCAAGCGAATAACGAATGGCTATTTAGATCCTATAGCGGACTAGAGAGTCAATTTTCGCTGTCGTCTGTGGATGTGAAAATAGCTCTAGCAGATCTGTACGAGACCGTTGAGTTTGATAAGGTTTAGCGCTATCTCCAGTCACAAAACTAGCAAGGTGCCAACTATAGTGCCAGTTCATAGCATCAAGGCTATTTCAACTGGCACCCTAGAGGCAATAGAAAAGCAAGCTGATATCAAATTCTCATAGCCCACGGATTACGCAGATAAGAACCGAGAAACCGTCATCTGTTCTATCAGCTCATCCGAGGACTGGCTAAGATGCTGGGCGTAGCGCTGGGCGACGGGTGGGACTAGGGCGAAGGGGGCGGTGAAACCGCTGAAGAGATGGAGACCGTCCATGCCAGGGACTGGGCCGAGTAAGGGGAGATTGTCTTGGGTGAAGGTGACTAGGCAGTGTCGCCAGGTGCCGGGGACGTCTTTGAGTTCGGGTAGGAGAGGGGCGATCGCATCTCTCAGCATCAGTTCACTCTTCTGCGCATGCACGGGCGGTGTAAAGGCCGTATGAAATCGACTAATCTGGCCAATTCGAGCAGTTTTATCTCGAAACTGAATGACTCCGGCTTCCAAAACCGGGGGCATCACCTGATGGTGCGGCTTTTGCCATTCAGATGGGTCAGACACAGCCGATTCTACCTCAGTGCGGGTATTGGCCGCAGGCATGACGAGCGATCGCACTTCAAAATCCAAAGGCGCTGTCTCCACTATCTCCGCATGGGTGAAATACAGCGGCACCTGCACGCCCACCGCTCGCAATAGCTGCAAACTATACGCCCCTGCCGAGACGATCACCGTCTTCGCCGGATATGCCTGTGTTTGGGTAGTAATTCCAGTCACCCTATCGCCAACTCGGACTAGTCCTGTTGCTGCTGACTGGTTGTGATGGCCACCTAATCGGCGAAAAGCCTGGTTGTACGCGGCGACTAGCGACATCGGATCAACGTGTGCATGCCGGATGGTGAATGCGCCTGCGATCATCCCAGGATTTAGCTGCGGCTCAATCTCGCATGCCGTTTCAACAGAAACAAACTGAGGCGGCGTACGCATAGCCGAGTAGCTATCTTTGACGGCGTCTATCTCTTCGCCTTGCTTCACTGTCAGCAACAGGTCTAATTCTCGTAGCTGAGTATCTGTGTCTAGTTCATCTGGCAGCTCTCGATGACGGGCCATACCAGCCCGAAACAGGGTCTCTGTCAGTTCTGTTGTTCCTGCCCAATAGCCAATGCCACCATAGCTATAGCGCGTACCGCTGTCTGGACTGGCATTGTCTATCAATAGAACAGATTGGCCCGCTTTCACTAGCTCGTAGCTGAGGGCCGCGCCTGCGAGACCGTTACCAATGACGATGGTGTCGTAAGTCTGCATTAAAGAAAAGAATGAAATATGAACGATGAATGATGAAGTATAAGAAAAGCGCTATATCGTTCTTGAAGCGGGTAGTGAAGTGATTATGGGTGAATCTGAGAGAGAATCATTCGTAGGCGATCGTAGTCGTCTTTTAACAATACGCTGACCATCCGACCGGCCTTCACTAGCCAGTCGCGATCTAGCTCTCGCAAATTGTATACCTCTCGAATTGCTGCAGCGACTAGGCTCTCTGTGGGGACTCCACTCACCTGCAACAGCGTTCTCAGCCAGTCAAGCTCTTCGGTGAATCGAACTATTTCTGCAGGTTCGCACTGATGCACAGCCTGATGGACCTGCGGCGGACGTGGCGGCAGATGCTGATAGCACCGAGTGCCCAATTCCATCTCGCCTTTGTGTCTGCGGCTAGCCTGCATCGGTACAAATCCTACGATTGCTACTCGAAACTCTGTTTTGAGCATGGCGAAAATTTGCGGCTGCTGTTCACGCAGGTCGTCTAAAGACATCCCTAATGCTCTCGCCCGGTGCACAGAATCCAAAGGACTCGTGGTTGCGTGATACACCACGCCATACACCTGGTTTGCAGCCTCTTCGTCGTAAGCTTTTACCCAGCTGCCAAAAGGCGGCATCGCTGGAAAGCTCAAATCCTCTGGCTCTAAACACTGAGCCAAGAACTCGGTCGTCGTCGTCTCAATCACCTCAGCAATATGGCTAGGCCGACGCTGCGTAATCTCAAACTGCGGTAGCGGTAGACGCATCGCTTACTTCTTCCCACGCTTGGACTGTACAACTTCTAGATCGGTGGATCTGAAGGTTACCAGCTTGTCCCAGTTACCCCCCTCGAACAGGACCGCAACTTTACCATCAGTAACGCGCTGCACCTGTCCTTCAAACCCGTAGTAGGTATCGTCGGCATTAGTCACTCGAACGGGAGATCCTGGAAAAATCATCATAGCGCTAGCGTCATATCCTAAATTTCGTACTTTTACATAGCTTACAGGGCTGGTTTTAGATTGCAACCACAGAAATCAGGATAAACTAAATCCTCAGTCCGCTGAATTGTCAGCTTGCTGCATTAGTTCGCCGTATCAGAGTCTTTGAAACTACTTATCAATTAGGCTGGATAGCCTAAAGAGACCTTAGCGCCTTACCCCTACATGTCTTATGGAGCCAGGTTGCACAAAGCAATAGAGAACACGCCAGAACCAGTTTTGGCCATCGTCTTTGATTTTCTAGAATTCTTGAAGAGTAAGAACACTCTGGCTAGCTCTGAGCGGGTGGACGTCTGTCAGAAGACTAAGGAAACCGATGGCGACCGGGATTTGAGTGTTTATTCAGACGAAACACTAGGCAACATTGATACTGATTTGAAATCCCTATCTGGAATTTTCTACGACCCGGCGCAGCGCACTATCTCTATAGAGGAAATGGATGAGGCGATCGCAAAAGCAATATCGGAATCTTTATGAAAGGGCTAGATACTAACGTTTTGGTTAGATACTTTGTTAGAGATGACGAGGAGCAGTGGAAGACAGCTGATCGATATCTGGGTCAAAATCTACAAAAAGAGTTTTATTTCATTTCGAATGTTGTACTGTGCGAGACTATCTGGGTGCTGATTCCCTGACTATCTAATCGGTCAGGTCAATCAAGGTGTTGGCTGTGTAGCGACAGTTACGTTTGATAAAAAGCTTTTAGATGATGAAACCTTCGAAGTTTTGCGAAGTCGCTGAGGTTGATACAAGAAACTGCTGTCAGGAGCGGTACAAATCCTATGCTGATTGAATATCTATACAG
>JBCCOH010000162.1:0-9380 GCA_039111275.1 Cyanobacteria bacterium P01_D01_bin.1 | reverse complement strand
TATCCAGATCTACTGGTTGATCAAACGCTTGAGAAAGCTGGCCTTTCATCGAATAGCTCTGTCTTGGAAATTGGCTGCGGTCCAGGAGTAGCGACGGCTTCTTTTGCGGCCAGAGGGCTGGCGATGCAGAGCGTGGAGCCTAGTGCGGCGGCTTGTGAGCTGGCGCGGCGATCCTGTGCGGCTTATCCGCAGGTGGCGATCGCAAACACCACGTTCGAAGCATTCGAGCTAGATGGCCAACAGTTCGACGCCGTCCTAGCAGCAACTTCCTTTCACTGGGTGTCACCCGAGGTCGCCTGTAAGAAATCGGCGGCAGCGCTGAAGCCAGGCGGTTCTCTGATTTTGCTATGGGCCACGCCGCCGCAGCCGGACGAAGAACTTTGTCAGCACTTGCAGCCAGTCTATGAGAAATATCAGCTAGCTAAAAAGATTCGCTATCAGTGGCGATCACAAAATTACTATCAGACCAACTTCGATCACTTTGCGCAGATTGTTGGAGACTCGAGATATTTTGAGCAAACCGAAGTAGCGATAGAAGAACATCAGTCTAGCTACAGCGTAGAAAAATATCTAGCGCTGCTGAGCACGCTCTCTGACTACATCGCATTGGATGAACAGATACGAAATGCCTACTAGCGGATCTGTCAGCGAGACTAGAAGAAAGACTACAAGGCGTTGAAATGAGTCTAACGCACTGGTTCGCGTCGCAGGTGGTCCCGTTGAAGCAGCCTACATAGAAAAGCCGCTGCGAGAGAAAATATGATCTGCTTCAAGCTGAGATTGACGAGCGGCGATCACAATCTATCAGCTTCAGAATTTATCCCCTTTGGCGGCGCTCGTCGGTGTCTCGGCTATGCCCTCGCCAAGCTAGAGATGAACCTGATACTAGTTACCCTCCTAACTCAGTATTCTTTCAAGCTAGCAAGCGATGAACCCGTTACCCCCCGCTGCCGAGGCGTTGTTATGGCGACTAGCAACGGTGTGCCTTTAGTCGTCAAAAGTTGAATAGAGGATAGAATGTAGTTACGTTACTACTTTCACATAGAGGTTGCTATGTACAGCATTTCGAGCCGGGAGTTTAATCGAGACGTTGGTAAAGCTAAGCGAGCCACGGCGCAAGGCCCAGTGTTCATAACCGACCGGGGAACGCCTGCTCACGTTTTGCTAACTATAGATGATTACTACGAGCTAATTGGAAATACACAAAGCGTAGCCGCCCTGATATCTATGCCAGTTACAAACGCTAACGAAGCTGAAATTGAGTTTTCTCCAATCCGGACTGCTCAGGTCGCTCAGCGCGAAGTTGATTTATCTTGATGCTTCTTTTAGACACAAATGTTGTTTCTGAGCTACGCAAAATTTCTTCGAATAGAGCCAATACACAGGTCGCAGCATGGGCATTGAGAACACCAGGAGAACAGACTTTCATATCGGTTGTAACAATCTTTGAGCTTGAGAGGGGCGTGCTGTTAGTAGAGCGTCGAGACCCATCTCAAGGCAGAGTACTTCGGCGATGGCTAGATAATCAAATTCTCGCTGGCTATCACAGACGTATCATCCCCTTCGGTATCAGAACTGCTCAGCGTTGCGCCTCCCTTCATGTACCTAATCCAAAGCCGGAATACGATGCAATGATTGCGGCAACTGCGCTAGAGCACAACTTGACTATTGTCACTCGCAATGTAAAGGACTTTGAAGAGATGGGTATTACGCTGCTTAACCCGTGGGAATGAGCTCCTAATCAAAGCTGTATAACCTTTACTGAACTTTGCAAAAGGTAATGATTGGTTGGAATTGTTCAACAATATGGCAGCATTAATGGTGGATTCAAAAGTGCTCTTATACCGCTATGGAACAGCCCCAAAGTTCTAATGTAATTATCACAGGTGCCTCATCTGGCGTTGGTCTATACGCAGCGAAGTCGCTAGCCGCGCGGGGCTGGCACGTCATCATGGCCTGTCGCAATCTGCAAAAAGCGGAGCGAGTGGCTAAAGAAGTCGGCATGACAGAGGGGAGCTATACCATCCTCAAGCTAGATTTGTCTTCGCTAGATAGCGTTCGTCAGTTTGTAGAAGACTTTAGAGCAACGGGGCGATCGCTCGATGCTTTGGTCGTCAACGCCGCCATCTACAAGCCCAGTCTAAAGTCTCCTGAGCGCAGCGCTGACGGCTATGAAATTAGCGTTGCGACTAATCATCTCGGTCACTTTTTGCTGTGCAATCTCCTACTAGAAGATATGAAAAAGTCTTCTCATCCGGAGCCCAGGCTAGTGACCTTGGGAACAGTGACTGCGAATCCGAAAGAGCTGGGTGGGAAAATTCCAATTCCAGCGCCGCCGGACCTAGGTGACCTCAAAGGAATGGAGCTAGGGTTCAAATCTCCGATCGCCATGATCGATGGTAAAAAGTTTAAGCCTGGAAAGGCATACAAAGACAGCAAGCTTTGTAATATGCTGACAATGCTGGAAATGCACCGCCGCTATCACAATGAAACTGGAATTGTGTTCAACGCGCTGTATCCCGGCTGCGTCGCAGAGTCGGATCTATTTAGAGATGCGCCCAAGCTATTTCAGGTAATCTTTCCATTCTTTCAGAAAAATATTACGGGTGGGTATGTGTCTGAAGAAGAATCGGGCGATCGCGTTGCCAAAGTCGTTGCCGAAGGAGGCTTCAACAAGTCCGGCGTCTACTGGAGCTGGGGCAACCGCCAGGACAAGAACCGCGATGCTTTTTGCCAAGAAGTCTCGAACGAAGCCGCAGACGCGAACAAAGCTGATAAGCTCTGGGAGTTGAGTGAGAAACTGGTAGGGCTAGCTTAGCGGTGTTTGATCATCTTTCGATTGGCGTGACCGACTTAGATAAAAGTCTGGCATTTTACGACGCGGCGTTAAAACCATTGGGCATTAGTCGGATGTTTGCGATGGGCGATCGCGGCATTGCCGCCTATGTCGATTCTGCCCAAGCCTCCTTCTGGCTATATTCCAAGGATACTGAGCAGCAGAATCTAGGCAAAATACCCACCCCACCTCGGTTTCACCTAGCCTTTAAGACCACAGAGCGAGCAGCCGTAGACGCATTCTACAAAGCGGCCCTAGCAGAAGGCGGCATCGACGAAGGCGCACCTGGCATTCGCGCTCACTACCACCCCAACTACTACGCCGCCTACGTCCGCGACCCCGACGGCTACAAGATAGAAGCCGTTTGCCAGAAGTAGACTTATAATCTGGATGAATAGAGATGTGGTAGAACAATGTTCAATAGAATGACGATCACTCAAGCACAGGAGCAACTGCCCAATCTACCCTCAACGCTTCAGAGTGAGCCAGCTATCATCACCCAGGATGGGGTACCAGTCTTGATTGCGTTTACTATTAAAAACTTTCTGTCTTTTCTAGAAACTGCTGAGATTCTAGCAGACGAAAACTTCATCACCTCTTTGAACATAGGTATTCAGCAAGCAGACGATGGAGAGTACTTTGACCTGGCGGATATAGAAGCTGAATTAGGGCTCTAGTAGATGAGGTATTGATTAGAAGAAGACAAATTTGAGTCGTCATGTTAGATAATCAGCTCGCTTCAGAAATAAGCGGACCTCAAGAGCTTCTGTTTAATCAGAATAATAATAGACAGCTGTTTAAAACAACTGCGTTGAGACTGTCTCCTGGTACAGATATCCGTAGATTCCTAGAAGGCTTTGCTAAACAACAAGAAATCAAAGCGGGAGTGATTTTAGGTGCTGTTGGTAGCCTGTCTGTATCTTGCTTACGCTTTGCGGGTAAAGACGTTCATACAGAGCTGGTTGGAAAACATGAAGTGCTTAGCCTATCAGGTATGCTAAGCGACGAAGGCGTTCATCTGCATATGAGTGTGGCCAATTCAGACGGTGAGTGCAAGGGGGGACATGTGGTGTATGGCTGTATTGTGTATACGACTTTGGAGATTGCGATCGCGCTTCTACCTAATACTAAATTTCAGCGCAGTTTTGATGAGTCTACTGGATTCAATGAATTAGACATCATCGAGGAAAAACAGCGTAGCTAAGCTTTGTTCGAAAATTAGAGGCGCTGAGCTTCTACAAATATCTAAAAGGCGATTAGCCCTAATCTGGGTATGCTGATGACGCTATCGCGTGACGGTATCGGGTGTACTCTCATTGCCTCTTGGTAACTTATAAGTTACTATCTACATGGAAGTCAAGGAATATATTAAAGAAGACGGTTCGTGTCCGTTCCGCAAATGGTTTGCCAAATTGGATAGAGCGGCAGTCAGTAAGGTTAGAGTGGCGAAGCTACGGTTAGAGACAGGCAATACATCTAACATCAAATGGTTCGGCAGTATTGGTGAGTATCGTATTAACTGGGGACCAGGATACAGACTTTATCTAGCTAAAGAAGGCAATCAACTCATTATTTTATTTTGTGGCGGAACAAAGAAAGGACAGCAGGCAGATATTCGCCAGGCCAAAGAATTATACAAAGAGTACAAGCGGAGGAGAGATGCTGACAGAGAACGCTAATCAGAAAAAGAAGAAAGCAGCGCCGACCCAAACAGAGAATGGGTCTTCTCCGCTGACAAGAAACGTTGAAGAGACGTTCTTAGAGCGAGTCTACCGTGAGCCTGAGCTCGTAGTCGATATGTTAGCAGAGGCCATCTCTCTTTTTGTGAATGGCGAGTCAGATATTTCTCGGTTGATGCTCAGAGATATCGTGAATGCCACAATGGGGTTTGAGCAGTTGGCTATCAAGATAGGCAGACCCAGCAAAAGTTTGCATAGGATGCTGTCGCAAAAGGGAAATCCAACAATGGACAACTTGGTAGCCATCATCGGTGCGCTCCGACATGAGTTGAAGATAGAGTCTGTGGTGGTAAGTTTTATACTCAATGAAAGTATAGAATCTGTTGATTGCTCCAAGTCTGCATGAGCCTGATGTGATGCTATGACTACTACAGCGCCAGGGCCATCTGGGTATAGTCTCTTTCAAATGTCGCAGTTGCAGTCGCAACCGCTGGAGTACATCGGCGGACTGTGGCACGAGTATGGCGATTTGGTGCGACTGAAGGTAATGCCTGGATTCACTATCTTTTTGTCGATGCATCCAGACCATGCGGAGCATATTCTATCGACGCATTCAGAAAATTACGAGAAACCGGATTTCTTTCTAAAGCCGATGGGCCTGGTGCAAGGAAAGGGACTGTTTTCTAGCGAAGGAGAGCATTGGCAGCAGCATCGACGGCTAATGCAGCCTGCTTTTCAACAGCGGCGGCTGGTGCGGCTGCACGGTGTGATTTGGGACTGTGTAGAGTCGCTGCTAAGAGAATGGGAAGAGAAGCCAGCAGGCGAGGTGATTGATATTGCAGCTGAGATGAAGCGGCTGACGCTAAAGATTGTAGGATTGGCTCTGTTTAGCGTGGATATTAGCGATGAGTCTAATCGGCTCGCGCAGGCGCTGCGGATTGGGGTGGAGTATGTCTATGGTCGGCTGACCACGCCGCTATCGCTGCCTGTGTGGGTGCCGACGCCGACGAATCGTCAGTTCCTACAGGCAAAGTCGACGATTGATAGTGTGGTATTGGAGATTATTCAAAATCGAAGACAGCACCCTAAGTCAAGTGACGATCTGTTGTCGATGCTGATGAGTGCAACTGATGAGGAAACGGGCAAGGGATTAAGTGATCTCGAGCTGCTCAACGAGATGATTACTTTGTTTAATGCTGGACATGACACGACCGCAACTAGTCTGGCTTGGACTTGGTATCTGTTGGGTCTTCATCCTGCTGTTGCTGAAAATATGCGCTCAGAAGTAGAGACTGTTCTACAAGGCGGCGAGCCGACGTTTGAGAAGCTGCCGCAGTTGAAATATACTCGCCGCGTGTTTGATGAATCTTTGCGGCTGTGTCCGCCGGGGATGGGGCTAGCACCTAGAGCAGCGTTAGCAGCGGATGAGATTGGTGGCTACTCAATTCCGCAGGGCGCGATTATGAATATCGCTTTTTACTTTACGCTGCGACATCCTGATTTTTGGGAGGATCCAGAAGCGTTCGATCCAGATCGCTTTTTGCCAGAGAAGGTGAGTAACCGGCCCAAGTATGCCTACATGCCTTGGGGAGCGGGGCCGCATGTCTGTATTGGCAAGAACTTCGCGCTGATGGAGATGATGACGATTTTGAGTGCGATCGCCCAGCGCTTCAAGATCAATCTGATTTCAAAACAGCCGATCGAGATTGACCCAAGATTCACGCTACGGCCTAGAGGCGGCGTTAAAGTTAGGTTAGATAAAAGAGCCTAGATGCTATAGCCAGCAAATCGATTTAGCTAAGGCTGTGATGTCCATTGCAGTCCCTTCCCTCACAGCACCCTACCGATTTGATATGATTCGTGATGAGCGTACGATAGTAAAAAAGCGATGCTTCAAATGCCTTCTGTAGTTAGCGTGTCGTCTGAGATTATGAGTGGAACGCCTGTTTTTTCAGGTACTAGAGTTCCTGTCAAGACTTTTTTTGACTATCTAAAAGCGGGAGATTCTATAGATGATTTTCTAGATGGCTTTCCAAGTGTGGGTAGGAACCAAGTCATCGATTTACTCGAAGAAATGAGCAAGCAGCTCATTGCTACAGTTGCGTAATATGAGATTGCTTTTAGATGAATGTATAGACCGTAGATTTGCTAGAGAGTTTGGAGAATACGAGGTAAAGACAGTTCCACAAATGGGTTGGGCAGGTGTCAAAGACAGAGAGCTTTTAGCACTAGCTGAGTTAGAGTTTGATTGTTTTGTTACAGTTGATCGTAATTTGCCGTTTGAGCAAAATCTTTCACAGCTAGAGCTAGCCGTTATCATCCTAGAAGCTCGCTCCAATCGCATAGCTGATTTGAAGCCGCTAGTGCCAAAAGTTCTTGAGGTTTTAGAAGAGGCGAAAAAAGGTCAAGCGACTACAGTAAGCGAATGATGTCGCACCATCTACCGGTTTGTAAGTTTGTAGGTACGTGCCAGAGCATGGAGTGAGTGTAGGCGATTGCTCTAATCCTCACTGCCTGAAGTAGCTTCCCTTTTGGGAGGGGTGCCCGACAGGGCGGGGTGGGTTCAGCCGCTAGCGCTACTCACCGACACCCACCCCGTCGCTACGCGCCACCCCTCCCAAAAGGGGATTTATTTCCGGTCTGATTCACGCTCTTTGCAACACGCCAAGCCCTTCTAATAGCTGCGGATCTTCTTCTAGGGCAACTTTTGCAATAGCGAGGTAATCACTCAACCAATCTTGCAATTCATCCAGCGCTTTATCTCTTTTCTGCGTTGCCGCCTGCGCTTCACCTTTCTCCTTTTCTTGCACCAGGTTTGCTGCCTCTACCGCTTTCACCTCATTCAAGCCTGCTTTTAGCTTGGCTTCAGTAATGCCAAACTCTTTTAGCGCTGACAGAATCGCTTTGTCGGAAAGTGCATTTTTATAGAACTGATTCGCCTGCGCTAGCCAACCCGAAAGACTCCCTTTTCGTCTGCCGCCTAGCGCTAGCTGAGCGGCTGCGCCAGCGTTTTGCTTTAGCGCGACGCGAGCTACTTTGACCAGGCGCATGTAGGTCTTTTTGGCCTTGGCCCAGGCTTCGCCCACTGCTTGACTGGCTGAAATTTGACCGCCAGCTTCGGCGGTTTGGGCTAGCTGAGCGGTCATTGCGCTGTTGTAAAGCGCTTTTCCCTTTTGGATGCGTTCGGTGCTGTAGCCGAAGTCTTTCACGTATCCAAGGATTTTGGGATTGTTCAAGCTGTTGTCGATGGCGAGCTGTGCGTCGGATAGAAAGCTGTCGATGCTGCGTTCAAAACTCATGAGGTGTGCCCCTGAATAGCTAAAGGAAGGTTGCTAGATAGCGGCTTCAGGATGCCCGACGTCCGCAGATAACTACACAGATGAACGGGAATTGTTGCAGGGCGGTCGGTATCAAGTGCAGGGTGGTCGGGAAGCGATGCAGGGTAGTCGGGAATTGTTGCAGGGCGGTCGGTATCAGGTGCAGGGTGGTTGGGAGGCGATGCAGGGTAGTCGGGAGTGGTTGCAGGGTGGTCGGGAGTGGTTGCAGGGTGGTCGGGAACGGTTGCAGGGCGGTTGGGTATGGGTGCAGCGTAATTCCTATTCTCGGCAGAAGTCAGCTCTTTCTTCTTCTGGGTTTGCCTGTAGGTAGGGGCGGACCCAGTCGCAGCCGCGAGCGAGGAGGTCGTCTAGGCCATCGTCAAGCTGCCAGAGGTGGAGAAAGCCATCGTTTGTGATTGTAAAGATGTGTTCGCCATCCGGCGTGAAGCCAAGAGATTCATCTGTGCGGATTCGATTTTGCGTGTCATACACAGATCCCGGATGCTCGGCAAGAAGACTACCATCAGCACCGTAAATGCGGCTAATGTCTTCATCAGAGATGGTTGCTACTAGTCGTTGTCCATCGTCACTGAAGCCACCGAACCTGCCCTCAAAGCTCGCCAGTTCTTTGCCTGAAAGGTCATACAGCCGATTGGTGCGGTCGCTACGAGAGAAGGTGACTAGCCGTTGGCCATCGTCACTGAAGCTACGGAACTCGCCCTCAAAGCTCGCCAGTTCTGTGCCTGAAAGGTCATACACCCGATTGGTGTCGTCGCTACGAGAGAAGGTGACTAGCCGTTGGCCATCATCACTGAAGCCACGGAAATAGCCCTCAAAGCTCGCCAGTTCTGTGCCTGAGAGGTCATACAGCCGAGTGGTGTCGTCGCTAAGAGAAGAGGCGACTAGCCGTTGGCCATCGTCACTGAAGCCACGAAGCTCGCCCCCAAAGCTCGCCAGTTCTGCGCCTGATAGGTCATACAGCCGAGTGGTGTCGTCGCTATCAGAGAAGGCAACTAGCCGTTGGCCATCGTCACTGAAAGCAACATCATCAGCTTGGAATCTTGCGAAGATATTGCTGCTATTCAGAGTAGATACTTGGGAGGTACGGTCGCTAGAAGAGTAGGCGACTAGCCGTTGGCCATCGTCACTGAAGCTACGGAACTCGCCCTCAAAGCTCGCCAATTCTGTGCCTGATAGGTCATACAGCCGATTGGTGTCGTCGCTACGAGAGAAGGCGACTAGCCGTTGGCCATCGTCACTGAAGCCAAGAAAATAGCCCTCAAAGCTCGCCAGCTCTGTGCCTGATAGGTCATACAGCCGAGAAGTGCGGTCGCTATCAGAGAAGGCGACTAGCCGTTGGCCATCGTCACTGAAGCTACGGAACTCGCCCCCAAAGCTCGCCAGTTCTGTGCCTGAGAGGTCATACAGCCGAGAAGTGCGGTCGCTATCAGAGAAGACGACTAGCCGTTGGCCATCGTCACTGAAGCCACGGAAATAGCAGATAGGAATAGCGTCGTGTTGGGCACGTGGGTTGTGCTGGGTGTAGGT
>JBCCOH010000161.1:0-9530 GCA_039111275.1 Cyanobacteria bacterium P01_D01_bin.1 | reverse complement strand
CTCGAGCGCAGTATCAAGCAGTCTTAGATGTGACATCTGACCCAGAATTTGTTGACTTTGCTCACAATGGACTGGCCTATGCTGAGGAGCAATCTACTGCTGGCACTTTTGACGGAGATTTTGACGCCCTAGAGGACGGTAATGCCACTCTGGCCGATGCTAGTCCTATTACTAACTATGACCATGCCCCTAGCGAAGCTGACTTTTTTGACGACAACGACGACCTGACTGAGTTTAATTTAGACGCCGCCGATGTCGATCTCGATCTATCCAGCGGTTCATCAGCGGAGGCTTTCTCTGAGAGTCCCTTTAATGTCTCAGATCAAGCGGCCGAGATTGGCGCCGAGGCAGTTGATACCGCTGATCCTTTCACCATGAATCTGGACGATGAGGCTGTCGATACGGCTGCGGTTGGGGACAATCCATTTGGTGGGGGCGATAATCCATTTGGCACTGATATTGATGATGATATTGATCTCTCCGACATTGACATACCGGACTCTGCGATCGCTGGCGATGATCCCTTCTCTGATTTTGAAAATTTAGAAACCGCCGAAACCGATCCTGAGCCTTTTGATCAGTCCCAGAGCGTTGATTTTGAATCGGCACCAACGCAAATGGAAGAAATGCTGGAGGATGCCGACTATCCGATGGATCTATCGCTGGATGACGACGCGATCGATATGAGCGCGCCACAGGATGATCAAACGCTCTTTATGGCAGAGGCTCCGGATGAGGTGCCTGGAGCTACTGAAACAGCCTACGCAACCAATGAAGAAAACTTGACTGACGGTCAGTATTTGTCCAGCGAGGGCGCTTCGACTAGTGAAACCTATGCCGAATTAAGCTATGCCGATAATGGTGCCGCGATCGCAGACGACAGTACTGGCAGCCAGAGCAACGTTGATTTTCTAGACGACTTTGACGAATTTGATGACCTCGGCAGTATTCCTGATTTTGATTTAACCGATAGTTCTGCGGGCTTTACCAGCCCCGTAGCCGGAAACTCAGGCGTTGACCTCTCCGACGAAGAAGTTGAATCAGACAGCTTTGGGACGTCTGACTTTGCCTTAGATGAAGGCCCCACCTCAGCCATTGATAATGAAGAGATTTTCAGCATTTCGGGCGTTGCCGATCAGCTACCAGCGTTTGCCCAAGTAGACGAAGACGACACTCAGTCTCCTCAAGTTGAGCAAGGGAGTCTAGCCGTCCTCGAAAATGCCCCCATTAGCACCAAGCAAATCATGGTCGCAGGGGCAGCCGGACTCGCCTCCTTTATTACGGCAGGAGTCGTTTACTTTGTCGGCTCTAGCGTCATGTCTCAGCAAAAGATTCAGCCCGCACCCGCTGCGGCAATGTCTTTAGCGGCTGGCCTGGCTGGTTTTGGCACTGCGGCTGGTGTCGGGCACCTAGCTAACCGTCGGACTAAACAGGGCTTAGACGACCTCCAGGCACAATTTACGGCTGTTTCTCAGGGCAATTTGAACGCTCGGGCCACAGTGTATGCCGAAGACGATGTCGGTCAACTGGCGTCGGGCTTTAACCAGATGGCGCGGGTCATTTTGACCACTACCAGCGAAGCCCAGCGTAAGGCGCAAGAGCAGGAACAGGCCAAAGAAGATTTGCAGCGTCAGGTGATTCGCTTACTGGATGATGTAGAAGGTGCTGCTCGCGGCGACCTCACAGTCAAAGCAGAGGTGACTGCCGACGTGCTGGGCGCAGTAGCCGACTCATTTAACCTCACCATTCAAAATCTGCAAGAGATTGTACAACAGGTGAGTGCAGCCGCTCGCCAAGTGAGTGCAGCTTCTGCCGAAAATGAGACCTTTGCTCGCAGTCTGTCAGCTGACGCCCTGAGACAAGCAGAAGAGTTAGCCGTAACGCTCAATTCAGTACAGGTGATGACGGACTCAATTCAGCGGGTGGCCGAGAGTGCGCGTGAGGCGGAAGAAGTGGCGCGGTCAGCATCAGCAACCGCTCTCAGGGGTGGTGAGTCGGTAGAACGCACCGTAGCCGGTATTCTTGAAATTCGTGAAACGGTGGCAGAAACCACACGTAAAGTGAAGCGATTAGCCGAATCTTCCCAAGAAATTTCTAAGATTGTGGCCTTGATTTCACAGATTGCCTCACGAACGAACCTCCTCGCTTTGAACGCCAGTATTGAAGCCGCTAGGGCTGGCGAGGCCGGACGCGGATTCGCCATTGTGGCCGATGAAGTCCGACAGTTGGCTGACCGAGCCGCCAAAGCATCCAAAGAAATTGAGCAAATCGTCTTACAGATTCAAAGTGAGACCAGTGGAGTAATGACCGCGATGGAAGAAGGCACACAGCAGGTCATCGAAGGCACGCGCTTGGCAGAACAGGCAAAGCGATCGCTCGAAGACATTATTCAGGTTTCGAATCGAATCGATGTGCTGGTGCGTTCAATTACTGCCGATACAGTAGAACAGACCGAAACCTCGCGGACAGTAGCCCAGGTTATGCAGTCGGTCGAATTAACCGCCCAAGAAACTTCTCAAGAATCTCAGCGAGTATCAACCTCCCTACAAAATCTGGTGGGAGTCGCCCGCGATCTACTGACTTCAGTAGAACGATTTAAGGTTGACGGCGAGGAGGATAGAACAGCCTGAGCCGAGGGTAATTGCCCCTGACGGCAATCGCCAATGTAACGGGCTGTAAAGCGCCTGTTTACCACCTATTAAGATATCTGAACAGGGGGATTTCATGAGCCCGACAGCCCACAACCGCAACCGTCAGGGAAACACTCTCTTCCAGGCATCATCTGCACCGATGCCAGGGCACCATATACGAGCAAGAGGGGGGAAATAATCCGCCATGATGCCTGAACAGCAGCAGCGAATCCTGGGATATTTCATTGAAGAAGCCAAGGATCATCTCAATACAATTGAGCAGGGTTTGCTCAATCTCCAAAGCACTATTCAAGATCCAGAAATGGTGACCGAAGTGTTTCGTGCGGCTCACTCTGTCAAAGGTGGGGCAGCCATGCTGAGTTTAGGCAGCATTCAGCAAACCTCTCACCGCTTAGAAGACTACTTTAAAGTCCTGAAGGAAGCGCCCACGACGCAAGTTGATCGCGACCTGGAAACGATGTTTTTGCAGGTATTTGACGGTCTACAGGCGCTGCTAGAAGAGCTGCAGGGGCCCTTTGGGCTAACTGACGACAAAGCCCAAGAAGTCATGGCCGATATTGAGCCGGTCTTTGGTCGTCTAGAAAGTCATCTCAACGCTTTAGTAGCGGTTGCTCCAGCCGTCGCCCCGGCGGCTGCCCCAACTGCCACCGCAACCGCCACACCACCCTTAGCTCGAGCGACGGCTAGCAGCGAAGATAGTGCGCTGAAATTAGTCTTTAGCAGCGATGTGCCGAGTCACTTGCGCGAGATGTTGACGCTGTTCAAACAAACCGACACTGAAGCCAGCCGGGCTGCTCTACAGGGCTGTTGTGATGCCCTTAAGCGCGTTGGTGAGCAGTTTGATCTCAGTCTTTGGTGTGAACTGACCGTTGCAGCCCGGCAGGCTGTCGGCAATGTTGAGCAGACTTATCGCTCGCTCGCCCCCGTAGTGATTAAAGAGTTGAAGCGGGCCCAGGAACAGGTCTTGTCTGGGCAGGCTAACGCCATCCTGATTGCTGCCGAGCTCGAATCTCTCATGCCTTTGTTGGCAGACACGGATGACGCTTTGGGCGATATCGATTCGCTGCTCGATGACGCTTTATCACCGATGGAAGCGCCAGAGCTGACCGATCTCTTTGCCACCGAGACAGAGCCAGCACCTACCGCTGAAGCCGACCTAGACTGGTTAGACTTACCTAGCACCACTGAGGAAACAGCTGCCGGTGATACAAGCGACGACTTCGCTGCTTCCCTTTCGGCGCTCACCAGCGAGCCAGCCGAGTCCGACGCCCCTCGTGAACCGACAGTGGGCACAGCTGAGCTCAATAGCCTAGCCGATCTGTTTGAAGGGGAAGTCGCAGAACTCGATTCTCCTTGGGAAGAAATTTCTGAGAGTGAAGCCGCGATCGCGGATCCCCCGATCTCAGCCATTGATCTCGATAACGACTTCTCCGATTTACTAGACGGTGCTCCTGAAGAAGACGACACTGACAGTAGCAACGATTTGGCTGATCTGTTTGGAGACCCAATTACAGATGAGGCCCCTGCGATATCCCCTCCTGCAGACACGGATGATGACCTGGATGACTTGCTCAACCTAGACGTCACCCCTCGCGACTCTGCTGCCACCTCCCCTGATACCGATGATGTCGGGTTAGATTCCTTATTAGACAGCTTAGAGAGCAAGCCTGCTAGCGATGCTGAAATCGCCACCGACCTTGACTTAGGCCTCGATGAGACGCCTGACACGATTGATTTTGATCTTGATCTAGAAGCAGCTCCAGAAGGAGAAGCCGGTGTCTCGGACTTCGGCGACCTGTTCAACACAGAAGAGACTATATCAGTCCCAACATCTGAGCCTGACCCTTCCCTACCCTCTGAGGCAGCGGCTGACACTGACTTTGGAGACTTATTCGGTACAGCAGCAGCTACAGAGATCGCTGCTGCCCCCGTTGGTGAGCTTGAAGATGCACTCTCCTCAACGGCAGATGACCTAGCGAATATACCAGAGTCAATAACCGTAAGTGAATCGACCTCGGAATTGGTAGAGGCAGGAGACGAGCCAACTCTTAAAACAGTTGATGAAGACATTGACACTTCATTTGACGCGATCGATGATCCGTGGTCAACGGATAAAACTGACGCAACAACCGCAGAAAATGAAACCTCAGCGTTAGACGCCTTAGATGAACTCTGGACAGAGACGGAAGTTCCCTCTACTGAAGCAACAGATAGCGCCGAACAGAACTTTAACGATTTTCCCGCAGTCGACGTAGAAGACCAGGATATTGAGTCTCCGGAGATAGCAAGCATAGCCGCGACAACAGAAGACTTCGACGACTTGTTTGCTGACTCTGATGAAGCTGAGACCACAGCAGACCTTGGCCTCACCTTGGATGATAGTGAGGTGGCTTTAGATGTTCCAGTTTCCACAGATGCTGCTGCGGACGTCACAGATACTAGCTTTGATGACCTACTGTTGGATAGCAACACGCCTGCAACAGTTGAGGGCGGTATTGAGACTGAGCTTGATGACCTGTGGGGTGAAAATACCGTAACTGCTGATGCCGGTACCACTGATGCCGATTTAGACTTTCTAACGAGCAGCGATGCCTCTCCCAGTTCGACAGAGACACCCGAAACAACCGATGTCGATAACCGCTTAGCGGTCACAGGCAACGTTAGTCATGATGCAGATCTCCGTAACAGCACTGACGAAGTCGACACCGATGATTTTGGGACCTTGCTGGGAGATGCCGCAAACGCCGCTTTACCCTTAACCGAGGAAATCGAGCATAACAACGGTAACGACTTTGATCTGACGTTTGCCGATGCCGGTGATGAGGTGCTCGCTTTAGCTTCAGATACCAGTGAAGCCGCAGCGATGAGCACAGATGATTTTGAGGCAGGGTTGCCTGATGATACCAGTGACGATTTATTCGCCGAGGCTGACACAGGGTTGCCTGATACCAGTGACGATTTATTCGCCGAGGCTGACGCTGAACTAGCGGACAATAGCACGAGTGCTATCGACGATATCGCTACCGACTTTTTTGGCAGTGATGACGGGGCTGAGTCTAGCAATGTGATTGCCAGTTCAACCAGCGACGACATTGATGATTTTTTCAGCACCCCAACAGAAGCAGTAGCAGCACCAACGGCTGCATCAACTGACCTGGCAGAAAGCGCCGCTGCTCTCGACCCTTTTGATGAGATCACTGCTCCAGCGTTGGACTTGGTCGCTGACAGTGAATTAAACGACTCGCATCCGGCATCAGCTGAGGCAGATACCAGCGCATCGGATGCGATCGCGATGGCAGATGAGCTGGATGCCTTAGCTGCAGATAATGCTGACCTTACAGATGAGTTGAGTGACTTCGACTTTGACCTTTCTAATCCTGACGCTACGATTCTAGAGCCTGAACCTGAAGCTAACAGTTTGTTTGACACTCCTGAGCAAGTTGCATCCAGCATTGAGGCCGACCTTGGGCTCGATGAACTCGATTTTGACTTGGGCATTACGGATGAACCCCCCGAGGCTATCGCCACAACCACTGAGTCGTATGAAACTCAAAACGATGCCGACAGGGGTCTCGATGAGCTGGATTTCGACTTAGGCGACATTGACGAAGATGCCGCGATCGCCGCCTCGCATGATGCTCAAAACGACGTCGACAGGGGACTCGATGAACTAGATTTCGACTTGGGCGCTACGGCTGCAGCCGCTGAGGCTGTTGATCCGATCACCGCATCGCATGAGACCCAAGAAGATGCTGGCCTTGAACTTGATGAATTAGATTTTGACCTAGGTGAGACTAGTGAAGTTGCCGAGACGGCGGCAGCGATCGCTGAGCCAGATGGGATTGATATTGATGAGGCTAGCGACTTTGGTGAGCTGGATGCCATGCTCGCCGACAGTACTGCCAGCGCGCCCGCAGACACGCCGAGCTTGAACGCATCAGCAACCGATATCAGCGAATTTGATGAGTTAGACGACTTGCTCAGTGAGCCACCAGCCGAAGCGAACGTCGCCACCACCACTGACAGCGGGGTTGACTTTGATGAGCTGGATGCCCTAATTGGTGACGATAGTACGGAAGCGGTCGCCGATGCAGAGACTAGCAGTGAAGCTGGCGAGGACGAGTTTGGCGACCTCGAAAAACTGTTAGAAGAAGCCGACCAAACCATGGGCGGAGCAGCCTCTAGCATCCGCTCACCAGGTCCGAGTCGGTCAACTCGTCGCGTTAGCGGTATCGTTGACCAGACGATGCGGGTCTCGGTGAAACATCTGGACAACTTGAATAACCTAGTTGGTGAACTCGTCGTCAACCGAAATTCTCTTGAACAAGACCAAGACCGCTTCCGACAATTCCTCGATAACCTCCTGTTCCAGGTGCAGCAGTTGAACGATGTCGGTCAACGCATGCGCGACCTGTACGAGCGATCGCTGCTCGAAAGTTCTCTGTTAGCTAGCCGCCAAGCATTTCAAGCGGGAGGCAGTCGGTTATCGAGCGTTAACAACAGTAGCAATGGCGATAGCCACGCCACCGGTGCCAGCTTTGATGCTCTCGAGATGGACCGCTTTACCGGCTTCCATACGCTGACTCAAGAGATGATCGAACTCATTGTGCGGGTGCGAGAGTCCTCATCTGACATTGCCTATACGGTTGAATCAACTGACCAAATTGCCCGGCAGTTTCGTCAGGTGACAACGCAACTACAAGAAGGGCTCAACAAGGCTCGCATGGTGCCCTTTGCCCAGACAGCCGATCGCTTACCGAGAGCAGTCCGAGATATTTCGATTAAGTGCGGCAAAGAAGCTCGGTTAGTGGTCGAAGGGCGAGACACCCTCATCGACAAAATGCTGCTTGAGCGTCTTTACGACCCCATGACTCACTTAGTCAATAACGCGATTACCCACGGCATTGAGTCACCGGAAGAGCGAGCCGCGCTTGGCAAGCCACGGGAAGGCAAGATCATGGTTCGCGCCTTCTATCAGGGTAATCAGACCGTCATTTATATCGAAGATGATGGCGGTGGTATTAATCCAAATGTAATCAAGCGTAAGGCGATTCAAAAAGGGCTCATCACCCAGGCCGAAGCCGAGCGGATGAATACGTTAGAAACCTACGAATTGATCTTCCATCATGGCTTTACGACTCGCGATCAGGCTGATGACTTTGCAGGGCGGGGCGTCGGCATGGACGTTGTACGGACGGCACTGTCAGAAATTCGCGGCTCTATTAGCATCGATTCAGAGTTAGGCAAGGGCACCAGCTTTACTATTCGCCTGCCACTGACCCTCAGTATTTCAAAAGCGTTGAGCTGTCTCAATAACCAAGCCCGCATCGCCTTTCCGATGGACGGGGTTGAGGACATGTTTGATGTGCCTGGCGATCGCGTCCAGACCAATGACAAGAACCAGTCTTACATCCAATGGCGCGACATGGCCCTTACCTTCCAGCCGTTGTCTGAGCTGTTGCAGTTCAACCGCTCCCTGGGCAGAGGCCGCGTTTACGGCGGTAATCAAGACGACGACATGGTTTCTATCGTGGTATTGCGTAACGCGAATACCTACATTGGCATCCAGGTCGACCGCGTGCTGGGTGAGCAAGAGATTGTAATTAAACAAATCGAGGGCCCGGTTCCCAAGCCCATGGGGATTGCTGGCGCAACGGTACTCGGTGATGGCCGCGTCATGCCTATCGGTGACGTTTTGGAGCTCATCGACATTGCCCAGGGTCGGGTCCGTCGCGAAGCTGGCTCGTCGCTCTGGTCACAAGTCGAGCTGCCCCCCGAAGAAGAACAAGAGCCGGTCAAGAGTGAACCGACAGTCCTCATTGTGGACGACTCGATTACCGTGCGCGAGCTGTTATCAATGAGCTTCAACAAAGTCGGCTATCGGGTCGAACAGGCCCGCGATGGTCAAGAAGCTTGGGAAAAAATGCGATCGGGTCTCCCCTGCGACTTGGTTTTCTGCGACATCGAGATGCCTCGCATGGATGGCTTAGAACTCCTATCCAGAATGCAGAAGGACAACATGCTGAAGAATATTCCAATCGCGATGCTGACCTCTCGCGGTGCTGACCGCCACCGACAAATGGCCGTCGATCTAGGTGCCAGTGGCTACTTCACCAAACCTTACTTAGAAGAAGCGCTCCTAGAAGCTGCCCAGAGAATGCTACAAGGTGAAGTCCTGATTGGTGCCACTGCCGAAGAAGCAGAATAGCTGCAGTCAACAGAGCCTCCAAGTATTCGAGCCTTAGATGAAATTTTTGTCTTCCATGGATGTAGGGTGTTTGACAATGGACTCTCCTCATGGAGTCACTACTTGGCCTTCAAAATGACGTGAAGACCTCCATGGCTCTTTGTTCTATTGCCCGAATACCAATGCTAAAGACGCGGTAGATTAAGAGAAATCGCTCACGAGCCTACTACTGATAAGCATGTTAAAACGACTACTATCCTGAAACACAAAATCTATTTATTTGAAAGGATTTTGTGCTTCAAATCGTACAAATTTGTCAAGCTATTATCTGGTATATTTATGCAGCTACAAGCAACTCACATAACCTTTTATCATTTTTGAAAGCGTGTGAATCCATTGCTTTATTACGAGCAACCATTGAGTCTACTGGGTTTCTAATTCAATCAGCTAGTACAGACACAGAGACAATATATTCGCCAGTTCTACTATTCTGAGTAACTAATCCTTGGCTTTGCAATGCTTTTAACGCAACCAATAAAGTACTGCGCCCAGCTAAATGAGACCTCTCTATGTATTTCTTGGAATACACGAATTTCGTAGTCTCAGTTACAATGCTTTCAAGCAGTTTTTTTTGATTAGCTGTCAAAGTATTCAAAATAACTTCAGCAGCAGGGACAAAGCTCTTTTGAATT
>JBCCOH010000160.1:0-9715 GCA_039111275.1 Cyanobacteria bacterium P01_D01_bin.1 | reverse complement strand
GTAGATATAGAACAGAATTAGCGACTGTTTGATTCTCTGGGCCACAGTCGTAGATAACATTGTCTAAGAAGTTTTTTAGGAGTTGTTTTTGGGGCGATCGCCCTAGTGCTCTATATGCGGCTTGCGTTTCTATCTTTTGCCTCTGTAGCTGCGCGCCTACGTCCTGCAGCTCGATCGGACGGACCTCTCCCGTTAGCGCTGATAGATCGTCAACTAGCGCCGTCTCCAGTGCTGGTTCAGGAGAGAATGCCGATGGTTCGCTCAGGCGCTGAATTAATCTTTCGGCTGCCTGCGGCGTAAAGTTGCCCAGGTAGTAGCGAATTTCTTTGCTGAGAATGTCGTTGTTGATTGTCTCTAAATCGGCGCTGCGGTCCCATTCCAATAGATAGTGCAGAAAGTCTTCTCGTATAGAAATCACAACTTTGACATAGGACAAATCCAAGCAGTCGCGCAAGAAGGTGTAGAGTTGCTTGCGTTCAGAGACATTTGGATACTTGTAAAAGAAATCTTCAAACTGATCGAGTATCAGTACAACCTGCTGATATCTGTCTTGGACAAACTTTTGCAGTTTGTTGCTTAGTGTATGTGCGGTCAGCGTAGATGTAATCGCAGTCGTCTCGGCTGACTCCGCGGCAGTCAATTCGTCATCAGCCCAGTTCTCTTCTGCTAGGGCGTTTTCTATTTGATTAGCCCAGTTGCCATATCCGCCGATCAAGATAGGCAGGGTTGTTCGCCCTTCTCTCATCAGCAGACGCAGCTGAGGGATGAGTCCTGCTCGCAGAATAGAACTTTTACCAACGCCAGACTGCCCATGAATCACCACAATCGGATAGCGTGGCTGTGCCAGCCGATTGATTAGCGACGCGATATCTTCTGCTCTCCCAGAGGCTTTGATCGCCGCAGATAGGGCAACGTCGGTTTGGGCATTGAGCGGCGTTGCGGCCATTGTCGGCGTCGGCTGAATTTGACCCGCTCCGATAAACGCTCTGAGGCCAAACAGACTTTCAACTCGGCGCTGTTCTAGCTTGACTTCAAACGCTTCTGCATAGCGCTTGTGCTTAAAGTAAAGCATCCACAGCCGATCGAGAATCTGTCTGTAAAGCGCTAGATCATAATAGGGGCTAGTGTTCTGCAGTGCTCGCTCTAGATTATCTATCGCGGTTGCCGTTTGTCCGCTTAGCTGATGGACTCTTGCTAAAAGATAAAAGTAACCACCGCGCTGGTAGCGAAGGAACGTTCGATATCGAGCGGTAAAGGATGGAGCGGTAAAGGATGGAGCGGTAGAGGATAAAGAAACAGAATATGGAGAGATAGAAACTGAAGATAGACTAATCGACTGAGAGATCTCTAGAGCTCTAAGAGCAGAGTTTTGGGCAGCTACAATGTCAGTGGGTGTGGGATGATTGTTGTTCTTTGCTAGCAGCGCCTCAGCAAGATAGCCGTAGTCTAGGGCTAGTCTGATCGGGTCGTTTTGGTGGAGGGGAATGGCTTCGTGGGTGATCGCACTCAACGCATCCCAGTCTTTCAGCTGCTTTAGTATCTCTGCCAAAGACGAGATAAATTGTCCTAGTCTATCCGAACGACGCTGCTTTTTGAAGATATCTATAACTGCTTCAAAGTAGTGTCTGGCCAGACGATAGCTAGCTTCTCGAAAGAACTTCCTGTGGATGGATTCTGACGAAGTTGCGTCATAATTAGGCGCGGTTGGTACGGCCTGAGATCGCCACCACAGTCCTAGATGAAACAGCAGCACAGCGATTCTATCTATTGCCTGGCTGTTTGGTTTCTTGGTTTCCTGGTCGTCTGTTGAATCATCAGTTCCCTTTTGCTGCCAGTACGATAGACTCTTTTCGTATCGATATCTTGCTTTTTCTGATTCGCCGCGTCGGTGCAGGCTGCGTGCTTGAAAGAATAACAAATCGACCAGTAGCTCAAGGCTAAGCAGACGTTCTTGTGCCTCAGGGATTTGAGTGATTCGTGCGATCGCAAATCTCAACTCTCTAACTGCAATGAGTTCGCTCACGCCAGCATTTAGACTCGAATAGTGCGGCAGATGGCCGGGCCACAGCGAAACAGTTTGACCGTCTAGAATCTGGCTAAAGGTATCGTCAGCCTGCGCTGATAGGATCGTCGTCAGCGCACTGAGCGGATAGTCAAACCGAATCGGCGTTGCCGCGAAGCTTTTGAGATCGGGCGCATAGCGGTTCATCTGTCCAAGTACGGTGTCGTCGACCCACAGCACAACCGGGTAGGGAAAGCTTTTAGGCAGCTCGTCACGTCCTAGGTTAGCGGTCTTTAGCAGCTTGACTAGATTAGACGCTTCTATCTCTTCTATTCCTATGACTATGAGCGCTTTGTCTTTTGTAGCTGTCTGCCATCTAGCCTGCTCGGTAGTGTCTGTGGCCATCTGCTGCGCAATTAGCTTTCGCAAGCTAGTCGCATTGGGTGGCAGCGACACAATATTGAGATCGAACTCCTGACTCAGCTGTCTTAGCAACATCTGTCGCAAGTGGCGATAGTTTGCCTGTACCAAGATCAAAGAGAACTCTCCTTGGCCTAGGTTCACCGCTCGACGCAGGCTATTAAGTGCCGCTTGATTGTGCTCCAGACAGCTCACACTGATTTGGTCGGGTTGTTGCATCATAGCGCTAGCCTAGCGATTCGCCTGCCACTGTCTATACTTTTGAGTCTCAGCCAGGATGGGATTCAGCCCAAACCAGCGCCCCTGAGCGTCCCTGTACTCGTACAAAAACAAACTCCGCAGCAGCGAATTATAGGCTTCATTGCCCTGATCGTCATCGTTGCTGATAGCAGAAAACAACAAACGCCATTCTTCAGCATCAATCAGACCGGCTAGGGCATCGCGCTCATCTCGGACGACTGACTCTAGAACTGCTTTGGTGATAGGCGGATCGCCCTTTTGCAGGCAGCCGTAGAGCAGCCTCATTAGGTTTCTCATATGGCCACCGCTGATAGTCACCAGGCGGTTGAGCGTGTCAGGCGAATCGAAAACGATGTTGATTTTTTGCCAGCGATCGCGCATCCGAACGGTCGGAAACGCCCTGGCTAACACCATCTGTTGCAACAGCTGCCGCCCTCTGACAAAGGGTTCGCCCGTGCGCGTAGTCACTGGTACCATCGACAGCAGCTTAGGCGCGATGCCAAACCGATTCGACAGCCTAGGCAGCTCATCCGAAAAAATTAGAGCCAAAGGGATGGTGTAGACGATGTGACAGTCTAGCCGCTTTAGCTGTTCACCGCGATCGATAAATAGATACTCCGACTGGCTGCGACCGTTCGCTCGGCTAATCGGGTCGATTCTGTCTAGATTGTCGGCAATCACCACCAGTCCTTGTTTGCCTTTTGCTCGCAGTTGCCCAATGGCCACCGACAGAATCTCTTGATTGATCGAATCGATGATGGTCTTTGTTCTCGGCTCTAGGTATTGCCTGAGCTGACTGCGCATCTCAGGGCTTTCTTTCGCCCGCGCGGTAATCGCTGCGACGCCGACCGAAAAGCTGACGTCGCTGATATCCATAGGTGATCGCAAGGTATCTAGCAAATTGCGAAACAGCGTCTCTAGCTTGGTCGGACGCAGTCGAATCCCTTCTGCTTCTAGGCTCTCTGTCACCTGATGCGCGATCATCAGCAAAATATCGCTAATATCCACATCCGCCATTTCCAAGTCTCGATCAGACTCAAAATAGACCACGTGAAAATTCTGTTGCTCTAGGCCTCCTTTGAGTCGAAACAGCTCTGTAGACTTGCCACAGCCGATATGCCCAGTAAAGAGCTGAGTTGTTGGATCGATTGGCGAGAGCTGCACAATCGTCCGCCCAATCTCGCTGACAATATCCCCACCGCGCACAGAAGAAAAATCGACATAGTAGCGTCGGTCCTCAAGCTGAGCCACCTTCAGCGGGCGGCTAGGATTCGCAGCGCGATAGAAGCGAGGAAGATCGAGAGCCATGAAATAAGCCTAGATAAGCACTTAGCAACAGTTATTCGAGGGGAAACCTGGCTAAACTGAACTCGAAAGTCTCTTGATGATTTTTAGTGTTTGTTCTAAACCCGCATCTTGGTCGATGATGAATTCTTTAGAACGAGCATAGAGCATAGGTTCTGACCGCTTTAATTTCAAGAAGACAAAATTTCTTCCATTCGTCACCATTCCATAGGCTACTTTCTGCGTTTCTGGTGCACCTAGCATATACGTAAGCACTTGCGGAATGCCCACTTTAAGCGAAAAACCTGCTCGTTTCGATTCAATCGTAAGTACCCAAATCACCCCTTTAACGATCAGTGTGTCTAGTCGTCCTCTAATTTTTGTTTCATAGTCAGTGCCGATAATTTCGACCGACTTCTCTGTCTCCAGATGAAAAGGTGGCAAAAACAGTCCGGCAGCATCTAACAGTGGGCCAACGATCGCCATATTGACACTACTTTCGAGAACAGTATGCCTTTCCATATTCTCGTAGATTGACTTTATACGCTCCAAACGCGCCCGCTCAAATTCGGTTAGCTCTGGCAAGTCTGTTTTCCATTCATCAAAGAACTGCTCGTCCGTAGATTGCTGTAGTGCAAAACGTTCCTCTACGGCGCTTAGAGTCAGGTTCTCAATAGCGATAGTTTGAGTCATGAATACTTTTCAGAAGAGCGATACAGTTATCATAATTGATTTGATTTCTACTGCCCTTGCCTGCTGTGACCAGTTTCCCCGTTGTCTATCATCCGGCCTACGTGACGCCTTTGCCGGATGGTCACCGCTTCCCGATGCCGAAGTTTCAGCTGTTGCGGGATTTGCTAGTGCGCGATCGCGTTATCACAGAAGCCCAAATTTATCAGCCCGGTCCCCCACCGCTCGACTGGCTAGAGCTAGTTCACACTAATGACTATGTCCAATCCTATTGCAGCGGCACGCTAGACCCCAAAGCCCAAAGACGTATCGGACTGCCTTGGAGCGCTGGGTTAGTGCAAAGAACTTGCACCGCAGTCGGTGGCACTATCCTCAGCGCAAAGCTGGCCCTACAGCATGGCATAGCCTGTAACACGGCGGGCGGTACTCATCATGCTTTTCCGGGCTATGGCTCAGGCTTCTGCATTTTCAATGATTTAGCGATCGCAATCAAAGTCCTACAGGCTCAAAATCTCATTCGCCGCGCTTTGATTATTGATCTAGACGTTCATCAAGGAGATGGCAACGCCTTCATTTTCAAAGGAGACCCGAGCGTTTTCACCTTTTCAATGCACTGTGGCGTAAACTTTCCAGCGCGTAAGCAGCAAAGCGATCTAGACGTAGCGCTCGATGAGAATACGGGAGATGCGGTGTATTTGGATATATTGCGATCGCACCTCACGCCGCTATTGACCCAGCTCAGTCCCGATCTGGTCTTGTACGATGCGGGTGTAGATGTGCACAAGGACGACCGTTTAGGGAAGCTAGCGCTGACCGATGAAGGGGTATTTGAACGCGATTGCACTGTCTTGAAAGCCTGTCAAACCAGTGGCTATCCGGTTGCCTGTGTCATTGGCGGTGGCTACGGCGAAGATATGGACGCCCTCATCTATCGCCACTCACTTCTACACCGCGCCGCTAAAACCGTGTTGATGGCAAAATAGGACCATTGATCCAGCACTCACAACCATGACCGTAACCGTTGCCACGTTCTACAAATTCGTGGCCCTCCCCGACTACGCAGATCTGCAGCAGCCCCTGAAGGAGGTTTGCCAGAACCAGGCTATCAAAGGCACCATTTTGCTGGCTGCAGAAGGTATCAACGGCACCGTTTCCGGCAGCCGCCAGGGTATCGACGCGGTCTTAGCTCATATCCAGGCCGATCCGCGCCTAGTCGATATTGATATCAAAGAATCACCTGCCGCCGAAGTCCCTTTTGAAAAGCTCAAAGTTCGTTTAAAAAAAGAGATTGTCACGATCGGACTACCAGAAATCAGTCCCACACGGCAAGTCGGCACCTATGTGCCGCCAAAAGATTGGAACGAGATTATCACCGATCCAGACGTGACCGTAATCGATACGCGCAACGATTACGAAGTTGGAATGGGCACTTTCCAAGGTGCTAAAAACCCTCAAACAGAAGTTTTCAATGATTTCCCTAACTATGTGAAAGAGAATCTAGACCCAAAGAAGAACAAGAAAGTGGCTATGTTCTGCACTGGCGGTATCCGCTGTGAGAAAGCCTCCTCATACATGCTCACCCAAGGCTTTGAAGAGGTCTATCACCTCAAAGGTGGGATTCTAAAATACCTCGAAGAAGTCGCGGAAGCGGATAGCCTATGGAAAGGAGAGTGTTTTGTATTCGATGAGCGGGTCGCGATTACACACGGTCTAGAAACGGGCACTTATGACATGTGCTATGCCTGCGGACATCCTATCTCAGCCACAGACCAGCAGTCGGTTGATTACGAGAGTGAGGTGTCCTGTCCGCACTGCATTGGGATGCTGACCAAGGAGAAGCGTGATCGCCTCCGCGAAAGAAAGCAGCAAAGACGATTGAATAAGGCTAATTTCGATCAATCTACTTGACGAGGAACTAAGATAAAAGTGATTCGTAACTGTAGTTAATTATGGCCGATGTTATTCCAGCTAGCAGTCTTCAGCTCTATGAAGTTGAGGCACGTTTTGGCCTTCAGCAGGCGAGTCAGTCTTCTTTCTTCTCTGAGTGGCAAAACGTCGAGCTAGACCTTGATGAGCGGGATCGTTACTGGCTAGATAGAACTAAAGCCAATTTTCTTGGATTAATAAAGTATCGTCTCCACGAAGAAATCGTTAAGTTATCGGTACTAGCGCCGTTGCTCTCTGTCTCTGGACTGGGAACTGTTCCGTTTATACCCAAAGCAGAACATCGGGTTGAGATTGCTTTTGCCGCAGAAGCATCAGGGAATGAAGAAAAGATTATTAGAGGCCGCGTTGACCTACTAATCTTGTATCAAAACCTATGGGTTGTAACAATTGAAACTAAGCCCCAGCAATCAGATGTTCTAGAAGCATTGCCTCAAGCGCTAACGTACATGATGAGTGCGCAGGAACAGCAAGGAGCCCTATATGCCCTATTGACCAACGGTCGACACTTCATGTTTGTCAAGCTGCTGAAGCAAGAACAACCAACATACGGATTATCAGAGCTGTTTACGCTGTTTCGACAAGAGAATGAGCTATATCAGGTCGCAGCTACTTTACAGCATCTTGGAAGAGTTTCTATGTCACGTACTCTAACGACAATCTAGTAAAGTCCTTCTACCTTCTTAAACTCTTATGGAAATCTTTATCTCTATCCTCTCAGCGATGGTAGTCTCAGCAATTACAGCAGTTATCACTTTTCTGCTTACAAAAAGGCTGCAAGATGATCAAAGCAGTCGCGCAGAGAGCGTTCAAGAATCTCTACAGCACACTATTTGGACGCTTAAGCTATGGGAAGAGCACGAATCTAGAGATATGATGACGCTTCGCAGGGCAGCTGGTGCAGTAGCTAGAAAATACTTCGATAGACACCAAGAACCTTTAGAAAAGTATCGAAACTCAAAAACTTCCGTATACGAATGGTTGAGAACATCCTCGAACAAAGAGGAGAGGGAAGATTTCAACACCATTCATCAGGTTGCTCACTTCTATGAACGAACTGCTATTCAGTTTAATTTTAAGCTACTAGATGATGATTTGTTCTTCGCGACACTAGCGCCGCGTTTCATGGACAACTACAGAAAGGTTCTTTTTCCATTTATCAAGGACATAAAAGCAAATGAAGACGACAAACAGCACTGGATAGAACCTCTTGAGAAGTTCTGCCGTTACCTCGACAAAAAACAAAGGATACGCTAGGGCTCTAAGTCTGAGCAGCTCTGACGTCTTCAGGTTATCAAGAAAAGTAGTGTTGTTTAATCCTGTACCTTAACTATGATGAGTTCTCTAATTGGCTTGATTGGCGTTTTAGTAGGGGCTTCTCTCTCCTGGTTGATAACGTCTCGGTTTGAAAGACGACGTAATGCCGTCGCTCTTTACGCCGAGTTTTTGACGTCCGACATGGAAGACTCTCGCGATAAAGCGCTTCGAGCGTTAAAGATCAATCGTCAATCTAGTACCCCACTGTCATTCCAAGAAATGTTCGAGAAAGAGGCTGATTGCTTGCTGCCTGTATCTCGCGTTGTCCACTTTTGGGAGAAAACCTGGTACCTATCAAAATCTAACTACATAGACTCAAAGCTTACTAAGGAACTCCTATGTCACTACTTCAGAAGCCATTATCAAAAGTATCTAATCGACTTCGCGCAGCTCTCTAAGAAGAGGGATGATTCGACTTATCAAAAGTGGGTACTTGCAGTCACAGAGCTTGCTGATTCGTGGAAAATCGACCACAAGCCACGAGCAAGAATAACATAGAGCATCCCAAAAGCTAGAGTTGCCTAATGCTCGTTCTAAAAAGACTCCTGATAAATCGTAGGCTAGATCTTCTGTAAGAAAGGATTAATTACGGGTATCCTACAGCCTTCAAAATCTTTGACGTTGCGAGTGATAACAGTCGTCTTTAAAGAAGGACGGCCTCTCAATCCGTAGAATATCTTATCAACTGTCACTACGCTGAGATAGATATGCGTCGTAACTACTTAGACTGTCTATGCATGAAAATCGCCCCACGATTGAAATTGGGGCTATTGAAATCAAGCCCACTGAAGGGGCTAGTAACACGGCTACCCACACCACCATTCTTACCCTAGAGCACCATGCCCTCTCAAGCATTTCAGATTAGTCCCTTTAGCGGACTTCATTCAGTTAGCCCCAATTTTTAATCGTGGGACGGATCTGGGCTAAAGGCAACGACATTCGAATCGGGCTTCACTTAGAGTAATTCACTAATAATGTTGGTGTCATACAGAAACATCGATATCATCGACGAAAGGATTGTGTCTGTTCACTCTAGAAGGAACATCCAAAACAAAGCCTTCTTCTAAAGCTGACTCTCTGGCCTCTGCAAATATATCGGCACTAGATTTTTGCTCGCGATGCCGACGCCACTCTAAAAATTCCTAAAACAGGTCAGCCTCTACTACAAAGGCGATCAACTGATTGCGTTTGTAGATTAGTTGCGGCTTCGTCGATGCAGCCTGCATTAGTTCAGAAAACCGTTGCTTGGCCTGCGCGATTCTCCATCCCATGGATCAGACCCTCTAACATGTTCATTATAAGCATGATATTTGACCATATCAGAGGCTACGGCTAGTCGTGGTTTTTGACAGCAAGTAATAGACCGTCACCGACAGGCAGAAGGCTTATCATAACGCGCTTGTCGTTCAGAACTTTTGCGTTTAAGGCTCGCAGGCGTTTGGTTCTATTGTCTTTGATGTCAGGGTCGGCGACCCGGCCGTACCAGAGCATATTGTCTATGGTGATCAGTCCGCCAGGTCTGACTAGCTGTAGAGACTTTTCGTAGTAGTTGTCGTAGTTGCTTTTGTCGGCGTCGATGAATGCGAAGTCGAAGGTGCTAGATTCGCCGTTTGCGATCAGACTATCAAGGGTGTCTAGCGCGGGGGCAATGCGAAGATCGATTTTGTGGGCAACCTTAGCCTTTTGCCAGTAGGTCTGGGCGATCGCACAGTCCCTCTCATTGACATCACAAGCTACTATCCGCCCATCCTCTGGCAGGGCTAACGCCACACTTAAAGCGCTATAGCCAGTGAAGACACCAATCTCCAAAGTCTTCTT
>JBCCOH010000159.1:0-9855 GCA_039111275.1 Cyanobacteria bacterium P01_D01_bin.1 | reverse complement strand
TCGCGTAGATGCCATCAAACATATCACCGAACGGATGATTGACAACGTTGCTGACAATCCAAAAGTACGAGATAAATTCTGGTTTGGCGAAGTTCTCACTGGCAGTGACCATGATGAGCATGTCTTTCTCCAACCCTTCTTGCGTGAAACATGGATGTCTGGCTACGACTTTCCGCTTTTCAACACGATCCGTAGCGCCTTCGGGTTTGGCGGCTCGCTTAGAGAATTGGTCAAGCCCGAAAACTACGGCAATGCCCTTCCCTGGAACCGAGCCGTCACCTTTGTTGTAAATCACGACGTTCCACACAATGACGGCTTTCGCTCTTGGCTTTTGTCCCCTCAAGACGAGCATCTGGCCTATGCCTACATTTTGGGCAGAGATGGCGGCGTACCGCTAGTCTATTCGGACAACAATGAATCGCATTATGAAGTCGACCAGGGGCGCTGGCTCAATGTCCACCACCGCCCGGATCTTAATGCCATGATTCGCTTTCACAACGCCGTTCAAGGTCAGCAGCAGGCCATCTTGTATGAAAGCGATACGCTGCTCATCTTCCGGCGCGGACACCTGGGCATCGTCGCCATCAACAAAGGCGAGTACGGCCAGTGGGTAGACTTCAGCACCTGGGGTCTCCAAAACCCCGGCACTTACCAGGATCTGATCCATAACCACACAATGACAGTCTCTGGTGATAGGTTCTCTCTCTTTGTTCCTGGCAGAGCTGCTCAAATGTGGCTATTAGCTGAATAGTGAAGTTTATCGGCATTGATTTGGGATGGCAGTCTGGTCCTAGCGGTCTATGCTGCCTGACGCTATCAAATGATTCTTCATCACCTGAAGATTCTCCACCACTTGAAAAGCCACTACTCGAAAAGCCACTGCCTGAGCAGTCTCTATCACTTGAGACGCTAGAGAGAAAAGCAACGCTAGCAGAGGTATTAGCGTGGCTCGATGAAATCGCGCCGCCTGGTACTCCTGCAATAGTCGCGGTAGATGCACCTACGCTCATTCCTAACGAGACAGGCATGAGGGTACCGGACCGTCTAGCCCATAAATACTTCGGCAAATATCATGCAGGCTGCTATCCAGCCAACTTAAACAGACCGTTTGCGCAGCGATTGGTTCAATTTGGCCTGGACCTAGAGACGAGAGGCTATGCGCATGCACCAGTCATCGAACCGCAAAAAGCAGGACGCTATCAGATCGAGGTCTTTCCGCATCCAGCGATGATTCAACTATTCAATCTCTCACAGATCTTGAAATATAAGAAAGGTCGCCTAGCGCAGAGGGCAGAAGCGCTCGGGCAGCTAAGAGAATCCATTTTGACGCGATTGCCTACTCACAACCCACCACTACAGATTGAGTCTTTACCGGAGATTCCCACAACAGGAAAAGCACTCAAAGCGTTAGAAGATCAGCTCGATAGTATTATCTGTGCGTATGTGGCAGCGTATTGGTGGTTTTGGGGAGCAGAGCGGAATCTTGTGCTGGGTGATACTTCGCAGGAGTGCCCTTGCCATCGCGCGACTGGCTACATCGTTATCCCTGTTCCTCCGAACGCACCTGTGCAAGTTTCAGCTACTACAATAGATCTGAAATCTGGTTAGACCTATGGCTTTAGCGATCGCTCTTGAACCTGCACCTTTAGAAACAGACGCTCACGGGGTTGTACGGGTTGCTAAAACTCGCGTCACCTTGGATACCGTCGTAGCAGCTTTCCTAGAAGGCTGTACAGCCGAGGAAATAGGAGAGCAATACCCATCTCTAGCGCTATCGGATATATATCTAGTGATTGGCTATTACCTTAGGCATCAGAATGAGGTAGTAGCTTACTTAAAGGAACGGAAGATTCAGGCGGACTTAATACAGCGAAAAGCTGAACAACGCTTCAACCCAGTTGGAATTCGAGAGCGATTACTCGCTAGACAGAGTCAAGCCAAGTGAGTCTAGAGATCCAGTTTCTATCTGACGAAAACTTCAATAACCAAATTGTGCGAGGCGTTCTTCGTCGTCATTCAGCTATTGATATTGTACGAGTTCAAGATGTGGGTTTGTCGGGGAAAGATGACCCAACTGTATTAGCTTGGGCTGCGAGAGAAAAGCGAGTTGTTTTAACCCATGATGTTTCTACGATGACAGCTTTTGCATACGAACGGCTCAAAGCAGGACTGCCTATGTATGGGTTGTTTGAGGTCAAACGACGTATCTCGGTAGGAGCAGTCATAGAAGAGATTATTCTAATCGCAGAGTGCAGCATTGATGGAGAGTGGGAAGGCTAAGTAAGATTTCTACCTCTTCAGTGATAGTGAACAGATATCACTATTCTTCCGGTGGTTCACCAGTGACCGCGGATTCTAAATAGAGAGTGGCAGGAGGAACATAGCTGCCATCGATCTTGACGCGAAAGTCGTAGTGAGCGCCAGTGCCGATACCGCTGTTGCCAGAGTAGGCGATGACTTCTCCAGCTTCGGCTTTGCCTTGTCGACAGCCGTTTTCGGACATGTGCAGAGATTGGAAGGTGTAGCCCGGATAGGATTGCGCGGTTTGATCAACGACCCAGCCGCCGCCATCTACGTCCCACCAGCATTCGACGGTGACGGTGTCTCCGGCTTTGCCGACTGCATGAATCGGGGTGCCAATGTCCATTGCTAGATCAACGCCGTTGTGAGGAACGTTGGGTTCTCCGGTGACGGGATGGAAGGCGCGGATGCCGTATTCGTCGCTGACAGTGTAGCCTGCGACGATGTCTCCTGTAAGCGGGGTGTCTGTATTTTCGAGATAGGTTTGCTCGCGGTCATCAAAAACGCCGGAAGTGACAGTGATGATGCGATCGGCGATGTAGAGTAGTGAGCCGATCAGGACGGTGGCGCAAGCGCCCGTAACTATCAGCTTTAGTAGGGAGAGGACAAGGGGTGCTTCGGTATCGTCTCCGGCTTCACTGTTTTTAGCTTCACTGGCTTCAGCTTCGCTATCTTCAGCTTCGCTATCTAAGTCTCCAAGCCGGTTTCTAGACGTCTCGTGGGGTAAGACGTGATAGTGGACATACTGTGGGACCGGATGGCTAGCCTGTCTGATGGGCGTAGTAGACACGGGATCTAGCTGCATAGCGTCGCTGGCGATGATAGCTAGCTCGCCTCGCCCAAGTTTTTCTAGCATGTCTGAAACGCTGCTGCAGCCTGCGGCGATCGCAGCCGTTCGTGCCCCTTGCCAACCCGGTTCAGTTACGGTAACTCGACAGGGCCTTTTAGGTTGAATAGGCAGATCGACAGGCTGTCCGCCAGAGGGTCCGGTCGAGGAGTCAACAGAGGGTTGGACAGAAGTTCTGACAGAAGATTCAGGTGGCGATTTAACAGGGTGTCTACTAAAGGGCTGAGCAGAGGGTGAGGTAGTCACTGATAGCAAATTGACCAAAGTGAGCGACTGGCTCTACTAGCGGCAGTTGTCAGTTGCTAGCAAAGACGGAAATATAATAGCTCAAACTCGCGGAATATCAGACGCGGAGCAGCACGAAGCACAGACACAGGAACCCTATGAGAGAAGTCAGAACCGATGACTGGACACAGCAAATCGCCCCTCTAACCAAAGAAGAGGAAGAGGAAGAACGCCGACACTGGGACTATCACTATGACGAAATTGGAGTGGCTCCAGGCACACTGGTAATTGATGAAGACGCCTCGCCGACAGAGCTAATGTTGATTGACTACAGCACTAGCTCAGCGATTCGGCGACGATTGCGATCACCCGAAGAAGCCGCCATGCACCTAGATTCTGAATCGGTCTCCTGGATAGATCTCCAGGGGCTAGGCAACGAGGATGTACTCAATCGCCTCGGCAAAGTGTTTCATCTGCATCCCCTGGTTTTAGAAGATGTGGTGAACGTCCCTCAGCGCCCAAAGATCGAATACTACGGCGATCAGCTGCTGATTATCACGCGGATGGTAATGCCTGATCCAGAGGCGGAGGAGGGCGAAAATCGCTTTACTAGCGAGCAGCTCAGCTTTGTTTTAGGGCCAAACTATCTGCTAACTGTACAAGAAGAGCTAGAGCAAGATTGTCTAAACGCGGTGCGCAATCGAATTCGAACGGGACAAGGACTAATCCGTTCGGAGGGCGCGGACTATCTAGCCTACGCACTGCTAGACGCGGTAATTGACGCTTATTTCCCTGTTCTAGAAGACTACGGCGAATATATTGAGTCTTTAGAAGATGAGGTGATCTTCAATCCGAGTAAGGGCACGGTGCAGAAGATATATCGCGCCAGAAGAGAGCTGATGAGTCTGCGCCGCTCGATCTGGCCGCAGCGCAATGCGCTCAATCAGCTGGTACGCGATAGCAATATGCGCGGTAGCAATACGCTCATTCGCCCCGAGGTAAGAGTGTATCTGCAAGACTGCTATGACCATGTGGTGCAGGTGCTAGATATTGTAGAGACCTACCGCGAGCTAACAGCAAACCTGATGGACGTCTATCTATCCTCAGTCAGCAATCGAATGAATGAGGTGATGAAGACGCTGACGGTGATTTCGTCCATCTTCATTCCGCTGACGTTCATTGTGGGCGTGTATGGAATGAACTTCGATCCGGCAGTCTCGCCGTGGAATATGCCAGAGCTAGATTGGTATTGGGGCTATCCGCTGTGCTGGGGATTGATGATTGCGATCGCGCTGAGCCTGTCTTACTACTTTTGGCGCAAAGGCTGGTTCAACACGACAGCAGGTAGCTTGCGCAAGGGATGAGCCTGAGGAAACAAGCTAGGAGACTACCTAGGTCAACGGACCTGTAGTAGGTACGGACGTCCGCAGGTTTTGATAGTGGTTTACCATCGCCTGCTAAGATGCCTGTGATCAAGCGTTTTTGACCCCGTCAACGACCGCACATCTGATAGCAAAAGGCACCCCAAGATGGACCTAAAGGCCCTGATTACAGACATCCCGGACTTTCCGCAGCCGGGTATTATCTTTCGAGACATCACCACCTTGCTACAAGATTCAGCCGGACTGGACTACACCATATCGCAGCTCTGTGACCAAGCGAGTAGCGTAGCGCCTGAAGTTGTTGCTGGAATCGAATCGCGTGGCTTTATCTTTGGTATGCCGGTTGCTCATCAGATGTCACAGGGATTTGTACCAATTCGTAAAGCTGGAAAACTACCTAGAGCAGTCCATACGATGGCTTACGCCCTAGAATACGGAGAAGACCAGTTAGAGGTTCACAAAGATGCCTTCGCATCTGGCACTAGAGTGTTGATTGTGGACGACCTGTTAGCAACTGGGGGAACGGCAGCAGCAGCAGCGGCACTAGTCGAAAAAGCAGGCGCAACGGTAGCGGGTTTTAGCTTCGTAATTGAGCTAGAAGGCTTGTCAGGGCGCAACAAGCTACCGGCTGGGATTCCGGTTATGAGCTTGATTACGTATTAAAGGGCCGTGATTAGAAAGCCGTGACTGCTCTAAGCGGTCCTTCTAAAATCTCTGTTCTCACTACCCTTATCTTCTAGAACATCGTCTGACTAGCCTAATATGACCTCCTCTCCCCAAAAGCTTCCTGCCTCAAACAATATTGGTTCACTGCTGCATGATTTTTTCCTGGGTGAGACCACTCGCTACGTAGTAAAGCGGGTCTTACAGGGACTTTTGACGCTATTGCTGGCTACGGCTTTTAGCTTTCTAGTGGTACAGCTAGCGCCAGGAGATTTTCTCACACCGTTTCGCCAAAATCCGCAGATTTCCCCAGACACGATTGCTGACTTGGAAACCCGGTTTGGCCTGGATCAGCCAGTGTGGAAGCAGTACTTTCTCTGGCTCAGACAGGTCGTCACCCGGTTTGATTTTGGCATCAGCTTTGCCTACCAGCGGCCCGCGCTAGAGCTGCTGTGGGAGCGGGTGCCAAATACGATTTTGCTGTCGGCGGCGTCTATTTTTGTGACCTGGGCGATCGCAATTCCGCTAGGCATCATCAGCGCCGTCAACCAAAACAACATCATCGACCGCACGCTGCGGGTTCTCAGCTATATCGGCCAGGGCTTCCCAACCATCATCACGGGTCTGCTGCTACTCTTTTTCGCCCAGCTCACGACGCCTCTGTTTCCTGTTGGCGGACGCACGAGTCTTTTTCATGACGATCTCACCTTTGTAGGTAAGCTGTTGGACATTGGCTGGCACCTGATTTTGCCAACGCTAGCGCTGAGCATTACGAGTTTTGCTGGACTGCAAAGGCTGATGCGCGGTCAGCTGCTAGACGTATTGCGCCAAGACTATATCCAGACGGCACGGGCGAAAGGGCTATCAGAAAGCAAAGTGATTTATGTCCACGCGCTGCGAAATGCCATCAACCCTCTGATTACTATTCTAGGGTTTGAGTTTTCGAGTTTGCTGAGTGGTTCTTTTATTGTGGAGAACTATTTTAGCTGGCCTGGTTTAGGGCAATTGACTCTAGAAGCTGTACAAACTCAAGATTTGTTCTTGATTATGGCGAGTTTAGTCCTAGGCGCGGTGATGCTAATTGTCGGTAATTTGCTGGCGGATCTGGCACTGTCATTTGTCGATCCTCGCATTAAACTATCGCGGTTAAACTAGGCTTCGACTCCGCTCAGCCTGCAAAGCTACGTTAATGAATGAGTTTGTATGAATCAGGCGCGGTCTTTTGCAAGTTTGTTGATCGGCTTTGTCGTTTTTGGCATTGTTCTATGGATTGCGCGGACGGTGCATCAGGAACTCAACGATGCTGGATTCGCGCAGACAGTACTAGTCGGAACGGCTGGCTGGGCAACGGGCTGGCTGGTGGGATTTTTGATTGCGCCGACAACTAGCCAAGAAATCAAAAAGTTTTCGCAGGCGATGTCGACGATTTCGGCGTTTGCCTGTGGGTTTATTTTGGCAAAGCTAGAGCCGTCTTTGACGCCGCTGTTTGAGGATGGCAGGCTAATTAATGAGCCGATCTATGGGATTCGGCTGATGATTTTTATGATTTGTTTTGCGATCGCCGCGATCAACATGTACGTCTACCGCGAAGGCAGACGATATTGATCAGTTGATAAGGTTCTAAGATTAGGTTCATGTAGTTGCTATCTAAAATCCTTATGAAAGTTGCCGATTTAACGGTCGAAGCGCTCAGGCTTTTGATCAAAGAGACTGTGACTGAGGCAATAGAGGATCTGCTAAATGCTGCTGGTGTTGATCCAGACGCAGGTTTAGAGCTGCGACCAGAAGTTGCTAGTCAGTTACGCGATGCTTTGGAACGCAGGCAGGCAGGTGAGGGAGGAATACCTTTGTCTGTTGCGGCTAATGAGCTAGGCGTAGATTTGGATGGATTGTAGAGTAAAGTTCTTGGATTCTACGGCTGAGGTTGGCTGATGCCTATCAAAGAATTTGCTGACTTTATCCTCGGAAGTATTGCGGCGCTGTTTCCGGTGATTGACCCGATTGGTAGCGTACCCATTTTCTTAGTGCTGACGGCGGGTGTGCCCGAGTCCTTGCGGCGTACCTATGCGCGGCGGATTGCTCTAAACGTGATTTTTCTGCTGGTAGGTTTCTTGCTAGTTGGCGGTACGCTGCTGCGTTTCTTTGGGGTATCGCTAGAGGTGGTGCGAATTGCGGGCGGGATTGTGGTGTTCCATGCGGCTTGGAATACGATGAACGCAGAGTCGAAGGTCAGTGAGCTAGAAAATCAGGATGCGGCTGAGAAGGTGGAGCACCACAAAGATATTTCGTTTATGCCGATGACGATTCCGCTGCTGTCAGGGCCAGGATCGATCGCGGTGGCTTTGGGTTTGGCAGCGGAGGCAAGTCGAGGAACGCAAGGGGTTGAAACGGCGTGGAATTTGTTGGCGATCGCGACTGCAATTTGCCTAATCGGACTAACTATCTATGTGGCGCTACGCTCTTCTACGCTGCTGCTGAAGGTGCTGGGCGCTGGGGGAATTCAGGCGCTGAGTCGATTGCTGGGGTTGTTTGTGATGGCGATTGGTGTGCAGCTAATTTTGAATGGGTTAGGTGACTGGATTGAGTCTTTGAATATTTAGTTTAGGTAAGGTGCTTTGAGAACGCACAATACAATATCTCCTTACTGGTGTGCAGGCAAACCCTCTGTTTGAGAGGGTTTGCTATCATAGGGCTGTGGGGTAGCGAGTAATGACCTATGAAACAGCTCGACTTCAGACGATACGTACTACGCGACGGGCACCCTATTATCTGTAGCAACCTTGCCCAATGGCGTCGTTTTATTGAAGATCGCAGTAATGCAGTCCTGGCTCAAGATAAGGTTGGCCAATACCAGATCGTTACGGTGTTCTTAGGCTTTAATTACGGTACCGTTGACCAACCCCAATTTTTCCAAACTAACTTTTTTGGTGGTAGTGATCGCAGCAAACCCCGCTACACTGGTTTGCTGACTCGAGCACTAGCTATGCATCGTGCTAAGGTGTCATGTGCTAAGGGACTAACCCGCTTTGCCACAGAGCGCGCAACAGGAATAGATCGATCATTCCAAGCGCTCGACTGTAGGGTAGTACCTGGCGAGTTCCAGTTTGTTTTGGAATCTGAGGAGTCTGCGATTACGGCTCTCCCAAAAGACAAGCGCAGGTGGCAGCGGCGAGGAAACATTCTGATTTTCTTGTTCTAACGAAAATCTTCCTGCTTCGTGCATCTACATCAAGCTATTAACCGTCACCACTATCACGCATCTTTGCTGCTGCTCAGCAGTGATTTCTTCGTATTCTTCTATCAGCATCACAAACTGCTCAGCGGTTTGTGATGCCGCAAAACAGACAATAAATCCAACATCATTGTTTGTAATCGTCCCGCCCATTCCAATTGCAATTGTCCGAGCTTCAGTTAATCGTTCCATTGTCGTCTTTAGTCTGACTTATCATATGACGGATGGTATGTGCTCATCGAATAGGGTTAAGGCAGCGCCAGGAGGCTTTCATAGCGCCGCGTTGGGAACGTATGGTCGATGACTTCACTAGAAATATCCAACACAGCAATTACTACTATCGAATACAGGTCTGAATTTTTACCTGTTTGAATGTCGGTCAGTATATTCTTTATTAACTTCATTTATGCAGTAAATTGTGAGGAAGGCTTCAGTATAGGTGGCTTGTGCTACTCCAAGCCACTTCCTCTGATATCTCCGAGCCGAACAAAAGATTTAACCACTGGAACGTAATGGTTCAAGCTTATGCACCACCGCTGACACTCGATAAATTCTTGCGGCTACCTGAGACTCAGCCTGCTAGCGAATATATCAATCATCAAGCTATACAAAAGCCTATGCCCCAAGGAGAACATAGCCTACTACAAGTGGCGCTCTGTAAGGCTATTGACCAAACCGCAGAGCCAGAACGACTGGCTAAGGCTTTTTCTGAGCTGCGCTGCGTTTTTGGTGGGGCGGCAATTGTGCCTGATGTCTGTGTCTTCCGCTGGGAACGAATTCCGCGTACTGTGTCTGGGCGTATTGCCAACCGGTTTGAGCTCTATCCGGATTGGGCAATCGAGATGCTATCGCCGGAGCAAACCCAAACGAGACCTTTGGAGAAGCTTCTGCACTGCGCAGAACATGGCACAGAACTGGGGTGGTTAGTCGATCCAGGAGCAGAGAGCATATTAACGCTTTCTGCCGAGTCACAAATCAAGCTGTTTCGAGGTAGCCAAGCGCTGCCTGTTTTGACGGGTTTGGCGCTTAATCTGTCTGCTGCTGATGTATTTGGCTGGCTAAAGCGGGTACCAACTTAAGCCGGGAAAACGTCTGCGTATAAGGGTTTTGGTTGGTGTGGTTTAGAAGACCTACGAGGCATAGGTAACTCGCCAACGTGTGCAAGCATCCATTCAAATAGGTCAGGAAACTCGTGCCCAAATAAG
>JBCCOH010000158.1:0-9881 GCA_039111275.1 Cyanobacteria bacterium P01_D01_bin.1 | reverse complement strand
AGAGCACCCTTGGCTAGACTGGCTTCAGAGTTCGGTGCACCCCCCTCGCAAAAGACCATTTCTGTCGGCGGGATGATGATGTCCATGCGGCACAATCCAGGGATGGCCAGACCTCGGGGCGGAACTGGTGCACTGGTGCAGTCGCTTGTGAATTTAGTGAAAGCACAAGGCGGCGCTATATTCACTGATCAGAGCGTTAAGCGAATTCTGCTAGATGGAAAACGAGCGGTTGGCGTCGAGGTTGAAGGTGGCAAAGAGTATAGAGCGAAGCTAGGCGTTATCTCTAATATTGATGCCAAGCGGGTGTTCTTGCAGATGCTAGAGCCAGCGGAGGTAGCCGCCGTTGATGAAGAGCTAGGAGAACGTCTAGATAGGCGAATCGTCAACAACAACGAGACAATTCTCCGAATCGACTGCGCACTTTCTGAAATTCCTAGGTTCGAGCATCACAATCATCGTGATGAGTACCTAGTCGGATCTGTTCTAATCGCTGATTCGGTTCGTCATGTAGAGATTGCTCACACAGAGCCCTCGGTCGGCAACATTCCTGACGCGGACCCTTCGTTTTATGCAGTTGTCCCGACAGTCAGAGACCCGAGTATGGCTCCAAACGGCCAGCACACGCTGTGGATAGAGTTCTTTGCGCCCTACCAGATTAGTGGGCTAGAAGGCATGGGATTTGCTGGGACGGGGTGGACTGATGAGCTGAAAAATCAGGTAGCTGACCGGGTGATCGATAAGTTTGCGGACTACGCGCCGAATATCAAACAGTCGATTATTGCGCGGAATGTGGAGAGTCCGGCGGAGCTAGGCGATCGCCTAGGCGCATACAAAGGCAACTACTACCACGTGGATATGACCCTCGATCAGATGGTCTTCTTCCGCCCGCTGCCAGAAATCGCTAACTACACTACGCCGATTGAAGGTCTCTATCTAACCGGAGCGGGCACGCATCCAGGTGGTGCAATCTCCGGTATGCCCGGACGCAACTGTGCCCGCACTTTCCTCAACGAGCAACAACCTGTACTCAACCGACTAAAAGAGATCGGCAAAACTGTTTTTCCTAAACTGGCCTAAGAGATAGCTATCGCGGTACGGATATAGTCATATTAGAGAGTAGGCTATCAGGCGTAACTACAGCCGTGATGATGTGGGGCTCACCTGCTGTAGCTGTAGTACGATAGCGCCGTCTGATTCCATTTGGATGCGTTTGGCTTTCGATTAGGGTCAGTGATTCGATTGTGTATTCTCTCCTGTATTGACGGTATCTATCGAGAATGGACTGCCCTCGCGGAGTCTGTAAGGCGAGTAGCGCTTCAGGAGTACGATCAATCGCATTCTCGTCTCCGTTGACAAAGGCCAGAATCTTCTGAGTCAGGTCGGGGGCTAGGTCCGGCATGGCGGGTGCATCCCTATCAAATAGCAAATCAGGAATATATTGCTCTGCGATTTTCTTCGCAATCAGATCGCCGGGCTCATTATCTTTGTTCATTAGGACAACTATAGAAAGCTTATCTTCTGGGAATCGCATGATACTGCTAGAGTAGCCCCACAGATTGCCCCCGTGCGAAATCATATCGCGCCCATTGATCGTGTCTAGAAACCAACCCAGTCCATAGTCGGCTGCGCGACCGCTATTCATCGTGCTGAACTGTTGCATTTCGACATGTGACGCTGGGGTGAGTAGCTGGCCTTTTTGGAGTGCGATCGCCCATCTTGCCATATCCACCGCATTCGAGGTCACACTACCCGCTCCTAGGAACATCGGCATTATCTTGGGCAAATCTCTGTAGCTAATATCAATTGCCTCAACGCCTCGCCCTCGATTTGTTGGTTCGTAGCCAACGGCCCTGTTACTAGAAACATAAGAGTCCCGCAGCACGTCGGTGTTAGTCATTCCTAGCGGCTCGAATATATGAGCTTTCACGAAAGCATTGAAGGATTCTCCACTCACGCTTTCAACAATAATCGCGGCTAAGTTATAGCCTGTGTTGCTATACATCCAGGCTTCGCCAGGCTGAAAGTCTAGCGGTTCTTGAGTTGCTTCGGCTAAGAAGCCTTCAGGGGTAGTTAATTTGCTAATTTTTTGGGTGTAGACTTTTTCAGAAAGTCCTGCGGTGTGGGCTAGCATTTGTCTGAGTGTGATCGGTCGCCAAGCTTCTGGCAAGTCTGAGAGATAGGTACTAATTGGCGCGTCTAGGTCGAGTTTGCCTGATTCTACTAGCAGCATCACGGCGGTTGCCGTCAGCGGCTTCGACATAGAAGCGATTGGGAAGATACTGCTAGGGCGAGTTTTAATTCTTCTTTCAAGATCTAACCAACCGTAGCTCTTTGTCTTTATCAGCTTCTCGTCGTAGACAACTGCTAAAGACAAGCCTGGAATCTGTTTTTCTTTCATCATCTCTTCGACAAACGTATCAATAGCGTCTGTCTTGTTTTGTAGGGTTGCAACAGTAATAGTGTCTTCTAAAAAAGTGTTAACATCCTGAGCCTGCTGCCGTTCGGTCTGTTCAGCTGCTTGTAATGGTCCAATCGGCTTAGATAGGCTCAATAAGCAAGCTGAAATCCCAATAAAGAACAAGGTAGGAGAGAATGATTTCATAGCAACGTCGATATATGAGTGAAAGTTTGGTGACCGCGACTAAGGTTAAGGCGATCGCGCTTACCAAAACCAGTGATAACTATCATCCGCCAGCATGACATCTGTCATCTCTTTGCTTTGCAAGGTATCCAAATATCCAATTAATGATGCAAAATGAGCCCGTCAGGTCCAATCGTTTGGCTCTTTTCTTATGCATACAGCCGTTCCGGTTTCCACCAAAGTTCGTCACATTATTCGATGGGTCGAGTGGCTGCTAGTTCTTCATTGCATCTTCGATAATCTGACGTCTCCCGATTTTACATTTCTTCCCTACAGCTACTGGTGTTTGGCACTGTTTGCTCCAATGATTGCTGTGCCGAGCTTTATGTTGCCAACAGCGCGCACTCTGAATCAGCGGCGGCTATACATTGCGCTCAATATGGCAGTGCTAGTGCTGGCAAGATTTGCGCGAATTGGAACTTCTGGGCTGACTAGCTTGGTAATTATCAAAGCCTGTCTGCTGTTACCCAGATTAGAAGTTGTTGCAACAGCAGTAATCGGTTACGGCTTGAGTTTAGGGCACCTTGCGTGGATGCTTCCAACAATGGCCGACGAATTTAGAACGCGCGATCTCGAAATCTACCTTGATTTGCAAAATATTTTTACTCGGACGGCGGTCAGCATAGTGGTCGATACCACTTTTGTGATGCTGTTGGGCTTTGTGTTTGCCGCAGAGCAGCGGAGCCGCCGTCAGGCTGAACGGTTGGCCATAGAGGTAGAGTCGTTAGCAACCAAGCTAGAGCGGTCACGCATTGCTAGAGACATTCACGATTCTCTGGGCCATTCACTCACCGCGCTAGACATACAGATATCTTTGGCTGAACGCTACAGCTACTCACCTGGCAGTCATCCAAAGCTACAAACAACCCTGACTAAATCAAAACAGCTAGCCGCCCAGTGTCTAGCCGAAGCCAGACAGTCTTTGCAAACAATGAGAGACACTAGCTTTGATTTGCTGTCTGCTTTGCGTACGGTTAGCGACCAGATGCGGCCTTCTTTCCTCGTCAATTTACAAGTAGAGCTGCCACCACTGCCGCAGCAGCTCAGCTACCAGTTCTACCTAATTGCCAAAGAGGGATTAGTAAATGTGCAAAAGCATGCCGCTGCTAGCAAGGTCAGCCTGTCGATTATGGCAGCTAATGACCAAATTGAACTGACGCTATTAGACAACGGTCGTGGCTTTGAACCTGATGTAGAAAGATCTGGCTATGGCTTGCAGGGTATTGAGGAGCGATCGCACCTATTGGGTGGCAAAATGATTATCTACAGCCGTCTTGGGCAGGGCACTCAGCTACAGGTCGTTGTCCCGCTCATCAAAGCACATACAGAAGCACATACAGACTCGCTAAAAGCAGTCTCGAAGTCATGATCAACTTACTGCTGGCTGACGACCAAGCCGACTATCGCCAGGGGCTAGCAGAGCTGCTGTCGATGGAAGCCGATCTAACTGTGGTGGGACAGGCAGAAAATGGGGAGCGGGCGATCGCACTCACCCAGCGGCACCAGCCCGATCTGATTTTGATGGACGTACGGATGCCCATCTGCAACGGCGTTGAGGCGACACGCATCATTCATCAGCGCTACCCCTGGATACGCATTTTGGTTCTATCGACTTTTGACGAAGACGAATACATTTACCAGTCCCTACAGTTTGGCGCACTGGGATACCTGCTAAAAAGCACGCCCGCCTCCCATCTTGCTGATGCTATTCGCGCAGTTTCCCAAGGCTGTAGTCAGCTTGGACCGACCATCGCTCCCAAAGTTTTCTCGCAGCTTAACCCAACCAAGGAGCCGCAGCGAATTACAGAAGCAGAGGGTTTAAGTGAGAGAGAGAAAGAAGTTGTTCAGCTACTTGGACAGGGAAAGAACAACAAAGAGATCGCTCAGGCTTTGCATCTTAGTCAGGGGACGGTGCGCAATCATATCAGCCGAATTTTGAGCGGATTGGGGTTGCGCGATCGCACGCAGGCCGCACTCTGGGCACAGAAGCACCTATGAATCTCTCGAATTGCGCTAGTCAAATTCAGATATAACTTTTCTCCAGACATTTTCTATTTATTACTAGTATTCTATAGCTTTGGTTGTGTTGACACTGACGAACGTCTAATAGTAGCCCTTGTCTTCTCTTACATATGAACACAGTGCCTATGCTACAGAGTTTGGTAAAGCGCCTTCAGGCTGCCCGTTGGCTTTTGATAGTCGCTTTGATGATAGAAGGCATGCTTTTGCATCCCGGTCCATCTGCGGCTGCGGTAGGGATATCACCGATTCTCCCCACTGATGCGGCTGCTGTTGTCATAGACGGACGCCCGGTTTTTCAGCTAGAAACCTCCGGGCCATACACCGCTCAGCAGCGAGCAGATCAGGCTAACCGTCAGCTAGCGTTGCTGACAAGACCAGGAAGGGAGATTCAGGTAGATGTGGTCGAGCGCAATCAGCAGCCAACGATCGTTGCTAATGGGCAGTATCTGCTGACTGTGACAGATTTGGATACCAGCATAGACAAAACGCCTACAGAACAAGCTGAGGAATGGTCAAATCAGCTGAGTGTGTTGCTACGTCAGGCTAGGAACGAAAGAGAACCTGAGAACGTCAGGCGGATGTTTTGGCTGGCTGGCGGGGTGCTGTTAGGTGCGATCGCCTTGCACATCGGTCTGGGATACTTCTGGCATCACTCTTTTGGTCGGATGCTCAAGCTAAGCATTGTCAGATCGGCTATCTGGCTGGGTGTAGCGTGGTATATCACATCGCTCTTTCCCACCCTACGACAGCGGCGATACGACTTGTTCAACAGTCCTGCTGTAGGCATTCGAGCACCTATATTCAGCCTGGGTGATAGATACTACAACATTGTTGATCTGCTGATTTTGCTAGCGCTGATCTGGGGATTGTTCACCCTAGTTCAGCTGTCTACGCGCCTTCTAGCGACTCAGGTTCTGCGGCGAACCCAGCTAGCACGGGGAGCTAAAGAGGTAGTCAAACAAACCTACCGCTACAGCGCTCTTGCCATAGGCATGCTGGTCTTGTTGCAGATTTGGGGGATTGACCTGCGTTCTATAGCGCTGCTTGGTAGTGCGCTAGGTATTGGCATCGGTTTTGGCTTTCAAGATATTGCCAAAAACTTTGGTAGTGGTCTAGTGCTGCTGTTTGAGCGCTCTATCCAGGTGGGTGACTTTATCGAAGTAGAGCCGCATACGGGAGTAGTTGAGCGGATTGGTGCGCGTAGCATCACGCTACGCACCCTAGATAATATTTCTGTGCTTGTTCCTAACGCGCATTTGATCAACAGCCAGGTGATGAACTGGAATCACGATCATCCTATATCTCGGCTGCGCTTACCGGTAGGCGTGGCCTACGGGACTAGCGTTGAGATAGTAAAATCAGCGCTGCTGCAAGTGGCTCAAGAGAATTCTGAAGTGCTATCAAAGCCTTCTCCCGATGTGTACTACAAAGGGTTTGGGGATAATGCGCTTGAGTTTGACTTGCTAGTCTGGATACGCGACCCAGAGCGCCATCTAGCAATTAGAAGCGACCTCTATTTTCAGATTGACGAGATTCTAAGGCACCATAATATTTCCATTCCTTTCCCGCAGCGCGATTTGCACCTGCGGACAGAACAGGTGCCGATAGCCTTTGCCCCAGATGTTACAGAGGCATTAATTAGAGCGTTTGGGAATGGAATAAGGCCATCAAACAACAATCATGTTGAATCACCTAAATCCCATGATACAAACGTGTAATAGTGAGAAGCGTGCTATGGTCTGACTGACTAGCAGTCTGCTAAAGCTGCAATATCAGCCCGCGTAATGTTTGTCAGGTTACGAGTGATTTTCTCGATGTCCCAGTTCCACCAGGCGATTTTTAGAAGCGATCGCACCACCTCATCATCAAACCGCTGCCGCAGACACTTCGCTGGATTCCCACCTACGATCGTGTAGGGTTCCACATTCGAAGCAACAACAGACTTGGCCGCGACAATTGCCCCATTGCCAATCTTTACTCCTGGCATAACAGTTACACCATAGCCGAGCCAGACATCGTTGCCAATGACAGTATCTCCTTTGTACGGCAGCTCGCCTTCTTTCGGCGCGGCTTTTCCCCAGCCGTTGCCAAAGATGTAGAAAGGGTAGGTTGAGAATCCTCCGAGTGGATGGTTGGCGCCGTTCATGATGAAGGTTGAGTTGCGGGCAATGGCACAAAACTTACCAATGATCAGTTTGTCACCAATGAAGGGGAAGTGATAGAGAACGTTTCGCTCAAAATCTTCTGAATTCTCTGGGTCGTCGTAATATGTGTAATCGCCAATAACAATGTTGGGATTAGTTACTGTGTTCTTGATGAAGCAAATCTGAGGAAACCCTTCCATCGGATGTTTGCTATCAGCGTTTGCTCCGTACATTTTATGGTTTGCGAAAGTCCTAATCTAAACGATTACTAGCTATGATAGTCCCAACGCAACCTGGAGATTGTCATGCAGATGGGAAAACTGTCCATACCAACTTTCCAGAAAAATCAGATGGGGCAGGTCACTGCAACGATCATAGTTACTAACCATATCGATCAAATTCTGGCAGAGCGTGGCTTTATTCCTGACAGTGAGGTGCGCTCTGTTGTCTTAGACAATGTACTCGTAGATACAGGTGCGACGCTGCTGAGCCTACCAACTGCCATTGTCGAGAAGCTGGGACTACCTGTCAGCGGATCGACTGAAGAGAAGACAGCAAATGGCTCTGTACCCGCTAGAGTTTTTCGCGATGCTAATCTAGAAATCAATGGTCGGCGAAGTACCTTTGACTGCCTAGAGCTGACTGAACTCGATGTTGCACTGCTAGGAGTGTTACCAATGGAAGCCTTGGGGGTAGAGCCCGATCTACAAAAGCAACAGTTGAGAATGTTGCCAATGATTGGAGACGATTCCTATATCTACGCAGTTTGATCTTTTATGGGCAAATCCCAAAAGTAGAAAAGCCCTGAACTCTCTTTGAGTTCAGGGCTTAGATTAAATATTAACTAGTCAATTGCTCGACTGGCTCAAAAGCTTAGCGGCGAGGTTCGCGGGGCTTGGCTTTGTTGACACGCAAATCGCGGCCCATCCACTCAGCGCCGTCTAGCGCTTCGATGGCAGCATCTTCTTCAGCATCGGAGCTGAGGTCGACGAATGCAAACCCGCGTACACGCCCAGTTTCACGGTCAGTCGGCAGCGTTACCCGCTTGACAGTCCCGTACTCAGCGAACACGCTATTGAGGTCATCTTGGGTGACATCATAGGAAAGATTCCCTACATAAACGCCCATAATCTTTATCTCCAAAAAAAAGTAAACGAAAGGTTGAAAGTGAAAAATTGTTGAATATCTGTAAGCAAGTACGGGTTAGTGATTTGCTTAGAGTATTCTGGGTCAGCCTTCTGCTTGGAACAGAAGTTACCTAAAACAGAATACTAAAAACAAATGGAACCAAAAGACAGCAAGCCTCGAACTCGTTAGAGCTCAAGGCTTCTCTCGCAGTTACTTGAAAGATTCGCTAGACATCAAAATTCTTAACGACGTGGCTCACGTGGCTTGGCTTTGTTGACGCGCAGGTCACGACCCATCCACTCAGCCCCGTCTAGGGCCTCGATGGCAGCTTGCTCTTCTTCATCAGAGGAAAGGTCAACGAAGGCAAAGCCTCGTACACGACCAGTTTCACGATCTGTTGGTAGGGTTACACGCTTGACGGTGCCATACTCGCCAAAGACAGAGTTAAGGTCGTCTTGGGTGACATCATAGGAAAGGTTTCCTACATAAACGCCCATACAAGTAGTCTCCAAAAATTAAACAGGGTATTGAGAATGATAAGTCGGACGGAAGCCTGTAAAAATTGAGGAAAATCCTTTTAAACAGAAAAGCAAACCTGTAGCCGATATCGATTTCTTCATCTTTATCTTATATCCAATCTGAAGATAGATCACAGGCGCATTGTCAAATATCGTCACAAATCACAACCTTCGGCTGATCTCTAGCTGATCTTTGGCCTAGCTCAAGGACATAATCACCACGCCGCTGACCATGATGCTAGCGCCTAGCAGACGCGATCGCAGCCCTTTTTCTCCAAAGCAAAAATGCCCGAACAAGACGGACAGCAGTGCGCTCATGCGTTTGACCGCAATCACCTGAGCAACGGGGGCTAGCGTCAGGGCGAACATCTGGCAGGTAATGGCGATCGCATTGAACCCACCAGTCATCCCCAGCAGCCGCCACTGAACCAGCAAAGGCTTTAGCCCAGCGCTAGACGGTCGCCAAAATACAAAAGGCACCATACCGCCTGCAATCACGGTGAACAGCGAGACCGCCCAGAACAGCGGCGAGGAGTTGAGCACCCCGACCTTGTCGAAATTGGAAGTGATGCTCCAGATGAAGGCGACGCTGAGCATGAGGCGACTGCCAGGGTTGCGAGCCATGGACTGTAGGGGTGCCCAGCCGTAGGCTTCGACTCCGCTCAGTCCACGGCTGGGGGTGATGTTGAGGACGTAGGAGCCGATGACTAGGAGGATGACGCCGATGGCGTCGGCTGGGGTGGGCTGCTCGTTGACGATCAGGGGAGAGGTGACCAGCAAAAAGAGGGGGGTGAGGGTGACGAGTGGGACAGTGAGAGAAAGATCGGCGATTTTGATGGCGCGAACGTAGAGGGTGAAGGCCAGGATATTGAGGCTGCCGCCGACGAGGAGCGCCCACCAGAAGTTGGCCCCAAGGGTAGGAATACCGCCAGAGAGCCAGAGGACTGGCAGCATAAATAGGACGCCTACGGCTGAGAAGCTAAATAGGACGGAGTACTCGTCTATGGTTTTGAGACTTTGCTTGCCAGTAGCATCTTTGCAAGCCTCGAAGAAAGCGGTCAGAGAGGCGAAGAGGAGCCACATGGAAGAGAAGGATGCAGTAGGGGATTAGAGGACGGAGAGGGCCATGCCTGCTAGGAGGATGAAGCCGATGGTGACGTTTTGGCGGAACATGTTGCCGAAGATTTGAGGAGATTTGGGGATGCGGGCAAGCTGGCGGTATTGACGATCCCAGAGGAAGGCGGCAGCGGACAGAGCAAACCAGTAGAGAGGGCCAAGAGACATAGTCAGCCCTAGCCACAAGAGCATGATGACCGTACCGATGTAGAAGAGGCCGACGGCTTGGGGGGCGCGGGGGCCGAAGAAGAGGGCGCTGGAGTTGATGCCGAGCTGTCGGTCGAATTCGCGGTCGGGGATGGCGTAGATGGT
>JBCCOH010000157.1:0-9924 GCA_039111275.1 Cyanobacteria bacterium P01_D01_bin.1 | reverse complement strand
CGGGTACATCAGGAACACAGAGACGAACACTGCGATTGGGCCACTAAAGGCAATCGCGTTGTATGGCCGGATGCCGACTAGACGAGAAATCTCGAACTGGCGCAGCATGAAGCCAATCAATCCGAACGCACCGTGCAAGGCGACAAACGCCCACAGGCCACCAATCTGGCACCAGCGGACGAAGTCACCTTGGGCTTCGGGTCCCCACAAAAGCAAGAGCGAGTGGCCCATGCTATCTGCAGGCGTAGAAACGGCAACCGTTAGGAAGTTGCAGCCTTCTAGGTATGAACTTGCCAACCCGTGGGTGTACCACGAGGTGACGAAGGTAGTTCCGGTCATCCATCCACCAATCGCCATGAAGGCGCAGGGGAATAGCAGCAAACCGGACCACCCAACAAAGACAAATCGGTCGCGCTTCAGCCAGTCGTCGACGACGTCAAACCGTCCTCTGGCTGCGGGCGCTTGTCCCATTGCTATGGTCATTTATCAATCCTCTAAATATGATTCCTAATATGGCATTGAATCTTGGATAGCCCAGAATTTTGGATAGCCCAGAATCTTGGACAGCCAAGACAGACGCACGCCGTAGCGCGAATTGCATACTAAGACGTACCAGATGCCAACGAACTGAGTAGATGAAGCACCCAAAAAGATGAATCATACGAATCAGTCCATACTCAAGGTGGCTAAAGGTCACCACCGTAAAGGATTTTGGCCTGTATCTATCATAAGGACTGATCCAAAATTTTACAATCTGCAATGTTAGTTCTCAGTTTCTTTTAGATTCTTTCGGAGGGGGTCTGGACCCAGCAGCGGTCGCTTAGAGCCTTGGCTCTTTCGCTATGTAGGTGGCCGTAGCAAGATAGAGAACTGAATTCTTAACCTAAAGTGAATTTTTGCAGCTGTGGCCATTTTTGTTGGCAGAGTCGTCAACACAAGCCTAGCTAAACCGATACTATTTAGAGAGTTCGGCTTGATGCTGTGCAACACTCGCTCGATTGGCCCTTTGATATGACTGTCTCTAAAACGCCTGCCGATTCTGCCAACCTCGGTAAGGGCGATCCTTCCAACAAATCCTCGCAGAATTCTGCGGCGCAGACCGTGCTACGCCGAGACATCCTGGGCGCACGGCGACCCAGCAATTACTTCTGGGCGGGCGTAACGGCGATTGGCGGCTGCGGCTTTTTTTTAGCGGGTCTCTCTAGCTATTTGCACACTAACTTGCTTCCCTTTTCTGACCTGCCAGCGCAGCTTGTGTTTATTCCACAGGGCATCGCAATGGGGTTTTATGGTGTGGCGGCGCTGCTGCTGTGCACTTATCTGTGTCTGATTGTGGTGTGGGATGTCGGTGGTGGCTACAACGAGTTTGACAAGGCAGCTAGCGAAGCACGAATCTTTCGGCACGGTTTTCCTGGCAAGAATCGAAAGATTGATCTGCGCTATCCGCTCAAAGACGTTTTGGCAGTGCGGGCCGATATCCAAGAGGGATTGAGTCCCAAAAGAGCACTGTATCTAAAGGTTAAGGGGAAGGGCGATATTCCGATGACCCGAGTCGGACAGCCGATCTCGCTCTCAGAGCTAGAAAACCAAGGCGCAGAACTAGCCAGATTTTTACAAGTGCCTCTAGAAGGGCTCTAACCGCTGATATCTTTATCAAGGATTAGACAGAGGATTGGATCTAGGTAATTTGACCCTTTGAAGTTGTGGTTTGCTGTGGCAAGATAAGCGGCGCTCTGCTTGAATTGTTTTGCCTGAGCAACGGCGAAAGGTAATCACAAAAGATGGCAAAGAGAGCAGAAGCGGCTTTTTTTTGGAGCATGTATCAAATGAAATTGAAATTTGGATTGAGCGGCAAGTGGTCTTTACTGATGGCGATCGCACTACTCGTCGTCAGCTGTACCACCACGGCAGAGGCCCCCGTTGCCAGCGACTCACCAGTTCCCCAAGCTCCAGTGGTAGCGGCTGGGCCAACGGTTGCTGAGATGAAGGCAGGCTTGCCAGTATTGAATGGCAAGGCGACAGCAGAGATTCGAGTCGGTAGCCGCACCATCACCGTAGAGCTAGATGGAGACAAAGCACCCATCACAGCGGGCAACTTTGCAGACCTAGCTGAGAAGGGCGTATATGACGGCACTGTGTTCCACCGGGTGGTGCGATCGCCTCAGCCGTTTGTCGCTCAAGGCGGCGATCCTCAGAGCGTCGATCCGAATGTGCCTACCAGTCAGCTAGGAACAGGCGGCTACATCGATCCGGCAACTGGACAAGAGCGAACCATTCCGCTAGAGATTTTGCCCGCAGACTCAGACGAGATTGTGTACGGCAAGACGTTCCCAGAAGCGCAAATCGCAGCCGCTCCCCAGCTCAATCACAAGCGAGGGGCGATCGCAATGGCTAGATCAGGTGTGAACACAGCCTCAGCACAGTTTTACATTACGCTGGCGGACGTAGCCTTTCTAGACGGTAGCTACGCTGTGTTTGGCTATGTCACAGACGGCATGGATCTAGTTGACGACATCCAAATCGGTGATGTGATTAGCTATGTGAAGATCACATCTGGCGCTGATAATCTGGTCGTCGCTGATGCAGCGCCAGAATCGGCGACTGAGTAGAAGGGACGGCCAGTGACTGTCACTAAACAAGTTGTAGTTACTGGAATTAGTCTGTCTACGGCGCTAGGTGAGTCGACGTTAGAGAATTGGACAAGATTGATGGCTGGTGAAAGTGCGATCGCATTTCGTCAGCCGTTTTTGGATCTTGAGCCAATGCCTCTGGCGATGCAAGGCAAGCAGCCCGTTCTTTTAGAAGAGATGATCACGTCGTTAGCCCAGCGAGCCTGGGTGGATGCGGGATGGCATGAGGCAGCAGGAGAGGGTTGCGGAGTAGCAGTAGGGTCGAGCCGGAGCCATTTACAAACATTAGAGATGATGGCTCTGGGCCAGCGGCAGCATCCTGGGCAAGCGGAGGGGAACTGGCTGGCAGCTTTAGCACATGGACCAGCAGTAACCGTAGCGCGAACGGTAGGGGCAACAGGACCATTGCTAGCGCCAATGGCTGCTTGTGCAACGGGGGTATGGGCGATCGCCCAAGCCGCGGACCTGATCCGGACAGGGCAGTGTGAGCGCGTGATTGCCGGAGCGGTAGAAGCGCCAATCACGCCGCTAACGATAGCAGGTTTTAGGAAAATGGGCGCGCTGGCAAAAACAGGCTGCTACCCCTTCGATGTAAACCGTGAGGGATTTGTATTGGGTGAAGGGGGCGCGCTGATGGTGCTGGAATCAGAAACCTTAGCTATGCGTAGAGGTGCTCGCATCTACGGAAAGATTCTAGGCGTGGGGCTGACAAACGATAGTCACCACGTCAGCTCATTTGATCCGAGCTATCGCATGGGTAGAAGGGCGATCGCCCTTTGCCTAGAACGCAGCGGACTGAAAATAAGCGCAGTCGATGCAGTGCATACCCACGGAACGAGCACAGTGCAAAATGACCAGATGGAAGCTAGCCTAACCAGTGAGCTGATAGCAAAGAGGAAAGGAAAAAGTCTGCCCGTGATGGCGAGCAAAGGTGCAACAGGTCACACCCTAGGGGCTGCCGGAGCGGTGATTGTCGCATTAGGACTACTCAGCCTATGGCAGCAGCAGGCTATTCCCTGCACAGGTCTACAACAAGCAGCATTTGATTTGGACTTCGTGCAAACAGGCAGAGCGATGACGCTACAAAATATACTCTGTTTTAGCTTCGGATTCGGAGGCCAAAACGCCGTCATAGCCTTAGCCGCCCGTCCCTAAATCCTCACTCATCCTACTCTACTCTTCGAGAACGCAAAGGGCGAACAAGAAGGGCAAACAAGAAGGGCAAAGCCCTATATCCTTTATCCCTCATTCTTCTCTTCAGTCTGGCAGCACATAGTCCGGCACTTCCGCCAGTGTCGTCTCATTCAGCTGACGAACCTTTAGATCCTGATAAAAGTTCTCTTGGAGCAGTTCCACTTTTGACTGAGATGTGAGAAACAACAGTCCCCAGAAAACGCCAACTTTCTCGTGCTTATAATCCGATTCTGTTAGCTCTCCTTTAATCGGTCCGCCCAAAATTTCCGGACGAAAGCTTGCCCAGTGCGTCAGCAGTAGCTCGAAGTCCATCCAGTTGACGGCATCTTCAAAAACGTCGTCCCAATGATCTTCGAGAAAAGCGTTGAGCGCGTCGGCAATTTCGTTGAGGTTTTCCTGATGGGCAAGTTCGGAAATAGCGCGGACGGCATCTCGTTTGGAATGGGGTTTGGCGCGGTGCGATCGCACCCTCGCAGGCTCGCTCATCGCTGCGGCGATCGATTCCAACTGCTCAATGAGCTCTGCCAAAGTCACCTGACGTTTGGCTGGCGGCGGAGCAACGGGTCGGCGATGAATATGTCTTTCCAGATTCTTCGGCAGCTCGCTGTCGCTATAGTCTTCTTCACTGTCGAAAAAGTCTTCTTCAAAGTCTTCTTCGACCTGTTCGAGTTCATGCCGTACCAGAGTATCCGCCTTTAGTAGAACCAGCATAGAAGCATACAAAAAAGCCTGCCCAGATTCGCTCAAGCTTGACTCGTAAGAAGAGCGCCCTTGTTCTTTGGGCTGGACGGCAGCTGGCTTTTCTTGAAGCGTCTTGAGGAAACGGTCAATCACTTCGATCACCTGCACATCCCAAGGGTCGATTTCACCCTTTTCGGCAAGGTCTATTAGGAAGGCGATCGCGCCCTGGGCCAAAGAACTAGACATAAAACGTCAAGCGGCAGCTATGCAAAAAGAGAACCTAAAACTGAAAGGCGCGTCGGCCGTGAGCCGAGCCTATACAAAACAACGCTTTATCGCAAATAAGATTGACTTTTCTTAACACCTTTTGCTGTTAATACCTTTTACTTAATACCTTGTTAATAGAGCACTTCTACCGTAGGTATTCACCAGTACAGGTATACCTTAGTACGTCTATTCTATGAGAAATATAAGATTGTGGTACAAGTGCTAAAGCAATTCTATTGAACGTAGGCGTCTTCAACTTTGCCCTGTGGCAGCATTGGCGCTTGCTCTAGCTCGACCCGATAGCGTTCCACATCTTCCTCTAACTGCTGAATTTTGAGTTCGCGCTGCTCTATTTCAGGCTTTTTCTGAGCATAGCTTTGCACCTGCACCCAGACGCTAAACACCCAAGCAAAGGTCGCGCCGATGCCAGCCGCGATAATTAGCTCTACGCTCAGCGGGGCTTCGACATCAAGCCCATTTACGATATGAATTACAGAAGGCGTGGTGTTCTCAATCCCAAAGAGCACCAGCGCCAGACAGATTACGAAAATCACTACGAAATTGACTTGCTTCATAGGTTTCGCCTCGGATCAAAACATCAATAGAATTTGTTCGCCAACACTATAACCGCTAATGGCAAAGATCGTGGAATTTTTCATAGGTCCACTCTAACGATTAAAGATTGTTAGAAGTTCTTGTCCTGATCAGGGTGTGTTCTTCCAGCATAATCTGCCGAATCTGCTTGAGCACTTGCAAAATGTCATAGAGCTGATTCCGACGAGGAATGAGAAGAGAAAAGACATTAGAAAGGTCGTACTGAGGCAGTCCTTGAACGAGCACTTTGATAAACATGAACTCATCGCCGTTGGTGATCAGCCCGTACACTGGCACTTCTGGGTTAGGGTTTGCCATCATATACGCCAGGGCCTGAGGGAGCGCGATCGAGAAGGCAATGGTTGACTTTGGTTCGATTACCAGAGTCCAAAACTGCTGCTGAACGATGAGCGTATCAATTCGTCCTCGCAAAACCTCGTCTCGGTCCTTTAGCTCAATCTCTAGACTGGGTTCTGTAGAGACGAAGAACGGCTCATCGTATAGACCCGCTAAGGTGAGTAAGGGAGAGGTCAAAAGTTGATTGATGGTGCCCTCGGCTAGGGTGCCTTGGTTTCTGTGGCGGTCGAATCGTGCTTTAATCTGATCGAGTGCGTCTACTTCTGGAGAGGTTAGCGCTGGTAAGTGGTTCGACCATTCTGAAAAAAACTGCTCATCTTGGCTAGAAACTATGCCGAAGCGCTGCTGCAAGTCAGCCATCGTGATGATGTTCTTAGAAATGGCTAGTTGCTGAGTCATGCTTGGGTTTATGTGGCTTACTGCCCTTATTGTATAGGTTACGCAGTTTCGTCGATAGTTCGGCAGTAATCGTGTACTGTGTGAATCCTATGGCAAAGTCTGATAAAGAAGAAAGTTTTGCAAGCAAACTCACGATGGCTATTTTGGTACCTGTGGCGATCGCACTAATTGCCGGAGGCACGTCACCCTGGTGGTGGTCAGAAATATTCGCTGTAGAACAGCCAGTACCCGAACAAGACCAAGAAACACAAGCAGAGCCAGAAGAAATAAGTCGCGAAGCTGACCAGGCGTTCCTGGAAGCCGAACAGCGCGGTCAGGAACGCACGGACTACAGAGAAGTCGATCTGAGAAAATTTACGCGAAGAGGATTTCCGCTACAGGGAACTGACCCCAGAGAAATGACTTTTAATATTTTGGGTCGCGCCTCACTAGAAGAAGGCGAGCAGCCATCTGTGGTTGAGCGTCAGTCGTTTATAGAGTATTCGGTAGTGACTATCACTAACAATGGCATGGCAGATGACTCAGTCGGAGCCGAGCGCTACAGACTAGAGTTTGAGCAGATTGACGATCGGCGCTGGCAGATTGTTTGGGCGGGTGCACAGCAAAGGTGCTGGCGAGCAGAAGACCCACAAGCGTGGACAGCTCAGCTCTGCCCCTGAGGTTGTTTTGAAAGCCTGTGAAGAAAATGATTCACATATGTTTGACTGATTCGCTCTTGTTCTAGTCGCTTTTGCTCTGTAGATAGATAGGCGTATAGAGATGCTTCAGCAGGTGTTAGGAGAGTGGGCGCGATCGCAATTGGCTTTTCATCGATCACAGCAAAGTCTGCAAATGCTTCGTAGGTGGCTGTATCCATGAGGATGGATTGGGTTTGGGGGAAGTGCGATCGCAACTGAGCCAAAATATTAAACCCGTCTACATCCAGATCGCCCCAGTAGAAAATCGGACAGCGCTTTAGCCAATTGACTGATTTTAGCCGACTGACTGCGTAGCCACTGCCCCAGATGGCGATACCGTTTGTGATCGCTGGTAAGGTCAAAAATGGCATCAAATTTTCTGTGATAAAGCAATCAGGTGCTCCTATCCCTAGCTGCCGAAAGTCAGAGATAGCAAGACTAAAGTCCGCAAAAGGAAAGCCATATTGTTGCTGTAGTACCGGGTCCAAGAGTCTGCAGCGTATTAGCGGCTCACTGTAGCGCAGAAAAAATTGCTGCTCGAAAGTCAGCTTCTTACCTTCTTCGGAGTCAGAACTTGCTGCTGGCAACACCTGTTCTAGCAGGCTACGAAGAATTCCTTTGTTCTCTTCGATAAACTTGGTATGTACGGCAATTGGCAGTTCTCGAATGTACAGATTGGGCTTTGGGTTCTGTTGAAAGTAGTGACATACCTTCAGCAAATCTGGCCAGTGGCCATGGTTAGCGATTACTTTTAAGGGATAGTACTGAACCCATTCGCTCAGTGCTGGTACGCTTGATTGAATCAAAGCCACATCAGCTTTGAAGTCTGCGAAAGTCTGTTCCTGTTCAATCAGCTTTAGATAGTCTGATTCACTCTCGATAGAAATCTGCTGAGGTAGAGACTGAAGACCATACTTGTGAGTGTTTTTGGTTTCTAGTACTAACTCGTAGCCGAATCCCTGCTTCGATTTTGAGCCATCGATTAGTTCGGTGATCGCCTTGTGCAGGTCTGGGTAAGCTTTTGGTGGACGGCCTACGGGTACGTCGATTGGGAAAAAGCACTCTCCGGTAATGGTAGCTCGCAGAAAATCTTTGTATTGCCGCTGCGCTTTCTTTTTGATTTGTTCTGGGCTAATCACGACTCTATAGACGATTCAGAAAGACCAGACTGCCTGTGCTTTTGCTGAAACGTTTCAATAGAGACAGATGCCACCTGAGAATAGTCTCCTGCCGGAGAATTGGAAACAAAGTGAAGGTTGTCGATGTACGGTTCGATCACATTGATTTTGTCTTTGGGTGTGATTACCAGTAGCTGAAGGTCTAGGTTCTTGAACAATTCCATCGCGTAGCGAGCATTGCTGTCATCAGAGCGGCTAAAGGCTTCGTCAATCACCACAAAGCGAAATGACCTACTCTCTGTGAGATAGCCGTTGCTGCTGGCTTCTGTTTGGGTCAGACCAAATTGATAGGCGATCACACTTGCCAAAATCGTGTAGGCTAGCTTCACTTTCTGCCCGCCAGATTTACCGGACGAATCAGTGTGGTGCTCTTTTTCCACATCGTCTTCGCGATAACGCTCACTGACCGAAAAGTCCAGCCAGTTACGTACATCCGTCACCAGCTTCGTCCATCGATCGGACTCTTTGAACCGTTCTATTAGCTGCGTGCGGATACGCTGAAATCGCTCCTCTTGATCTTCTGGCGACTGTCGGGCTGCGTCCCCTAGACAAGATCTCAGACTCTCTTTGAAATCTCGAATTTCGCGATGCTTGGTTTTAGTGCAGCATAGCTCGATGTAGGTCGCCTCGGTGTAGGCGATGCGTCTGAGCGATTCGTTGATGTCGTAGATGGCAGATTCGATTTCTTCTTCTTGCTTTTCTAGGTCGCTTTTGAACATTGAGATGGCCATCACCACTTTCTCGTTCATTAGCTGCTTAAAGCGCTTTTCGTGCCTGGGCAAGTCATCCTTGGCAATCTGTTGTTGCAGTTTTAGGTATTCAGGTAGGTCTTTATAATTACTGCCAAATTCTAAAGTCTCCTCCCTGTAGGCTTCTTTGAACCTGATCAGACAGCGGACAATATCGTTTTGAACCGTATCCCTTTTCTGTTCCCGGCTCCTGAGCTGCGATTGCAAAAAGTCTTTCATCGCCGACTCGTCAGAGATGATTGTTTCTAAGCTCAAGTCGTATGTCTTCAGCTTCTTAGCCTGACTTTTCTCGAAAGCTTCAACTTCTTCTGTAGATACTTTCTCTAACAGCTTCTGGCACTGCGTCTGTGCCTTTAGATTATCCTGCTGGTAGCTTTCAAATCGGCCAATCGCTAACTGGGCCTGGTCGCGGCCAGCGTTAGTCTGGGTCATCTCTGCTTGAATTGCTTCGAGCTGAGCTTCTAGCTGCTTTAGTTTGTTAGAGCTGGCTTCTAACTGCTGTTTTTGCTCGATCAGCGCTTGATGAGCGAGTTCCGCACTCTTCCAGTCAATTACAGCAAAGTCATCAAACCGCATAAAGTCCTGTAGCCAAGACTTCTGCTGTTCTCGCTGCGATCGCTTTCCTTCCAGTCCATCGATCTCTTTGTTTATCTTAGCTAGCTGCTGGTTCACAGCCTTTAGGTCGGCTTCTAGAGCCTTGATTTTATCGGCATTGTCCCAGCCCAAGATGTAATGACTACGCTGGCCAATCCGAGAACGGTCGTCCTTTTCATGCCGCCCCTGTCCGTGCTTGATGAGACCGGATTGAGTAATTGCCCGCTTCTCTCGCTGAAACTGTTCGATGTCTCCACAACAAACGTAGTTGAACTGCTGAGTTAGGCGCGATCGCAACCATTCGAAAAACACATCATCCTGTTTCACCTGCACTTTGCCAGGAACCTGATTGGGATCTAGCGCTCGTTGCGTAGGGTTAGGGTCAACAGGTGTCACCTTGTAATACACTAGCCGTCCGCGCAAATCGGTCTTGTTGACGTAGGCATTCACGGTCCGGTAGTGGGCTTCGGGTACTAACAGACACAGGCCAAAGCTTCTGAGCAGCCGCTCGATTGCGCCTTCCCAATCCTTTTCTTCTGAGCGCACCTGTAGCAGTTCGCCCGTGAAGGGCAGATCGGATTCGGCTAGGTTTAGAGATTGGATT
>JBCCOH010000156.1:0-10353 GCA_039111275.1 Cyanobacteria bacterium P01_D01_bin.1 | reverse complement strand
TTCGTATCGTCAGAGTCATCAAAATTGTTCCAGGCGGTCCCCGCATCTAGGAAGGGCGCAACTTGAACAATGCTATCTTCTGAAAAGCGCACGATCGGCAGGCGGGCCTCGGCGGAAACGAGTGCGCCATTATCTCGTAGCAGTGCGTCTTGACGATAGCCGCGAACGGTTTGCTGTCCGCCTAGGCCAAACTGTTCCGAAGAAAATAGGTGATCGCTCGCTAGCTGGACGTCACTTTTTAGAAAGAAAAGAGCATCTTCTCCTAGCAACCTTACCCACTGACCTTGTCCCCGCCAAGAGAAAAATTGGCTATCGGGAATTCCTTCTTCGTTGTTGCTGGCCGCACCTAGAACATTCAGTCCCAAATTGAACTGTGACCTAGCTGCTATGACTTGTTTCTGATCTCGCTGCGTCCAGTTCTGAGAGAATCGCAGGGCGCTGACTTTGCTTCTGCCGTCTTCATCAGCGCCGGGCGACAGAGGAAATGCGCCGACATTATCAATGCCCAGACGAGTCTGATTCTGGGTATGAGAAAAGGTCAACCCTAGCCCAATCTCTTGAGTAGGGCTTTCGACTATGGGATGCGTGACCCCGACTTCGTAGTAGAAAGCATTGGCGCTGATATCTAGAACATCGAAGGTATCTTCGATCACCCGGCTGCCGCCGTAGCCTGCCTCGAAATTGACCCGCGTATTGCGAGGACTCACCGGAATCGAGTAGCTAGCGTCTATGCCGTTGCTGCCGTTGGTATTGGTGTAGCTGAGCAGGATGCGATCGCCAATTCCAAACAAATTGCCCTCTTGTAGATCAATTCGCCGTTCTATACTGCCGACATTTGGCGAGCGGCTGTTGTCCAGTGTCGCCGTCAGATCAAACGAATCAGCTTCATTGACCTCAACTCGGAGCACGCTAGTTCCAGGCTGTACTCCTGCTTGTAGATCTGCAGACACCGTGTCGATTAGGGGGTCAATTTGCAGCTTTTGCAATCCGGCGAGCAGTTCACTGGCGTTGATCGGTGGCTGCGCGACTAGATCTAGCCGATTGCGAACGTAGGCAGGCTTTAGCCGATTGGTTCCGACTACCTCAATCTCTTCTACAGAACCCTCTAGTACCTGAACAGTGACCACCCCTTCTTCTAGAGTCTGGGGCGGAATAAAGGCCCCGGAAGTAATAAAGCCAGCTTCGACATAGCGCTGTGTGACTGCCGAGCGCACTTGTATCAGGTCGTTGAACGTGATTGGAACGCCTGTATATTGCGAGAATAGCTCAGCAAAGTCTGCGTCAGTAAAGATGCTGCTCCCCGCTAGCTGAATCTGACTGACAACGAAAGTTTCTTCGCTATTGTCCAAAATACCAGCAGGTGTATTAGCGCCATCCGGCTCACCTAGCAGTTCTTCAACGGAAGGCAGTTTGGGTGGCAATGCTTCGGTGGGTAGCTCCTCAGCAGGCTGTAGCTCTGGCGTCACATCTCCGGGCGAGAGCAGCTCGCTCGGTGCGGTGGTCGGTGGTATCGAGGACGGCAGATTGACCTGAGCTAACTGTATGTCGACAGTTGATTCTGTGAAGCCCGATTCTACAGAGAATGCCAGCGAGCTGTGTTCGGGTGAAGGCTGGTCTAAAGCTAGGGCTAGAGCGGAGAAGGCCGTAGCCGCTTCATCAGCAGAAGCATTAGGCGGACCGTCTGCGATCGCAGGTCCTACATAAACCGTTGTTAATGTGCCGATAGAAGATAACGCAAACAGTAAGCAACGGGAGGAAGACATCACATTAGCTATGCAGAAAGCAAAAAAGAAGTGCTCCTGTGCAATATGCCCGAAGCATCAATTCCTGTCTACATAAGCGTAAAGTTATACGGATCTTACCTAGTCTCACCTATTTACTCGTTATCTGGCTACTAACACCGCTCTCATACCAATCGCCCTCGCGCCTGCATAGTCCTCAGATTCGCTATCTCCCACGTGCCATGCCTGCTGTGGCATACAGCTATGCTTTGCCAGTGCAGCTCGAAAGATCTGTGGTGAGGGTTTGGCCGCACCTACCTCAGTCGATATCGTTACCGACTGAAAATACCTGTCTAGCCCCAAAACACCGAGTACCCGGTGCAAGCGAGAATCAAAATTAGAGATAATGCCTAGCTCGATCCCCATCGACTGCCAGCGGTCCAAGGACGGCAGCGTATCGGCATAGACCTGCCAAGGGTCACTGGTTTCGAAATAACTGTAGAGACCTGCGTAGAACGCCTCAAAGTCGGTAAATTTGTTCAGCACCCCTACCCGCTCAAAAGTCTCTGAGACAATTGCCTTCCACCAGCGATATTCCAACTCTGGAATCTGTGCAGGATCGGCGTTCGGAAAAGCTAACCGCTCGGCTGCCGCAAAGCTTTGGTAAAAGGCTTGGTTGACAGTCTGAGGATCGCTTGCTACTTCGGCATCGCGAGCTAGCTGGCTATAAAGCCCTCCTACGCTACCTTTGACACCGAATAGCGTGCCAAAAGCGTCTAGGTAAATCACCTTCGGCAAAGGAAGAGAAGTTGTAGGCATTTGAGACTGCACCTGCCTGTGCTATTTGTTCAAGCTCGTTAACAGCTCCTGCACAGGCTGAGTTAGCCAATTGATGCCCACGCGGATTTGATGATCGAGAGTAGGCATGCGATAGAGGTACGTCAGTCGACGGGCCACGTGAGCCAGATTACCGTCCAGCTTTATACCTAGGCCAGTCAGCGTAGCGTTGTCAGTACCTAGGGTCATCATCTCACCGAGGTGCTGATAGCGGAAGGGTAGCAGCGGGCGATCGCTCAAGCTAGCCCAGATATTCCAAGCAGCATAGTCGGCCTGCTGAAGCGCAGATTGAGCAGTAGGTGGAACGGGTTTGCCGTCTGCGTCGGGTCCATCTGCCAGATCGCCCAGAGCGAAGATATGGGGATAGTCAATCACCTGTAGGGTAGGCGAAACGGTAAACTGACCGCGTTTGTTGCGAGGCAGATCAAGCGCGTCTAGCGCCGGACTGACCTTGCTACCGACGGTCCAAAGCACAATCTCAACTGGAAGGGTATCAATTTTGTCCTTGTAGCTGAGTGAGAAGCTATCGGCAGTGACTTCAGTGACGGTGGTTTCGTAGTCGATCCAAATGTCTTTTTCCTCAAGCGCCTCAATCGCCGCTTTCTGGTTGAATTCAGGAGAGCTTTGTAGGATTTGACTGCCTCTTTCGACAATCCGGACCCGGCCTTTGTCACCTAGTCTTTCAGCAACTTTGCAGGCAATCTCTACACCGCTATAGCCACCGCCAACAATGGCCACACGAATCTTCTCAAGGTTGGCTTCTTCTAGCTGACGCAGTTTGTCCTTTAGCCGGTAAGCATCTTCTAACGTTCGGAAAGGAATGGCGTGTTCTGCTACGCCAGGCGCCATATCCATTGGCGTCTCACCGCCGAGCGCTAGCACGATCCGGTCATAGCTGAGGCTTTGGCCGTCGGTTAGGGCAACGGTTTGGTCGGTGATATCGATGCTGTCTACGCCGCTTTGGCAGAAGCGAATGCCCGTGTTAGCGAGCAATTCTTCGTACGGTGGAGCGATTTCCCAGGTCTGGAGTTCGCCAGTGACGAGTTCGTAGAGAAGGGGAGCGAAAACGAAGCGATCACGCTGATCAACCAGCACAATCTCATGCGGCGTATCCTTCCAGTCGAGTTTGCTAAGCGCAAGCGCCGTATATAGGCCGCCAAAGCCGCCGCCGAGAATACAAATAGAATGAGCCATGGAAGGTGATAAAGCAATGAGTCTACTAGGATAGCGTCACCCTCCCTCAGATGGTGTCTACTCTAGGAGAGACCCGTCTAGATTCTGTTGCAAATATCATCCTACGGCAACTGGAAGGGCCGCAATCTTAGGTAGCGGACGGCCTATTAGCTGGTCAAATTCGCTAGCTTTGTGAAAGTCGGGATCTTCAGGAGCAATCCCTTCAGAGAGCAAAACCAGCCATTGAGTATCCATTCGAGTATAAAACGTGTGTAGTTCGTAGGGCTCGATTAGCAAAGACTCTCCAGCATTAAGCAGGAATGTTTGTGATGCTGGCTCTCTCAAGCTACGCATGGTCACTTCCACCTGGCCTTTAACAATGAAAAAAAGCTCGTAATTTTTCTTGTGGAAATGGTTGCCGCGACGCTTATCCGCAAGCGTCTCTACAAAATTTACCTCTCCCCACCCGTCTTGAGCCAACTGCCAAAAGTTGCCTCTCTCGTCTGAATGAAACACCGGCATCACAAATTTCCGCATTTAGCCTCCGACAGTCGTAAAACTACTAAGCATACTTCTTGAAGAAATATGAATTTTTAGCAATATAACTGAAGCAGATAATAAAAAATGTAACGCACTGTACTTGACAGCAAACTTCTACCGTACTTTCCGCTACCGTACTTCCCCTCTACGTGCTTTCCGTTGTGTAGTTCGTGTCTGGATTTAATAGCTGAACGATTAGCCAGTAGCCTACAGCGGTAGCCGAACTGTGAAGGTCGAACCTTTGCCAAGACAGGAGTCAACCGTGAGCGTGCCTGAGTGTTCTTCTACGACGATCTGATGTGCGATCGCAAGTCCTAGCCCAGTTCCCTGGCCGACCTCCTTCGTAGTAAAGAAGGGATCGAACAGGCGATTGTGAATATCTTCTGGAATGCCTATGCCATTGTCGCTAATTGTGATGACGGCATGACGATCGAACACTTCAGTCGTAATCCAAATTTGCGGTGAGTAGGGTCCGCTCTCTGTCTCATCTATTGAAGGTGTTGATAGCTGAGGTGATTGATAGCGCTTTAACTGAATAACCAAAGCATCAACAGCGTTACTAAGAATGTTGAAAAATACCTGGTTGATCTGTCCAGCGGAGCATTTTATCTTGGGCAGTGTGCCGTAGTGCTTGATCACCTCGATTTCTTCGGTAGTGTTCTTGGAATTCCTTTGGTGGACCAGACGACTGCGTAAAAGCATCAGCGTACTTTCTAGCCCTTCATGAATGTCGACCTGTTTTATTTCGGATTCGTCTAGGCGGGAGAAGTTGCGCAAAGACAGTACAATATCGCGAACGCGACTAGCGCCTGATTCTATCGAAGCGAGGATGTTGTTAAGATCCTCAATGATGAAATTAGGTTCAACCTCTTCAATAATTTCAGCAAGCTGAGGTGTGGGGTTAGGGCATTGTGCCTGATAGCTAGTCAATAGCTCGGATAAGTCTCGGATGTAGCGGGTGGCCGCCGGAACATTTCCGTAGATAAAGTTGATGGGGTTATTGATCTCGTGCGCGATACCACTCACCATCTGACCTAATGAAGACATCTTGGCCTTTTGAACTAGGCTGGTTTGGCTTTTTTCTAAATCTTTTAGAGCTCTAGATAGGCTTTGAGTACGCTCTTGAACAAGTACCTCTTGCTGCTGGTATAGTCTTGCGTTTTCTAGAGAAATAGCAGCTTGAGCGGCAATAATCTTCAGCACTTCTAGGTGACTAGGTGTGAAAGCATCTGCTGTGTTTCGATTCTCTAGATAGAGAATACCGGAGAGCCGACCTTGGTAAAGAATCGGAAAGCAAAGCAAGCTCTTAGGCTGATACTGGATGATATAAGGATCACTTGCTAGGAGTCTGTGAGTAGTGGCATCTGAGATGATGCTGGTCTCACCTGAGCGCCTGACGGTATTGATCAAGCCGACAGGTAAATCTTTGACAGTAGAGATGGGCAGGTCTTTTGCAATGACTTCAAAACGATCCGTATTTTGAGCGATCGCCTTGACATACCAGGCGTCTGCTTCAAGCAGCATCAGCGCGCATTTGTTTGCGCCAGCATTTTCTAGCGTAATTTTTAGCAGAGATGGAATGAGCTGATCGAGCTGAATCTCTGATGAAAGCGCTTGCGATGCTTTTAGAATTGAGGCAAGATCTAGGGATTGAGTATTACTAGGAAGAAAGTTTGCGCTATCTTGCAACGACTGAGCGCTAAGACTAACCGTACAGGCGCGATGAGACTGTGACTGAGAGATAGAACTTGTCAAACGAGGAGAGATAAGACTTGCGGCTGTTCCTAGAATATGCGGATACTTTTGCTGAAGCATTTGTAGCTTGGCGATCGCACCCCACTCGCTGTAGGTAGCGTAGCTTTGGAGCAAATATTCTTGCGCCAGACGAGGCTTTTTCCAGTCGAAGTAGAGCTGAGAGGCTAGTTCATTCGCGAGCGCTGCCTCATAGCCGTAGCCGTTAGAGGTCGCTATAGAAATTGCTTGGTCGTAATACTCACTAGCTGCTATCTGACGCTGCTGCAATCGCGCCCTTTCTGCCTTAAGTATCAGACATTTGTGTTCGATGTTTTCGGCGCAGAATTTGGCCCACTCTTTTAGCTTCGATTCCAAACGCTCTAGCTCCTTCCAGTGGGGCGATCGCGCAGATTCACCTGCGGCGTCTTCTACAAAAGAAAGCTGCATCATTGCCATGTAGAACACGGTAGAAGGCGTCTTCGCGTGGCTAGCAACGTTATGTTCTACCTGAGTAAATTTCTCAATCAGCTCCTTGTAGGTTGATTTTTGTCCTAGCAGATAGGCATGGCGAATTTTGACAGCATAGAACCAGGCAAGTGCAAACCCATCGGCGCGGTAAGTTTCTACGTAGTGCGATTCATTAAAGTCGCCATCGTCAAAAGCCGAGGGTGCGTACGTGAGTCCCAAAAGCTGTCGGATCGGCTGGACCACTGCGGCTTGATAGATATCGAGATTAGTCAAACTCTTGACCCGCAGCAGGAAGCCTGCGTGGGTTTGAACAATTGCGTAGAGATCGTTGAGATTTTTGCCGTAAGTCAATCGGTCTGAGCCACTGAGCATCATCATGAAACTGACCGTTAGCCAGTTGCCAGCCTCCATTCCGTAGCGGTAGGCAGCCTCAAAGTATCGATCTGCCTGGCGAATAGGACGGCTCCAGCTCTGCACATCTGCTGCAAAGAGAAAGTTGGTCATACTTCGCACATCTGCGTTGTCAAACTGTTCGCAGAGCCGCACGGCCATTTCGCCAATGCGGTAGCCCATCTCATAGTCGTTTAGCAAAACCACTGCGGTCATGCCATAGCCCACATATCCAAAAGGCGACATCTCTGTATGGCCGTGCCGTAAAGAGAGCACAGTCATCTTGGTGACCGCTAACAGCGAGAGCATTGGCTGACTATTTAGCCAGGCAGAATAGAACAGAATTTGTAAGATTCGCATCATCTCTTGGACGTTTTCGTCATCGAGATGCTCGGTGCTTAGAATTGATTCGACTGACCGCTGCGTTAGCAGTTCTTTTGCTAACTCTATTTCTGTATTTAGATGCGACTGAACAGTATCTGCACCGGTTGGAATAGTCCACCCTAGTAGCGCTAGGCTGCTTTGCTGAGCGGCCAGAGCATCCTGATAGCGAGACTGCAGTTGATACTGCGTCATCTGAATACGGTAGATCTTTACCTGGTCGAGCGATGTACGGCACTTCGGTAGTGTCCGAGCGTAGAGCCTGTCGGCTTGCTCGAACTGTCCACATAGATAAGCGGTTTCAGCGCCTTCCTGGTGTAGGGAATACATCAGGTCATAGTGCGCGGTCCAAGCCGTTGCGGGTAGAAGTTCTATACCCGTTTTGTAGTAATCGTAGGCCGCCGTATATGCAGCTGAGAGCTTAGCTTTTGTGCCTGCTCTCAAGTTTAGATGCGCTAAGTCTTCTTGCTGATCGCTAGCGAGCGTTTCTCTTCCTAAGTTGAGCTGGTTGACGAGATCGAACAATCTTTCTTCTTGCTCATCAGAAGAGAGTTCTGATAATAGAAGCTGTCCAATTCTTGCGTGAGTCTGTTGCTTTCTATCTCTTGAGATCGAAGCGTAGGCAGCTTGCTGCACCCGGTCGTGTAGAAACTGATAGGTAGGAATGCTTGTTGATGTGGGGTCTGTAGGATTAGCGAGTATAGGTCCCGCTGAGATAGGCAGTGGGTTCTGATAGGTTTTGTAGGCATCGTTAGTGGGCAAGAGTATCCCCTCTTCGAGCGCCGGCCAGAGGTCTTCGGCAAGCTCAGCGGCAGGGCGGTCGCACACAATAGATAAGGTATTGAGATCGAACTGATTACCGATACAGGCAGCTAGCCTTAACGCTGCCTGGGTACTATCGGACAGTTTTTCTAGTCGCTGAGCCATCAGTTCAACCACGTTGCCTGTCAGCGCGTGCTGACTGATCTGTATAACGTCGTAATGCCAAGACTGAGTGCGCTGATCAAAGGTTATGAGACCGTCTGCATAGAGTGCTTTCAAGTATTGATGAGTAAAGAAAGGATTACCCTGTGCCTTATGAAAAACTAACTCAGTTAGGCGCTGAGCCTGGGCTAGCGAGCATCTTAGCGTATCGGCGCTGAGCTGATTGAGCGTATCCGACTGTAGCGAAGAAAGCATGATGGTGCTAACAGCAACATTCGCTTCATGCAGCATTTGCGTCATCTGCATAAGCGGATGGGCAGGAAACACTTCATTGTCTCGATAAGCACCGACTAGCAACAGATGACCATCCGTTTCCATAGCTAGTTTCTCAATCAGCTCAATAGAGGCAATATCTGCCCACTGCAAGTCATCTAGAAAGATCACAAGCGGATGATCTGAAGTAGCAAAAACTTGAACAAACTTTTGAAAAGCCTGATTGAGTCTATTGTGCGCTGCTACGCCCGATAGTGTAGCAATACTAGGCTGCGCTCCTACAATCAGCGCTAGGGTTGGAAGAATCTCGATCAAAACTTGAGCGTTGTCTCCGACCGCTTCGAGTATCTTTGTTTTCCACTGTTCGAGCTGACGATCGTCCTCATATAAAAGCTGTTGAATGAGACTTTGGAATGCTTGGGCGATCGCGCTAAAAGGAACATTGCGATTAAACTGATCAAACTTACCGCTGATGAAGTAGCCTTGCTTCTCCACGATAGGCTTATGCACTTCTTTGACGACGGCAGTTTTGCCTATCCCTGATAGACCACCCAATAGGACAAATTCTGTACTTCCCTTAGAAACCCGCTCAAAGACCGTCAGTAAGGTTGCTATCTCCTGTTCTCGACCATACAGCTTCTCTGGGATTAAAAATCGTAAGTTTTGATCTCTCTCACCCAAAGGAAACATGGGTATCGTACCGGCTTCTTGCCAGCTGTCTATGCAGCGTTCTAGATCATGCTTGAGTCCGGCTGCGCTTTGGTAGCGGTCTTCTGCATTCTTAGCCATCAGCTTTTGAATGATCGCTGCTACCATATCAGGAATATCCGCATTCAGCGCTTGAGGCGCTAGGGGTTCCTTGGCAATATGACAATGAACGAGCGCTAGTGAATCCTCTGACTGGAAAGGGAGCTGGCCTGTGATCAGCTCATAAAAAGTAACCCCTAGCGCATAAAAATCACTGCGATAGTCTACACCTCGATTCATCCGACCGGTTTGCTCTGGCGATAGGTAGGCCAGCGTTCCTTCTAGACCTTTCGGCTGAACGCCTTCTTGTTCTTGCGGTAGGTTAGAAGCCAAGCTAAAGTCAATCAGCTTGACCTGCTTTGTGTCTGGATGAATGAGAATATTGTCGGGCTTAATATCTTTGTGAATAATATTGTTTTGGTGGATATGCGAGAGAACATCACAGATTTGGACTGCAATAGATAGAAATAGAGAAAGGTCGATCTTTCTCTTATCACCACTTTGTCCTTGCTTTAACCGATCAAGATACTGAGCGAGCGAAATGCCGCCAAAATCCTCCATCACGATCATGAGCTGACCTTGATAGAAAGTCAGCTCATACAGCTGAACGACACCAGTACTGTCAAGCTTCCTACCAATCGCATATTGATTACGAAACTGAGCCAGTCCATCCATACTAGGATAGGCTTGACGCAATAGCTTGATGACAACAGGACGCTGGGTGTCTTGCTCGACCGCGCGATAGACTATTGTCTTCGCGCCTGTGTATATCTGAGATTGAAGGGTATAGCCTGGTATGCTAGGCAGTGCTGCTAGCGATCGGTCGAGAGAGCTTGCCGTAGAAACTATCATGATTCGTAGAAGATAACGAAGCCGCCTGACTAAGGCTAGCGATAGTATTCCCGAGGATTAATCTAGTTTGATGGATGGGCAAAACCGAGAATGCATCCTTCTTCTAACATCCAGGAAAATTCATCTAGTCAGCAGCAGTCAGCCCCGTATCGACGTGCGGCAAAGTAAGAACGCGTACGTGTTTAGCGTAATCCTAAGCAGCTCTATCATTGAGCACCATAGCGTGAGCGACTTGTTCAATGAACGAATCGCCGCGCTGCTGTGCAGTGGCTGCTAACGAAGCAAGGATAGTCCAAGTGTTTGCGCCCTTCGG
>JBCCOH010000155.1:0-11156 GCA_039111275.1 Cyanobacteria bacterium P01_D01_bin.1 | reverse complement strand
TTTCTGCATCTGGCTTAACAGCAACGGAATATCATCAACGCGCTCGTTACTGATTAACTCGGCCATAGCTTAGCTAGAATACGGATTTAGGGGGCAATTAGACTATTTGATATTCTGCTATATTTTTGAGCGAACCGTGAGCTAAGAAGTAACAGGCTAAGAAGTAAACCGGAAGATGTACCGCTTCAAACATCTCTAATTGTTTTGACTGTCAGCTATCTCGAAGCTTGAATACCCCTATGTAATCGCACGGGCGTATGAGTTACTGACTGAGAATATATGACTTATGGCTGACTTTTAAGCATAATTACGGTTGACGGTGCGGTGGAGGGTTTTATGTCCCGTTCTTTGAGGGTAATTGACCAGCATATAAAAACAGCTAAAGCGGCGCTTAAGCGGTCCGGATGGCTTACTCAACGTGCTTTGGCTGAAGATTTGCATATGGCACTCTCTACGGTAAGTCGGTTTTTGAACGGCAAGCCAGTTGACTATGCGGTTTTCTTAGAGATATGTGATCGCATCAACCTCGACTGGCAGTTCGTCGCTGACCTGAGCTCTACCAATACGCCCGAACCACACAGTACGCCTGAACCAAATTGTGAATCAGCTGCGACTGAAGTTGATTCAACTGCTCCCAAAACCGAATTACCAAGCCAGTTCCATACTCATTCTGCTGCCGTTGATTCTGTTGCTGTTCCCGTTGGACCTCTCCAAGACTGGGGAGAAGTCACTGACACTGACTTTTTTCACGGTCGTCAAAGTGAGCTGCGCACCTTAGAACGAACTATTCTCGTTGACAGCTGTCGGCTGGTGCTGCTGTTGGGGATTGGCGGTATCGGTAAAACGAGCTTGGCGGCAAAACTATCACAGCAGATCGCTCCAGCATTTAATTTGGTGATTTGGCGCTCTGTTCGCAATGCCCCACCACTGAACACACTGCTTCAAGATTTGGTTCTATTTCTATCACAGCAGCAAGATACTGAAGCGACTCTCTCGCGGTTGATGCACTGGCTGAGAACCTTCCGCTGTTTGATCATTCTAGATAATGTAGAAACGTTACTCAGCGCTGGTGGCAGGGGTCAGTATCGACCTGGCTATGAGGATTATGGCGAGCTTTTTAGGCAGATAGGAGAGACTCGTCACCAGAGCTGTTTAGTGGTGACGGGCCGTGAAAAACCTCGCGATATCGGTATGCTAGAAAGCGATCACCTGTGCACGCGGTCTTTTCAACTAAACGGGTCGATAGAAGCGGCTAAAGCGATTATTCAAGCAAAGGGCATTGCGGGATCTGATGAAAGTGTTGAACGACTGTGTAGTCGCTATGATGCCAACCCACTCGCTCTCAAAATTGTAGGCACCTCAATTCAATCTATCTTTGATGGTAGCATCGATATCTTTCTAGCGGAAAAGGCTCCGATTTTTAATGACTTTCGCCGCCTGCTCGACCAGCAGTTTGAACGCCTTTCTTCTCTAGAAAAAACAATCCTTTACTGGCTAGCGATCAACCGAGAATGGACGACGCTATCTGAGCTAACGGCAGATATCTGGCCTGCGATCACCCGCGCAGATATTTTTGAGGCGATTGAATCTTTGAGCTGGCGATCGCTGATCGAAACCCGCTCAGGGCGCTACACTCAGCAGCCAGTAATCATGGAATATCTCACCGAGCGCCTGGTAGGAACCATCTACGATGAGCTAGAAGCGTTCAGCCAGCAGTATTTAGACGATGATATATCTGCCTCTATCGATTTTAGCTTATGGTGCACCCATGCCTTGCTCAAATCAGCGAACAAAGCCTATATCCGAGAAAGCCAGCGGCGGATGATTCTTTCTCCGATCGCGCAAAGAATACAAACCACCTTTATTCAGCCGCAGATTATTAGCCAATACATGCAGCGTATACTCTTTCGACTCAGGCAGAGTTTAGGCGGCTACGGCATTGGCAATTTCATCAATTTATGTCGGCAGTTACAAGTTGACCTGAGCCACTACGATTTTTCAGAACTGCCGATTTGGCAGGCGCATCTTTCAGAGGTCTCGCTTATCGGTGTAAATTTCGCTCAGGCCAGCTTTCGTAACTGCCAGTTCACTTATTCGTTTAGCGGCATTTGCGCGTTGTCTCTCAATCCCGACAATACGCTGCTGGCAGTAGGCGATCTTCACAGCAACATTCATTTCTTTCAGACAGGTAGCTACCAGCACCTGTGCACGCTAAAAGGCCATACTGACGGTGTCTTTGCGATTAGCTTTACCCCCGATGGTCAACACTTTGTTAGCTGTAGTGGTGATACCACCCTACGGCTCTGGCAGGTAGACAACTACGAATGCATCAAAGTCTTTGAAGGACATCAGAACCTCGTGAAGTCTGTTGTTTTTTCACCTAATGGCCGAGTGATTGCCAGCGGCAGTAGCGATCACACGGTCAAGCTGTGGGATCGGCAAACAGGTGAGTGCCTACGCACCCTCGAAGGGCATACCAGCGCGATTAGAACAGTTGCTTTTTCGCATTCCGGCAAGGAACTAGCTAGCGCTAGCTTGGATCACACTATCAGGCTTTGGGACTGGCAAAGTGGCGACTGTATCAGAATACTAACAGACCACAAGCAGGGCGTTTGGGCCGTTGTTTTTACGCCTGATGACCAGTGGCTAGTCAGCGGCGGTATCGATCAAACTGTTCGAGTTTGGGATATGCAAACTGGACAGTGTTTGAGTGTTCTTTCTGGCCATCAAAGCTCCGTATGGTCTGTGATTGTGAGCCCAGATGGCCAATATGCTGCCAGCAGTGCTCAGACTGGCATCATCAAAATTTGGCATTTACCCTCAGGGCGATGTGAAAAGTCCTTTCTAGGTCATACTGGCTGGACTTGGGCGCTGGTGTTCTCTGATGATAGCAAAAGACTGTATAGCGGTAGCCATCAGGACAGCACCGTCCGTATCTGGGAAACTCAACAGGGCCGCTGTGTGAAGCTGCTCTCTGGCTACACCAACGCAGTGTGGGCGCTGACTTTCTCTAAAGATGGTCAGTACATAATCAGTGGTAGCCACGATAAAAGGGTTCGACTGTGGGACATCAGTAAAGGGAAGTGCTTGCAAAGCCTGGAGCACAGTAGTCCAGTAATGAGCCTGAGCCTGAACCGTGACGAAAGTCTTTTAGTCAGTGCTGGAGGAACAGTGGGTGTAGATTTTAGTCTGTGGTCGCTCGATCTAGCGCCAGAATTAGTCCAAAACTCGGCTCAGAAACTAGCTCAAAACTCAGACCAAAACGTAGACCAAAACCCAGTTCGCCCAGCAATGCAGTTTGTCAGGAGCCTATTAGGACATACACGAAAGGTAAACGCGGTTGATTTTCATCCTAGCGGCGACTGGCTTGCTAGTGCCGCTGAAGACCGAACGGTTCGACTTTGGAACATCGCTGATGGCTCCTGTCGGAGAACAATCAATGCGCATGACGAGATGGTCTGGTCTGCGGTTTTTTCTCACGATGGAAGGCTGCTAGCAACGGGCAGCTACGACCATACGGCCAAACTTTGGGAGGTAGAGACTGGCGAGTGCATCGCTGTCTTAGCAGGGCACTCAGAGCAGGTACTGTCAGTGACATTCAGCCCGGATGATGCGCTAATCGCCAGCACTAGCAGCGATGGTAGTGTCAAAATTTGGGCGGTAGAGAGTAGACGTTGTTTGCAAACGCTGACAGGTCACAGTGGGTTTATCTCCTCAGGGACATTCTATCCGCTATGCGATCGCCAAGAACCAATCTTTGTTAGCGGCGGGTTTGATCACCAGATCAAAGTCTGGGCGGTAGAGAGTGGGCAGTGTCTACAAACGCTAGAAGGCCATACGCAGACCATCTGGTCACTAGCCTTTAGCACCGACGGACGAAGGCTAGTGAGCGGTGATGAGAACGCGACTATCAAGCTCTGGGACACTCAGTCTTGGCAGTGCTTGCAAACTATAAAGCTGCCAGGACCCTACGAAGGAATGAATATCGCTGGAGCAAGCGGCCTATCAGAAGCGCAAAAAGCATCGTTGTATGCTTTGGGCGCGACCTCGACCTAGTCAATATCAACAAATTACGGAAACAAAAGATCTATATCCCTCGCTAGTGGCGTATTGCCAATATCGTACATATTGGCAACTAGGAAGTTACGAGCGCCAAGGTTGTACAGCTCTTCTACAGCCATAGCAATGTCAGTAGCGGGCGCTGTTGGATCAGTTGTAAAGTCTGTGAACGGACCGAATGGATTCGTCCGGTCTGTCGGAATGAATGCACCCAGAAAATTGTTGGCTCCTGCCCATATTACATATAGGGCCGCTGGGTCTGCACCACCTTCTAGTATTGTCAGCGCCTCGAAGGCATCTATTTGGTCTTGCAGACCGGGTAGCTCAGAGGGAAAAGGGGGATTTTGTGCATTCCCGGCGTTGTCGGTGCCTGTGGTAGCACCGCCTACCGAAAAGTTGATGCTGCCATCAGAAAGATTAGGTGTGTTGCCGCTGAGCTTTTCTTGGTAGTAGGTATGCGGATTGGTCAGATTGAAGTGCTGGGCAAGGGGTTCCCACCATACCGGGCCATTGGTAAAGCGTCCGTCTACATACAGAGGAGACCCTGATAGAGGACCTTGAACAGCGACAGGAAAGGGGAAAGTACTACCAGAGAATGCAAAGACATTGCCGCGATCGCTCAAACTATCTCCAAAGATAAACAGTCCTGTCATTCCTGCTATCACCTCTTCTGAGAGACTTTGATCGACGGCCTCGATTGCCCTTTCTCCAATCGCAGAATGCGCAGTAGCTGTCGGATGTATCTCATCAAAGAATAAGTATTCGCTTGGATTTATGCAGATGCTAGTTGGTTCGCTAGCAGGTGCTAAAGGCGGACCTTGCACACAAGATTGAACGGTCTGCGCAAATTCTATCAGTAGCTCATCTGTAAATAGGGTACTTACATCCAATAAGGCGATCTGGGCATCGGGCAGAGTTACACTCAATCCATCCAATTCATTGTCAAGAGCAACGTTGAAAGCTGTTGTAATACCGGTCAGCTCATCCGACGGAGCGGCTTCTACAACCTTCGTATGGCTAAGAGAGCTGCCCATGAGCACAACACTTACTAAAATTAGTCCAAGGCGACGTCTGGCAGTTGAGTTATTGAAGCAATTATTCATGAAGTTCGCTCAGTTCTTAGAACAGAGATTATCTATGGCACATCTCTATTTCAGCAAGCGAGCAACTGAGATCTTGACCGAGTTTGTCTGACTTATGTCTGAGTTCTGTTGAACACTTAAATCAGCTCTTCTTCTGGTCGATTGCCAGGGCTTGCTCTAAGGCTGTTTTTTCTTTAGCACGGCGAGCATAGGGCTCTAATGCTGTCAGACTCATACCAGATAAGATGCTTAAATTCTCTAGGCTCATGCCTTTCATCAAGAGTTCAATGCACCAGGTTTGACGGGCTTGAAAAGGGGTCGCAGGCTTGCCCGTAATGGTGACGGTTCCGGCTGCAATTGATTCCCAGAGTGCTATCAGCCCTTCAACTCCTAACGGTTTACCTTCTGACGAAACAAACACGGTCGCAGATCCATTTGCTTGGCTGTCGGACTGCGTTTTGATCCACTGACTCAGCGGATTTTTGAGATAGGTACCGTAGCGATTTCCCATAATCCAACGGTTCACTGGCACTTGCCGCGTAGTTGGCCCAGTGATAGTCAGCAGATGCTGGTTTTTGCTGGTAAACACACAGGGAGAAGTAAGATTAGCAGCTTCTTCTACAGTTAGACCTGCACCAAACAAAACATAGACTAGCGCGTATGTTTGCTGGTCTTGTTTTTTGGCTGATTGAAAGAGCGATCGCACAGTCTCGGCAGGCAAATCGATTACGGTATCTGCTGGCTCTAGTCGAATGAGTTCCGAAGAAGTGGCTGATGCACTATCAGCGCTGTGTGTATCGTTCTGTTGTTTTTTGATCGAAAACAAATCATTCAGCATTGTTAGAAAATCAGATTGGTTTTGCCATAGACCGCCGCTGCTAGCAGATAGAACAGCGTGACCGATAATTAGCGTGTTGAGTAGGGTGGCGATCGCGTCAGCAGATAGCCCAGGACAGTCAACCTGAGCACTGCGCAGATAGCCAACCGTCTGTAGATTGGCTTGCCTTAGCACCTGGCCTAGCGCCTGGCGATTTTCAATCGGAGATTGACCAGACTCGCCAATGAGCGATCGCATCAGCTCTGGCACCTGCTCTAGCAGCTCTAGCGTTGCCGATCCATAAGCCGTCAGAGGGTCATTTGCCCCAACAATCTCTGATAGCGCCGCTTGCATTTCGCTTAGTACAGAGGCTTCCTGCAACACAGCCAAAAGCAAGCCCTGCTTGCTACCAAACTGTCGGAATAAAGTGACTTCATTGACGCCCGCACTCTCGGCAATCTCTTTGGTAGTGGTGGCGCTTGTCCCCTGCTGTGCAAACAGCCGCAGGGAAGCTTTTACAATTTTTTCGCGGCTAGATAGTTTTCTTTCAGCCATTTGCGGTCTTCTCTAGTCTGTCATCTTCCTATGGTCAGCTCAAAAACTAACAATTATCGTCCATAAGAGCGGCATGCAAGTCATACTTGCATATTCGTAGCAGAAGCACTATTCTGATAAATGTAAGTATTACTTGCAAACACTTTAGCGTGTTTGGAACCATTATGACGACTGGTAACCTACCATCTCCGCTTCGAGGCCGGTCACGGCCAACAGCTAAACCAACCACGCACAAAGTTAGCTGGGCTTCTGTTGGATTCTTTGCTGCTATTCATGCGTTAGCGCTGCTAGCGCCTTGGTTTTTTTCTTGGTCAGCGCTAGGTGTGGCGATCGCGTTTCACTGGCTCTTTGGCAGCGTCGGCATCTGCCTAGGCTATCATCGCCTGCTTAGCCATCGCAGCTTCCGAGTGCCGCTGTGGCTGGAATACATTATTGCTACTATCGGCGCGCTAGCTCTACAGGGCGGTCCTACATTTTGGGTCGCCGGGCACCGTCAGCATCATGGTTTTACCGAGCATATAGAAAAAGATCCCTACTCTTCTGCTAGAGGCTTTTGGTGGAGCCATATGGAGTGGATGTTTTACCTAAAGCCCGAGGTGTTTGATCGCAAGGTGTACGCTCAGTATGCGCCCGACATTGCGCGCGACCGCTACTACGCATTTCTAGATAAGTACTTTCTAGTCCTGCAAGTACCTCTTGCACTGGCGCTATATGCCGTTGGCGGCTGGTCATTTGTCATCTACGGCGTGTTTGTTCGCGCTGTCTTGCTATGGCACTGCACCTGGCTAATCAACTCTGCTAATCATCTCTGGGGCTATCGCAACTTTGACAGCGACGACAACTCTCGCAATCTGTGGTGGGTGGCCCTATTGACCTACGGTGAAGGCTGGCACAACAACCACCACGCATTTCCCAAGATGGCAAAAGCAGGCTTGAAGCCGTTCGAGATCGACACAACCTGGTGGCTGATCAAAGGCTTGAGATCGGTTGGACTAGCGACCAAAGTCGTGATGCCGCCTGCAAAAGCGAGAGTCTAAGGCAGATTTTGCCGAGTTTCCTTGCGACAGCTAGGCTATCTACTCAAGCTCGACCTGCTTAAACTCAACTGCTTCGTATGGGTCTGAGATCGCAATTTCCACTTCCACCGAAGACAGCATAAACCCTCCTTTTAGTCCGCTGTACTCCGTGAATAGCCACTGGTTCGCCGCTTGCTTTTCATAGTGTTCTACGTGAGGCTGATACTGGTCGATCAGCACATATTCTTGAAACGTCTCAATTGTCCGATAGTGTGCAAACGTCCGATAGTGTGCAAACTTGTCGCTGCGGTCATAAGCTGCTGTTGAGCTAGAAAGCACTTCTGCAATCAAGATTGGGTCCATTACTGTATCTTTTCGTTCTGGCTTTAGCTTTATTGGATTGCTGACAACCATAATGTCTGGATACGTGTAAAGATTTAGAGCTGGAATCCATAGGCGCTGATCGGTCACAAATACTGTATGCGGCTTCCTTCGCAAGTTGAACCACAGTAAAGCATTTAGAGCACTCGACAGTTGATTGTGCACAGGTGTTCCACCAGCCATCTCTACTATCTCTCCATCGCGAAACTCGCTGCGAGTATCTGAGTCTACTTCTAGTGCCAGATATTCTTCAGCCGTGTAGGTCCTGGGCTGTGTCACTACTGCGGTCATTAGCTGATCCCTCCAAGCTGATTTGATTCTAGCCCTAATTTTGCGATCGCTTAGGACATGCAGACGTCGGCTATGTAGAGCGCTGAGCAAAGAGGTGCTAACTTTGTATGTGCCTGTTTTCGCGCAGCGCGGCTTGCCTCTATGTCTAGCGAACCCTACAGTACTAGTTCTCTATTTTGGCAGCTTGGTCAGGCCCGGCGGCGGTTTACCGAGTGGGCTGAGTACCAGTTTGCCCAAGCGGACATTGACTTTCCGGAGCTACCTGACTGGTCTTTGCCGCTAATCGCGGGGCGTGTGTTGTTCTGGATACTTGTCGTTGCCCTAGCGGCTTGGCTGGGCTTGTTACTATACCGAGCCCTAAAACCTTCTATTCAAGAATGGCTGGGGCGAGAGCAGCAATGGGTCACGCTGGGCAGTGCTGAGCAAAATATAGGATTAGAACAAAGTGCTCAGTACTGGCGACAGCAGGCTTTGGCTTTAGCCCGGCAGGGCAGCTATGGTGAAGCCTGCAATGCACTGTACCAGGCGACATTGCAGCAGCTTCATGATCGCCAAATGCTACGGCACGATCCTAGCCGTACAGATAGCGAGTATCTATCGGATCTGAGCCGTGCTCTAGAAAAGCCAGTGCCCCGTCCCTATCAGCTGCTGATTGGCACGCATGAACGTTTGACCTATGGAACGGCGATCGCCACTGCTGAAATGTTCAAACGCTGCCACCTTGCCTACGAAAAACTTCACGAGCAAAAGCGGGGCTAAAAAATGAGGCCAGCTTCATCATCTTCATCTAGGGCTAGGTCACCTGAGCCTCGGACGTCGAACCGTCGCTACTGGCTGATTGGCATGCTGGCAATCGCCCTATTGGTCATCCTCGCCTTAGCGCCTACCTACAATCGGATAACCGAGGGCTCTAGCTGGGGAAACGCGCCCGATGGCTACGGAGCCTGGTACGAATACATGCAAGAGCAAGGCGCACCAATAGAAAGATGGCAGCGCCCTATCTCTGAACTAGTAGAAGAAACGCCCTCAGCACAGCCAGCGACGCTAATTCGAATCGTACCTGACGCTGCGTCTTTCAGACTCTTTTCTAGCCTTACAGATCAAGATGACTGGATAGCGAGGGGGAATCATCTGATTCTGCTGGGACAGCCGCAGAATGTAAGCGCCGCCCCCTTTTTCTCTGAAATAGCATCTGACTTTGGGGACGTGGTGATTGCCACTCGCCGCCGCAATGAATCCGCCGCAACGCCTATACTGGCTGACAGCTACGGTGCGGTAGTCTGGCAAGAGGCCGTTCAAGCAGACCTTACAGCTTCTCCGGCAGGTCGCTCGGTGGTATCGACCACGCCGTTCCTAGCAGCAAACGCCTATTTGGATGCACCGGGTAATTTTGCTTTCTTGGCCGAGCTGGCGATCGCCTCGGGTGGACCCATCTGGATAGACGAATACTTGCACGGCTACAAAGATCAAGACGTCGTCATCGAAGAAGTCGCAGGTACATGGCTTGGCTATCTAGCAAAGACACCGCTACTGTTAGCGACAGCGCAAGCCGCCGTTGTCTTAGTTGTGGTGCTGATTGCCCAAAATCGTCGACCGGGATCCAGACAGGCACTGTCAGCGGTCAAGCCTAACAATAGCGAAGCATACATCAAAGCACTAGCAGGCGTACTACAAAAGGCCAATAGTCAGGAATTCTTGGTCGATACCCTCGTTCAAGCTGAGCAAATAACCCTGCAAAAGTCACTGGGTCTAGGCAAAGTACCCGTGTCCTTTGCAGCTTTGCAAACGGCCTGGCAGCAGACCACTGGCCGGAGCCCTGCCGAACTCAACGTGCTACAAATCCGCCCAAAAGGGGAAAGCGCCCTGCAAACCTGGCTACAGCGGCTACAGTCACTACAATTAGCTGTCAATGTAAGGATTGCTGATCAAAAGATTGCCGATCAAAAGACTGCTGATCAAGAAACTGATGGAGGCGCTAGTCGGCTTAGCCAAACGGACAGTCGAACGGCCAATTAAATAGCCAGTCAAATGGCCAGTCAAATGGCCAGTCAACAGCAGAATGTCAACTAACAAGGCGGAAAAAGTTTAGTCATGAATGAGCTGCAAGCGAGTCTTGGTCGTATCAGCAAAGCGGTCAATCAAGTGGTCGTCGGTCAGCAGGGCTTGGTCAATCAGCTACTGGTGGCGCTACTCGCCGATGGACATGTGATTCTAGAAGGCGTTCCTGGTACGGGTAAAACGCTGCTGGTAAAAGTGATTTCGCAACTGCTTCAGGCCAATTTTTGCCGGGTTCAGCTTACGCCCGACATCTTGCCTTCCGACATCTTGGGCACCAACGTGTTCGATCTAAACACTCGCAACTTCACGCTGAAAAAAGGTCCTGTATTCACACAGGTACTGCTAGCTGATGAAGTCAACCGGACACCGCCCAAAACGCAGGCCGCACTGCTAGAAGCAATGGAAGAGCAGCAGGTTACCCTCGATGGGACCAGTCACCCGCTGCCAGATCTGTTCTGGGTGGTGGCAACCCAAAACCCTTTGGAGTACGAGGGCACCTACCCTTTGCCCGAAGCTCAGCTCGACCGCTTCCTATTCAAGCTAGTAGTCGACTACCCCACACCCGATGCCGAAAAGCAGATATTGATGAACGCGCAGGCAGGCTTTGAAGCCAAGCGCACTTACCTCAGCCGACTAGGGCCAGTCACGACCGCCGCTGACATTCTAGAAGTCCGTCAGGCCGTCAAGCAGGTGACCGTACAAGAGCCCGTTCTAGACTATCTGCTGGCACTAGCACACAAGACGCGTCAGCATCCGGACGTAGAAGTCGGAACCTCCCCGCGGGCGACAGTGCAGTGGCTACAGGCAAGCAAAGCCTATGCCTGGATGCATGGACATGACTATGTTTCACCAGATGCGGTGAAGGCGATCGCACTGCCTCTACTCAGGCATCGACTA
>JBCCOH010000154.1:0-11247 GCA_039111275.1 Cyanobacteria bacterium P01_D01_bin.1 | reverse complement strand
TCCAGCAACCTACGCCTCTATGCAGTGGGCCTTTGGCAATGCAAAGAAGGGCTACAGCGAGAAAGCAATCTACGGATGGGTAGCCCCAAAATCTGACCGAGCCATCTTGAAAAGAGACGGTATGAAAGAGTGGATAGAGCAACGCCTATAAATCCTACGCACCGGCCAACGAAGGCGAGCTAACGATTAAAGAAATCTGTGAGCAGATATGCTGTAGTCGTTCTACCTACTATCGGCAGGTGGTACCAAGGTCGAAAACAGTAGCACCGAGCAGGACGCCCTCTCGCAAATGACTACAGCCAAGCGTTAGAACCATCTCATTACTCTCTTTCCTTGTTCATCTGCAACAAAGCATCTGTAGCTCAGCTCCTGACGGGCGCGATTAATAAGCCAGAACCGAGCCTGAGCCTGCGATCGCTTTGGTAGAATCCAGCCTCGGGTTCTGCTGGAAGGCCGACGCGGGTAGCGTGATGATGACTTCACTACCCTTGCCCACCTCAGAAACTACATCAATCTGGCCTTGGTGCTGCTCAATAATTTTGAAGCAAATGCCCATGCCTAGCCCAGTCCCTTTGCCAACCACTTTTGTCGTAAAAAATGGATCAAAAATTTTGGCTTTAATTTCAGGTGTCATCCCCGGCCCTGTATCACGGATACGAATCTGTACATGATTTGAGCTTGAGGCGCGGGTCATAATCATCAGCTGCATAGGGTTCGAATCCGCATCAGACATAGCATCTAGCGCGTTTGCAATAATATTGGTGAACACTTGGTTGAGCTGTGAGGGCGAGCACCTAATCTGAGGCAAATCGCCATAGTCTTTAATGACATCTACCCCCTCTTTAATTCGGTGATTCAAAATCAATAGAGTACTGTCGATTCCTTCATGGATATCAACATCCTTAACAGCCGCTTCATCTAGACGGGAGTAATTCCGTAGGGACACCACAATATCTCGGACGCGCTGAGTCCCAAACTGCATGGACTCCAGCAGCTTGTCCGAGTCTTCTAGGATGAAAGCTAGATCGATCTCGTCCTGCATCTCTAAAACAGTTTCAGTCGGGTGAGGATATTCACTTCGGTATGTTTCGAGCAGGTTAAGCAAATCTTGAAAATAGTCTTTGAGCGGGGCGATATTGCCCTGAATGAAGCTAATCGGATTGTTAATTTCGTGGGCAATCCCGGCTACCATCTGCCCCAGACTTGACATCTTCTCAGTTTGAATCAGTTGGGACTGGGCACTTTTGAGCTGCTCAATCGTTTGGGCGAGATCCTCCGTCCGGGCTTCTACTCTCTGCTCAAGCGTCTCGGCAGATTCTTCCAGCGCATGAGTATAATCACTAACCCATACAATCAGTTGATTGAGCGCGTCGGCTAGCAACCCAATTTCATCCTTTCTATCAGCCGTTATACGTAGTTCAAAATTCTTTTCTTGGGTAACTTGCTGGGCAACCTCAGTCATCTCCTGAATCGGTTGAGCAGTTTTTCGCCCGATTTTCTGGGCAACCAGTGCTGTGACTAGAGAGCCTAGAACCGTTATTCCAGCAACGACGAACCATAAAGCCTTTTTTGCCTGATGTAAAGGCTCATCTGATAGCAGCAGAAAGAGATAATAATCCTGACCGTCTAAACCGTCAAGGTGAATGCCTTGAACTGTGAAATCGGGATGATGAATGGCACTGAGTTCTGATTTTTCTGTCAGGGTTTGGAGCTGGCGTAAATCTGGCTGATTGTCTTTAGCAAAGGTAGAAGCAATAATTTCTCTACTACCGTTGCTGCTATTGTTCGAAACAATAACGAGATTCTCGTCGATGGCTTCATTGAGTTCTGTTAGCAGAGTATCCCCTAACGTAATGCCGACTATGACCCCACCGATGATTTCAAGGTTTGTTTTAATCGGCGCTGTCCCAATTAAAACTGGTGGCCCCTGCTCTGTCGTACTGACGATAGTTGTAATGTCTGATCCGGTTAGAGTTAATTTTTTTTCGGTCTCTAGCCAAAGCTCGTAGCGCTGTAGTTCTGCCTGTTTTGCTTCTAGCAGCAGCTGTCGATTTGAACCGACGATCGAGATGACATCAGCGCCTAAAATACTCTGCAGCGGTAAAATCAGTCTCCTCAGCTGAGTAGTATCTGCTGCTTCAGTACTCAGAACAATCTCTGACTCATTGGAAAGTAACCGTGCTTTCAACCTAAGATCTTCTCGTTCTTTGTCCAGCTCTCGTTTAACAAGAGCTATTAGTTCTTGAGCTTGCAGGGTTTGTCTACGCTCAAGTGTAAACGAGAAATATTCTCCCAACGCTAACGTTCCAATAATCCAGCAGCTTGCAAACACGAGCACAAAGGGCAAGCTCACCTTCAGAGGTAGAGATGCCTGACTGTAGCGGCGTAGGAAGTATCCAAGCAGTGTTGTTGTGTAACTACGCGTTGCCTGTGGCTTCATAGTCCTTGTGAGTGCAGCCTTGGCCAGGGTTATAGCCTTAGTCGCCTAGCCAGGATGGAATAAGTGGGTGATAGGGACAGTTTCAGATTAGATGTCTTACTGGGCATTTACGTATATCTGTTGCTATGTATCTGTTGCTATATATCTGTTACTACTGAGCGAGAACGTAATCAGCATCGGTCAAAATTGCTTCCCCATCTTCGCTCTTAATAAACTCGGTAAATGCTGTGGTCGCCGCAGTCGGTGTCTCGGGCAGCACAACGCCCAGTGAAAGTGTCATAGCATAGGCGCCCGATCGCATATTTTCAGCACTAGGTTCAACGCCTTCAATACTGAGAATAGTCAAAGGTAGCTCCGACAGGTCGTCTTCTAGCGGTATCGCAGCAATGCTAAATTCAGTGTTCGCCGCTGTTGCGAGGAGTTCGTCATCCTCGGCGAAAACAACTGCATCAGGTGTAATAGCTAGATCGGATCCCAGATAGGCTGAGCGCAGCACCTTCTTTTCATTTTCGTCTTCGGTGAAGTCGAAAACGATAATTTCGGCGTTAGGGCCACCTAGTGCCTGCCAGTTAGTAATCTCGCCGCCGTAAATGCCTTTAATTTGTTCTGCGCTGATGTCGGTGATGCCGGTAACGCTCTCATGGACAACAACTACCATAGGGACTTTTACCAGAGGCAGATAGGTTAGCTCACCGTCAGTTTCTGCGGCAGTTACTTCTCGGCTGACAGCCCCTATATCGATTGCATTGACCTTAACACCCTCAATGCCGCCGCTGGTCTGACTAGGCGAAAAATATTCGAACTCGCTATCATCGACCTTCTGAGCGTAGGCATCCGTCAGCGCCTCTAGGACTTCGTAGACCTCCGAAGAACCGCCAATTTTGATCGTTGTCTCTACTGCCGTTGTATCGGTTGAGTCAGAGGTGTTTGTGCAATTGGTTAACAAGAGTAGTGCGCCGCATAAGAGCGTATGGCGAATGCTTAGAAAATTCATGCCTGAAAGAGCAAGTAAAGGATAGAGTGTGATTTTCAAGCTCGTATGGTTGCAAAATCGCTAGAACCTACGCTCCTAGAATCTACATATTCTCAAAGTTCCCTATCGCAAGTATCGCGCAACAGTCTTTGTCTATGTTGTACGATTCGCTAGGCAAGACGCAGTTGCTACCCCAGAAGATAGCATCAAGTCTGTTGCTATCAGTTCAACTTGTCCTGATTGAGTTTGTTGCCATCCAGTAGCCTCTTGCACGCGATTTGGTTCTGAGTCAGCTGATTGGTTAGAGCGCGAGCGATGAGCATCCATTTGATGACCTGCTAACGCTGGAAGAACGCGAAGGTCTTGCCACGGTCGATTACTTCCGACGTTGTTAGTCGGACTTGTTGGCATGCCGCCTCTGCCTGATGTGATGAACTGATTACCTTGTTGTTGAGAGCAGCCTGCGGCTACCTGCTGGTCGAGACCAGATAAGGCGGAAGGAAGCTCAACAGTACCAGAGTCAGGGCCAATCGCAGGCGTATCTAGGGTAACGGTTCCATCGGTTCCAAACTGAGAGCTAGCGGTAATGTCGCTCTGTGGGGTGAGGCGATCGCGAAACTCAGTTCCCAACACAATCTGAGCTGAGATAAGCACATCACCACCTACACCCTGAAATGCGTTAGCCACAATATCGCTATCTTCTAACGCGACCAAAAAAGGTGTTTCGAGCTCAACATTACCACCGTCACCAGCACCACCTGCCTCAGCCGAAATCAGACTTCCTGCCCTGCTAAGTAAAACCGAATTTGCCTGTAAGTCAATATTGCCGCCCCCACCCGATAACGTAGAAGCAATCAGTCCCGCGCCGTCTCTTAAAATAACCGTGTCTGAGATAGTACGAAGTGTGCCACCCGAGCCGCCACCTTGATTTCTCACAGCAACTTGGGCACCATCTAGCACCTGTAGTAGCGGCGCGGTTACCAGCACATCACCAGCATCTCCTGTCGGCGCAGGCGGTAAATCTAAAGCAGTACGTAAGGACTCGTCTAGAAGAGTTGCACTAGATGCAATAAGACTAGGATTGATCGAATTAGCAACCCTGCCACTGACCGTCACGGCGGTTTCCGCGTCGATGGTGACACTACCTGCATTGCCAGAAGTTGCGGTAGAAGAATCGACTCGGCCACCTGCGCTGATATTTAACTGCTCTGTCTCAACCTTGACATTGCCAGCGTTACCTAGCCCTAACGTCGTCGAGCCAATCAAACTAGGAATTAAACTGCTGAGCTGTACGCCTGATACCTCAATTAGCAAAGCATCGTTGACAGTCACGTTGCCACTATTACCTGTTCCATAAGTAATTGAAGAGAGCTTAGATCCCTCTAGCACCCTTAGCCAATCAGTATTGACAACAACGTCTCCAGCTTGAAACGGGCCAACTGTGAGCGAATCGACATTCGCTGTGAAATTTGCTGATGGTATCAGTTCAACAGAGTCAGTCGCATTAATAATGATGTCGCTACCGGGTGCTATTAAGTTTCTTGAGAATAGTCCAGCTCCATCTTCAATCGCGAGCCGCCGTGCTGAAACGTTGATATCGCCACTTGTTCCGAACAGTCCTTCAGTAGTGAGGCTGCTTCCTGCCGTCCCAATGCCCGTAGACTTAGTGATATCCACCCCCTGAATGATCAAATCATCTTCCGCATGAACCGTGATGCCAGCAGATGGCTGAATTCCAGTGTTTTGAATGAAGACCTGAGAGTCTTGTTGTAGCCAGATATCGCCACCTCTAAGCTGAAGCTGACCGCCGCTTACGCCAATTGCCTCTACCAAAGAGTTGTGTAAACGCAGATCGCCAAAGTCTGTTGATTCGCTATAGTCAAACTGCCAGCTTTGCGCATTGGGAACAATCTCAACATTGCCAGCTCCGACGCTGCCAAGTTCAACTTGTCCTGCGCTAGTAGAAAGGTAGGCATCGCTTAGAGATACGTTTCGTCCAATAAATGCAAGTGTGTTGTCTGCGCCCACCTGTAGTTCAGACCCGCCGCTAGCCGTTACCGAGAAGTCGAGGTTGCGAGTGATGGTGTATCCCAATCCGGCGATGCTAATGTCTCCTGATAAAGCACCCATTTGTAGACCAGCAGGCGCACTCACTGTCAGCAGCGGCGACGGCGTCAATTCTGTAGCCGTGAAGACTGTGCCATCTTTGAAGCTGATGCTGCTAGCCGTTGTCCCGATAAAAGAACCGTCGATATTTAGCTGAGCGTTAGGCCCAAAGACAATGCCTTGCGGATTAATCAAGAATAGATTGGCAGCTCCGGCAGTTTCGATTGTGCCATCAATAGTAGAAGCGCTTCCGGTAACGCGACTGATGACATTGAGAATATCAGTGGGATTTTTAAAAACAGCGCTGCCCCCAGTAGGAACTGAGAAGCTGCTAAAGCTGTGAAAAAGGTTCGTGCCTTGCTGCTCACCTGCTGTAATTGTGAAATCTAAGTTGTCAGAGGCTGTGACTATTGTAGACAGACTACCATCTCCATCAATCGACTGCGCTACGGCGGGTGCAATCAACTGGCTAGCCAGGAGTGGAGCAATGGCGCAGCCATGATACAGAAAGGCGCGCGTAACTGGACCTATGCGATTAGGCAGAGAAAACATAGCCAGAGCCAAATTCAAATCAGAAAGCATCCATAGGTTTCCCACAAAGTTGCTTTCCGTGGTGAGCTTAGACACACAGCATCAGTACATCTAAGCGCTGGATCCAATACGAGAACGTCGGGTGCTAAGCAAACGCCCCTCCTGCTTATGCGAAATAAAGCGTGTTCTATCAGAAATTCAAAATTCAAAGATACAGACATTAGAGTAAGCGTTCGAACAAGCTTTCAGTCATCAGCGTCTAGCCAGTCGAGAGGTATTGCTACGAATAGGTTGCGTCTGTTCCTTATCAACAAAAAGGCAGATAGATGCTGCTTGCCGTGACCAAAATTATGTTCGAGTTGATAGCCCTTGGTCTTCAGGACATTGTGGTTTTCGTTTTCCGTTTTCCATCAACTCACCCCGCTGTAATGTTAGCTTTTCGAAGACATCTACCTTACGAAAGATAAGAGAATATTCCGCAGGCTATAAAGTTAGCTTGTAGCCTACAGGTGACAAACGGTCACGCCCTAATACTTTGTATAATTTAGGCTCGAGCCAACCTTGAAATGTTCGGCAATAATCCAAAAGCAGTACAGTAATTTCAGTCTTTAGATGAGAGTGACTTCAATTTCTGCTCCCGGCCTAAGCGTACCCATCGGTGTAATATTTTATCTTGACGACGGTACTATTCACAGCTGCAACGCGGATGCCAGCGCAATTTTGGGCTACACCGTAGAGCAAATTGTCGGCGCTTCGAGCTTGAGTCCTCCTTGGCAGACCATCTGTGAAGATGGCTCTCCTTTTCTACCTAAAGACTATCCCGCCACTATCTCAGTTGGAACGGGTCAGCCTTGCGCTGATGTGGTGATGGGCTTCTATAAGCCCGATGGACGCTTGATCTGGTTGTCGATCGCTGCTGAGCCTTTGTTTAAAGCAAATAGTGCCAGTGCTTACGGCGCGGAGGTAACTTTTAGAGAGATTGGCGAACCGAATAGGTATGAACAGAACGGGCGTGAGCAACGCAGGGAAACAGAGCGCGAAATCTCTCATCAGATTTTTTCCAAAAGGCAAGCAGCGGCTGACAGCCCATCAAGCCAAGCCAATTCCCGAAAATTGCTGACGGTGCTAATCGCTGAAGACTGCGTGGAAGACAGAAAGCGCTATCAACAATATCTACAGACCGATGCCGATTGTGAATATCGCTTTGTGGTTGCAGAGTCGGTAGAAGAGATGTTGGAAAGATGTCAGCAGTGCAAGCCTGACGTTGTCTTGCTAAGCTGTCTGCTGCCTATGGATGGTGCGCAATGGTGGAGCCTATGGCAGGAAGATGGAGAAGACCGCCCGCCTGTGATTGCTTTGACAGGACAAGGAGAAGACTCTATAGCCGCACAATTGCTCAAGCGAGGCACAGCAGCTTACTTGAGTAAGGAGCAGCTAAACGCTGATAGACTGAGACTAGAAATGAAGCGAGCGATCGCCGAACATCAGCTGCGCCTCCAGCATCAGGCAGCCCTCGCTGAGCTAAACCAACAGGAAGCGCGTTTGCAGTTAGCCTCCGAGGCCGCTGACTTAGGGATGTGGTTTTGGGATCTAACGACCGACTGCTTGGAATGGACGCAGCAATGCACAGCTTTGCTCGGGTTGACCTCTGATGTAGAAACGAGCTACGACGTGTTTTTGAGCGCCGTTCATCCTGAAGATCGCGATCGCACCCACGCAGCCGTCCAAGCATCCTTAGCCTCGCGATCAGAATATAGCGTTGAGTATCGTACCGTTAGAGATGACGGCAGCGTTCATTGGCTGTTCGCGAAAGGGAGAGGCTGGTACGGCTCGAATGGTGAACCTTTGCAGATGATGGGCACCGTTCAGGATATTACCGAGCGCAAACTAGCCGAACAAAAAGTTCAGCGGAGCGAAAAACATCTAAGAAGAATCTTAGACAGTCTGTTTACTTTTGTCGGTGTATTAGACCCCAACGGCATTTTAATAGAAGTCAATCGTCCGGCCCTAAAAGTTGCGAACCTCCAGCTAGAAGACGTGGTTGGAAAACCTTTTGCCGACGCCTACTGGTGGTCTTATTCAGCTAAGAGTCAGGCTTTGCTCAACGACTCTATCGAGCGAGTTAAGTCTGGAGAAAGTGTTCGTTACGACGTAGCAATTAGACTTAGCGAATCGGACTACATTTGGATCGACTTCGCTCTGGTACCGCTGTTCGATGAGGATGGGCAGCTAGAGTACATTATTCCTTCTGGTATTGATATTAGCGATCGCAGACAGGCAGCAAAAGCGATCCGCGACAGAGAACGAGAACTCAGGCTCATGGCCGACGTAATTCCCCAGCAAATTTGGACGGCAATACCCAGTGGTGAAACCGACTACTTCAACCAACGCTGGCAAGATTACACAGGGTTGACTGTAGGACAAGCTAGAAGTCGGGGTTGGGAATATATGATTCATCCCGACGACCTAGAGGAAGTCAACCAGATGTGGCAGCGCTGTTTCACGACAGGTTGCAATTACAACCTGGAAACACGATTACGTCGAGCAGATGGTAAATTTCGCTGGTTTTTAGTCAAAGCCAGACCGCTGCACAACCAGAAGGGGGAAATAGTCAAATGGTACGGCACCAATACCAATATTCATCAAATTAAGCAATTAGAAGCCAAACTTCAACAACAAACAGAAGATCTAACTCAAGCCAATCAGCTGAAAGATGAATTCTTAGCCATAGTCTCTCATGAGCTACGCACGCCCCTCAATCCTATTTTGGGCTGGTCGAATTTGCTTCTAGCCGGTAAGCTCGACTCAGAAAAAGCCAGTCAAGGAGTCGGCATTATCCAACGCAATGCCAAATTGCAGGCTCAGTTAATTGATGACCTGCTCGATGTCTCTCGAATTTTGCGAGGCAAACTAAACCTTAGAGCCACACCCTTGCCACTGGATTCGATTATTAGACTGGCAATCTCTACAGTGCAGCTAGCCGCTGCCGCTAAGTCGATTGAGATTACAACTCACTTTGACCCCGATGTAGGACAGATTTTAGGTGATGCAGGCCGGTTGCAACAAATAGTCTGGAACCTACTGTCCAATGCAATTAAGTTTACGCCCGAAGGTGGGCAAGTCAGCGTTACTTTAGAGCAGGCAGGTACCCACGCCGTCATTCAAGTAGCCGATACAGGTAAAGGCATCGAACCAGAATTTTTACCCTATGTCTTCGAGCGTTTCCGTCAGGAAGAAAGTAGCAGCACTCGTAATTTTGGTGGTTTGGGTTTGGGCTTGGCAATTGTGCGCCATCTCACCGAACTACACGGCGGTACGGTTACGGCAGATAGCTCAGGAGAAGGACAAGGGTCTGCCTTTAGCGTCAAACTACCGCTGATAGAAGCTTCTATAACAGAACAGACTGAGCCTGCCAAATCAACAGAGGTTGCGCTAGGCAATCAGCCGCTGAAAGGGGTTCGAGCTTTGATCGTAGACGATGTAGTAGATTCACTAAATTTATTAACGCTTGTTTTAGAACAAGAAGGCGCAACTGTAGAAGCCGTTGTATCGGCTAGTGCAGGCATGGCAGCTTTTATTAAATCAACGCCAGATTTGATCATTAGCGACATTGGCATGCCCGACGTTGATGGCTATGCTTTCCTTACCCAAATCCGCGCTATGCCGCAGGGAAAACACGTCCCGGCGATTGCCTTGACTGCCTACGTAGGAGAAATTGACAAACAGCGCTCAATCGGCTGCGGCTATCAACAGCATGTCTCTAAACCGATCGATCCGGCGGAGTTAATTCCCATTATTTTATCAACAATGCACCCTGTTTAAGTGCTTCTCAAAACGCACTAGCTTGACGAGCTACGTATGGTCTTTTGTTCTGCAGTTTGCCTCCCCAGATGAATATTGCAGCAGCTGAAACATTCGCCGTCCAATCTTTCTGGTTGTAGACAGCTGCTTGCGGAGCGAGCAGCTTATTTTCTCTTCTGCACGTTTCTCTGGAAAAAGCTTCTTCCTTTGGACATTTCTCGATAGTCGTAAGTAAGCGTAATAATTAGGGACTAGATTCTAGACTGCCACCCTTTTATCTCACGTATCCATCTCTTTGAGGAATGTGCTGATATGTCTACTCAAACATCTGCTCAGAACGGCGTAATGATGCAATATTTCCACTGGTACAACGAACCAGATGGAAAGCTATGGAGTCAGCTAGCCGAACAAGCTGAAGACCTGGCTGCGGTAGGCATTACTGCCCTCTGGCTACCGCCTGCGTACAAAGGCACCGCTGGTGGATACGATGTAGGCTACGGCGTGTATGATATGTACGATTTGGGCGAATTTGATCAAAAAGGCTCGGTGCGCACAAAGTATGGAACAAAAGACGAATACATCAGCGCTATTAAAACGGCCAAACAGGCTGGCATAGAGGTCTACGCCGATGTTGTGCTGAACCACAAGCTAGGCGGCGATGCCGAAGAAGAATTTAAAGCGACTCCCTATTCTCCTGATAATCGCAACGAAGCCATTGGCGATGTAGTTGCCATTAAAGCCTGGACCAACTTCACCTTTCCCGGCAGACAAGGGCCAGATAAAAAACTCAAGTATTCGGAGCTGGAATGGCACTGGTGGCACTTTAACGCGGTAGACTACAACGCCTACGAGCAAGGCGAATTTGAGGCAGTCTATTTATTCGAGGGCAAAGCGTTCGACCAAGCTGTCGATCTAGAAAAAGGTGGATTCGATTATCTAATGGGCTGCGACCTAGACATCAACCATCCAGAAGTTCGTGACGATCTGATGCATTGGGGCGAGTGGTACCTCGACACGACTAATGTAGACGGATTTCGATTCGATGCAGTCAAGCATGTCAGAGCAGGATTTTTTCCTAAATGGCTCCAGCACATGCGCAAGTACACTGGTCAGCGACTGTTTGCGGTGGGTGAGTACTGGTCTTATGAGATAGAAGCGCTGCATCACTTTATCGACGTAACAGGGGGAAATGTTGCCCTGTTCGACGCGCCCTTACACTACAACTTTAGGGAAGCGAGCAAAGCAGGCGACAGCTCTGAAGGGGTGACACAACGACTGGAACCTTTTTAGGAAGGTAGCTTTGCGTCGTACAGACAAAAAAAGATAGGCTAGTTTTGCGAACCAAAGCCTATCAAGTCAATATGATACCTTCAGTCTACCAAACAGCCATAAAACG
>JBCCOH010000153.1:0-11334 GCA_039111275.1 Cyanobacteria bacterium P01_D01_bin.1 | reverse complement strand
GTCGAAGTCCTCCGCCTCTACTTCCAGAGCCGCCGCCAAATCTACGTCTCCGGTAACCTATTCATCTATTACGAACAAGGCAACCCAAAGGCAGTCGTCTCCCCAGACGTATTCGTCATCTTCGGCGTCAGCCCCCGTCAGCGCAAAAGCTATAAAACCTGGCAAGAAGACGGCAAACTCCCCAGCTTCGTCTTAGAAATTACCTCCGGCTCCACCAAGCGGAAGGACGAAGTCGAAAAGCCGGAACTATATGCCGAGATAGGCGTCCAAGAATACTTCCAGTACGATCCCACCGCCGACTATCTAAAACAACAGCTAAAAGGCCAAACCCTAATCGACGGTCAGTACCAGCCGCTGCCCCTTCAGATCACGGCAACAGGCACTTCATTTCTCTCCAGCCAGGTGCTTGGTCTAGACCTACAGCTGCGGCCAGAGCAAACACGACTAGGCATCGCTCCGCTGCCCAAAGCTCTCAGGTTTTACGATCCTCAGACCGGACTGTACCTGCTGAGTCGCAGAGAAGTAGAGGATCAGTGGATGTTGACTCAGCAGGAACGCGATGCTGCCCAGCGAGAGCGCGACACAGCCGAGCAAAAAGCTCAACGGCTAGTCGATAAACTAAGAGAGTTGGGTGCTAATCCAGACGAGATCATCGAGCAAAGCATACTCCAGTAACCTGACTTAAGACCAGTTCGAGCTGATAGCACCGTTGATTCCGCCTGCCAAACCCATTGGTCGTCCGCGTGAAGTCGATGTTCTAATGCAACTGACGAAATTTTGTTTTTTCCTGATTTCGTTGTAGACGACGTGTATGAATGTATACTCAGTAGAAATACTGGTGTATGTAGCAACCTCATTGTATTTTGAGGGGCTGGGTTGTTTATTTATTGCAGGGTCATTGCTCTTTCAGTCCTGAAAGTCTAGTTTCAATCGGCATTACTGAGCCTCTTGAGGGTTATATCCAACCTCATTCTCAATGAATTCCTCCTTTCTGTATGAACTTATTGAGCCGCCGCAAGACGGTAGGGCCCATATCGTTGGAGGCGAGGTTGAATGGTGCGTTGATGTGGTCGATGGGCACATGCTGTTTGCGACGCACTCCTTGCAATATCTGACGGCCTTTGAGTCAATGCTGCCAAAGTTAGGGTACGAGTCGGCGTTGCCAACATACTGGCGGCTGATGACGCTAGGTCCCTACAAGCGGACAGCCGAAGAGGACGGTCTCAAAGCGTTAGGCTGGACAAATAAAGTGCTCAAAGCCTTAGTAAAACAAGGCGCACTCAATACAAAGCAAGCGAAAAAGACGCTCGATCGGCTTTCGGAAGAGGCGATCGCTACGCTCTTGGGATTAGAGTCAGCCACAATTACTTGGTACGCGCTGCCCACTGGTAGTTGGCACTTGAGCTATAAGGGGATAAAGCTGACGTCTCTGATTCGGGCGCTTATCCCACGGTTGCAGCTGTGGCAGGCGCTAAGTGATCGCATTGTTTCTCCCTATCAGCGGCCCTACTGCGACGACCCTTATTTTGTTCATCAAGTTGTTCCCAACGGTACGCTACCTCAGCCAACTCTAGGCGAACTGGTGCGGCTGATGCAGGGCGCGACCATTCGTCAGCTAGCCCAGGTAACCAAACTAGACGAGCTAAAGCTGGCCCAGCTACTGTATCCCTACATTGAGCACCGCGTCGTCAAGCTATGGCCTCCTGTTGCGCCGCTTGACCGTCTCCCCTGGCTCCCTACCCAGGCCCAGACACTGCAATCAATCGACGAAATGTATGCGACCTCTCGTCGCTATGTGAGTAAAGTTGCTCGCAATGCGCCTGGTGACTACAGCAATTACCAGAGCCACATTCCGTACTTCAGCTCGCGCTCAGAGCCAGCGGCCGAGAGGGCACCCGTCAGCAGCCAGTATCGTCCTACAGCACCAGATTCAACAGCGCCATCTCCTAAAAAAGTAGATTCAACGCCACCTCCTACGAAAGCGGACGTCACTATAGCGGCTTCAGCAACAGCAGAGCCAGTGACCATCGATCTGTTGTCGAAAAAAGGTCTGTCAACAAAGCCCGTTGACAAAGAGTCCTATCCAGCAGCAGACAGTATTACTTTAGAAGCAAGCGAGGGAACCCCCAGCAACAGAAGTGCCGATTCGCTCACGTCTAAGTATCGAATTGTCTGTATTGACGATAACCAGCTGCTGCTCAACAAGATTGACGACTTCTTGGATGCAGGGCGCTTCGAGCTGCATTCAGTGCTAGATCCGCTCGGATCAATTACCAAGATATGTTCATTGAAGCCCGACCTGATTTTGCTAGACATTACCATGCCCCGCATCGACGGTCACAACCTTTGCAAGGTACTCAGGCGAGGTTCAAAGGTAAAACATACGCCTATCGTCATGATCAGCAGCAATACCAATGCCCTAAACAAAGCCAAAGCAAAGGCTGTCGGTGCAACAGACTATCTGGAAAAGCCGTTCTCCAAATCCCAGCTAACAGACGTGATGAATATTTATTTGCCCCCTTGATCTGTTTGCGACGCTTCAGTCTTTACACAGTAAATGTGCAGTCCACGTGACCAGTGACTATTTGTTCGTATGTCCCAAAGATGCTCTGATACGACATCAATTGGAGCAAGTGACTCATTCTATCTAGAAGGTATTAAACGCGATGGTGAAGAAAATATTACTGGTTGATGACATGGAATCTCAGCGACAGCTGCTGAGCCATTATTTAGAAGAAGGTGGCTATCAGGTGATGCTGGCAAGCGGCGGTATAGAAGGGTTGCAGAAGGTAAAAATGGACCGACCAGACGCAATCGTTACCGATTTGGTCATGCCCGAGCTCACCGGCTTGGAGTTTTGTCGAAAGCTGAAAAAGGATCCGGAGACCGCTGATATTCCGATTATCGCCTGCACCACCAAAGACCGCAAGATGGACCAAAGCTGGGCAAAAAAACAAGGCGTTGCCGCATACATCATCAAACCCTGCACGGCTGAGCAGCTTTGTGATGCCGTCCGGTTTGCCATCCTTTAGCCACGCTTCAAAAAAGCGTCACGAACCACTTACGACAAGCACGTTTATTTTGAACGTTTATACCTATCCATGATGTTGATTACAGCGCCTTAGCACGATGTCAGCCACCCCCCTTCAAAAGTCTTCTTTTCGTCCGCTTTCTCAGCCGTCGTCATCTCTTACCGCCGACGCTCGGCTCAGGCAGCTTTTGCCGGAGTTGTTCAACCCGACGCCGCCTTCGGGCAAGCAGTTTCTTCGGGTACAGCTTTCTCTAGATCTCACCATTGCAGTAGCTTTGGACTGGATAGAAGAGAGTTTGCAGCTCCCAGCTCATTTGATCACCCCCATACCTAATATGGCTGCTTCAGTTCTCGGTCTGATGAGCACAAAAGGGCAAGTGTTCTGGGCGGTCGATTTAATCAAGCTGATGAATTTACCGCTCACGCTCAAGCCTTCTCAGTCTTATGAAGTGGTTGTCATCAGGGCGGACTCGGAAACCGATGCACGTGCCTTTGCTGCGACTGAAACGACGGCATTGCCAGAGCGTCCACAAAAGTTTTTAGGACTGATTGTTCCGGGTATTCGAGGCACGATTCGGCTACAGCAGGAACAGATTGCTTCGCCATGGCATAAGTTCGATCCTGGACTACAGCCTTACCTCAGTGGTCAAGCGGTTGTAGACGAAGAAATAGTTGCGGTGCTGAGCGCTCAGGCGATCGCGAGTGCCCAGGCTTTGGAGGTAACCCCCGTTTAGGCTTCTAACACCTTATTGAGTGATTCTTTTTCTGACAATCTTTTGACAACAACGACTCCGAATAATTACTATGACTGCTCAGCGATTTTCACCAGACGATAGTTCTCAACTGTTGACGCCGCCGCCAGCGCCCCAACTTCCTAAAGCGCCGGCGGCTCAATCTTCGGCTCAGCAGGGACGTACACTCAGCCGCCAACTGCTACAAACGCTGCTGCCCGTGGCGCTGCTACCGCTGGTGGTGGCCAGTGGGCTCAGTATTGTCATCACCCGCCGCGCCGAACGAGAAGACGCACTCTTTTTGCTAAAAGAAGAGTCGTTTCTAGCCAGTGAAGCTGCCAGTGTCTTTGTCGAAGATAACTTCAAAATTATGGATGCGGTACGGCTAAATCCTACCTTGCTCCAGGCACTGCGACAGGCAGATGAGAGAATCGAAAGCGAAGATTTAGACGATCAGTCAATAGAGCAGTTAGAGCAGGCGTTTGCGCAGAACAAACTGGTCTCACCCGACGCAACCCTGAATCAATATCTATCGGATGTCGCCCTTGTAGAGGGTATGTCTGGGCTCTCGGTGACTGAGCGTCGTGGACTCAATGTCGCCTACAGCAGCCTGACGGATGATTTTGTGCAGCGAGACGAAGACTGGTGGATTCAGGCGCAGGAAAGCAAACAGTACATTGGTTCGGTAACTGCTGACGAGTCGAATGGTGCAGTCGGTCTTTTGCTTTCTGAGGCGGTCACGCCAGCAGATTCTGACGAATTTTTGGGTGTGATGCGAGCGACGATCCCGACCCGAATTATGGATGAGCGGATTGCAACCTACGTATCAACAGTTATCAGCGATACCCAAAGGGTTCAGGTAATCGATACCCGTAGTGGAACAGCGTTTTCGACGGTGAGTCCAGAAGGGATCGCGGGCGAGATAGCAGATGTGGTCGGGGGTGAACCGATTGCCGCGATCGCTCAAACCTTGACCAACACACTGCAAACTGCCACAGGGGAAAGCGGCGAAGGTGTGATTCAAGGGCCCGTCATCGGCGATTTGGACGCGCTCGAACAATCGCTCGCCCCTCAAGTAGCCGGCAAAATTGTAGAGCTAGAAGAGCTTGATACCATTTCAGGTCAAGCTTTCCTCACGATGCTGGTAGAAACGGATGATAGAGAATACAGCCTAACGACCGTACCCAATACAGCTTGGGTGGCCATTTCCTCAGCCGATATTTCTACCATCAACTCGGCTGGGCGCAATCTGCTAATTTTGTACGCAATCACAGCGGTGACTTTAGGCATTGCAACCGCCCTTTTCTTACGGCAGCTCGCTCTACAGATGTCTCAACCGCTTCAACGCCTCACTGAAACTGCTCAAAGAGCAACCTCTGGCGACCTAAATGCTCGAGCGAACCTACAGGGCACCCAAGAAACGCGGCTGCTAGGCCGAGGATTCAACACCCTGCTAGACCAGTTACAATCGCTGCTCAGCGCCCAGATGAAGCAAACCGAAGAACAAAGGCAGCAGCGAGAGCTTCTAGAAGAAGAAATTACTCGGCTGATGGAAGATGTTGGCGATGCAGCCGATGGCGATCTTTCAGTTCGTGCCCAGCTTTCAGAAGGGGATGTAGGCATTGTTGCTGACTTGATCAACGCCATTGTTGAAAATCTGAGAGATATTGCCGTCAATGTAAAACAATCTACAGGGAACGTGAGTGACGCTCTAGGCACGAACGAGCGGCAGATTCTTGATTTGGCTGAGCAAGCCGCAGAAGAAGCCCGTACGATGCAGTCGACGATGGTCGCGGTAACAGACATGAATCAGTCAATTCAAGCAGTTGCCGACAATGCCAATCAGGCAAGCATGCTCACAAACGACACCTACACAACCGTGCAGGCCGGCTCCAACTCGATGGATCAGACCGCAAAGAGCATTTCAGAACTGCGATCAACCGTGGGTGAAACCGCCAAAAAAATCAAGCGTCTGGGTGAATCGGCACAAAAGATTGCGCAGGCAGTGAGCTTGATCGACTCGATTGCGCTCAAGACCAACCTGCTAGCGGTAAATGCCAGTGTAGAAGCCGCCCGCGCCGGTGAATTGGGACAGGGCTTTACTGCTGTTGCCGAGCAAGTGAGTGCTCTGGCCGAGCAGTCTGCGGGAGCAACCCAAACAATTGCCCAAATTGTGACGGAAATTCAAACAGAGACTCAAGAAGTGGTCTCGGCAATTGAGACCGGTACTGCCCAGGTTGTCGATAGCACTCAGCTAGTGAAAACCACCCAGCAGCAGTTGGAAGAAGTCTTAGCAAAATCCAATCGAATCAACCAGCTAATGCAGGAGATTTCGAATGCCACTGTCGATCAGACAAATGTATCTAAAGCCGTTGGTGAGCTTATTCAAAAAGCAACCCAAAATTCGGAAGAGCGCTCTCAAACATCTGCTCAACTTGCACAGGCAATTCAAGATACCGCTCAAGTGACCAAAACGCTACAAGCTTCCGTTGAGCAGTTTAAGGTTCCTGAAGAGTGATTCCTGAAGAGTAAGCCATGAAACGAAACAAAGAGCAACAGGCCAGAGCGACCTTTTTGACAGAATCTGTCAAATACTTTGACGAGATTGAGTCGGTCTTGCTAGCGTTGAAGACAGCCGACGACCGTATCAGTCAGCTCAATGCCGCGATGCGAGCAGCCCACTCGATCAAGGGCACTGCTGGGATGATGGATTTTGCGATTCTCTCTCAGATTGCTCACTGGCTAGAAGATGCCTTCAAGATTTTGCAAGCGCGAGAGTTGGAGGTGGACAACCATCTTTCAACATTGTTATTGGAGGGGGTGGATTGCCTGCGCGAGGTGCGAAATCGGCATTATCGAAAGGAGCCGGTTGAGCCAGACTGGCTAGCTGAGCAAGTCGAACCTGTTTTTACCCATCTGCGTCAACGCCTAGGTGAACTCACGCCAGAAGATGAAGCTCGCCTGCTCGCAGACGAAGCCGGTGAAGATGTTGAAGTGATACTTTTCACGGCTACTGTTGAAGAGTACCTAGAAAACTTTGAACAGGTGCTAACCGAGCTTAGCGGCTCTATGGACAAGCGAGAACAGCTCAGAAAGACGCTGTTGGAGATAGCCAGTCAGCTGACAGAAGTTGGACTGATGGCGCAGCTGAAGCCGTTTGTTGATCTGTGTCGCGATGTGCAAAGGCAATGTGTTTCTGCATCCGCCTGGTCGGTTGAAGCGTTGGCTCAGCAGTCTTTGAAGGCTTGGCAGCGAAGTTATTCTTTGGTAATACTAGGCCGTAAGGAAAGGTTACCAGCTCGACTGGAGCCGATTGAAACAATTTTGGGGAGAGAAAACAGCGAGCAGACAGTCACAGAAAGTGCAGCTCGTCCGAAACCTAAGAGTGGACCATCTGTAAAAGAATATGCGCCAAAGGCAGGGTCTAAGCAGGTCGCCAGTAGGGCTTCTCAGCAGCCTTCTAGAAAGCCACAAGAAGAACAAACGCCAGCGACTCTTCAAGCTCAGCTCAACAGTCGTCTTGGTCAAGCACTAAAAAGGAACAATCAAAATACAGTCTCCGGTGGGGCGATCGCTAAAAATGCTTTTAGTGGACCGACGCTTCCTCCCAACATCTCAGAGATTACGCCTGCCGATATTCGTCACTTACAGTTGCAGCTCTCTACTCTTCAGACCCAGCTCAGCGCGATTCAACCCTATGTCGAATCTGTCGCTGAGACTGCCATTGTGCCTGCTGCACCTGAGGCTATTGAACCTTTCGATCACACAGCTACCGTATCAACACCATTCGATTCTGCTGTATTCGAGAATCTTGAGGTATTTGATTCGATCAATCTTTCGGATATTGATGACGTTATCGGTGAGGTCTCCCTTCAAGATCGTGCTGGCATTGGGCTTGGTTCGGCTACTGGTGCTCAGACTACAGGGCCTGCGACAGTTCAGGTGCCAGTCGAAAAACTCAGACAAATCAACCGGCTGTTTGAAGCTCTAGTACTCAACCGGAATGCAATTGGACTGCGACTAGAGCAGCTACAGGCATTTAGTACGTTGATGCAGACACGTATGACAGCGCTAAGCGCATTTAATACGTCGCTGCGGCAGTGGTACGATCACGCTTCTATATCGGAATTGGCCTCAGCAGAATCAGCCCCTGAGAGGGCAGTTGGCAAAGCCCTGGAGGAAGCGGCGCTCACACCGAAACCCTCTACTACAGCTAACGCCGCTGATACGCTTGATGTCTTAGAGCTTGACAGCTATTCCAAGCTTCATCTGCTAGCGCAAGAGAATATGGAAACCATTGTCAAGCTAGAAGAAGTTAGCCGCGACATCGACTTAGGCATCGGTGATATGAGTCAGGCTATTGGTGATCTCAGCTACACCAGCCGGGCGCTAAAGACTCAAATCACCCAAACTCAGATGCGCTCGTTCAAAGAGGTCGTAAGTCGGTTTCCTCGAGTGATCAGAGACTGGTCTGTACGCTACGACAAACCCGTTGAAATACAGATCGAAGGTGAAAATACCCTATTAGAGCAATTCACCCTCGATCTGCTCATCGACCCGCTGACGCATTTGCTGCGCAATGCTTTTGACCACGGCATAGAAGACGCTCAGCTCCGACAGTCTCGCAAAAAGCCCACCGTTGGCATGATCGAGCTGCGAGCATTGAACCGGGGCAACCGGGTGATGGTGACTTTGAAGGATGACGGCAATGGCATTGATTTGGCGAAAGTACGCGATCGCATTCGCGAATACAGCCTGCCTGACGAACAGATTGAATCAATGACTCACCAGGAACTGCTGGCCTTTTTGTTTGAGCCAGGCTTTAGCACCCGCAGCGAAGTAACCCATCTTTCGGGTCGCGGCGTCGGCATGGATGTTGTGCGCAACAATATTCAGCAGCTTCAAGGCGACATCCAGGTCACGACAGAAGCTGGCAAAGGAACCACCTTCACGCTTGATATTCCACTATCGCTGTCAATTTTGCGAGTGATGCTAGTAGAGCGTCAGGGCACTGTGTTTGCGTTGCCAATCGATGCTATTCAAGAGATGCTTAATGCGTCACCCGTTCTGGACACGAGCGACAAAACAAATGACAACCACTCGCTGTTGCTCTGGCAAAACAAGGCAATTCCAGTCGTTCAGTTAGAAGACTACTGGCAGATGAACTGCGCGGCTAAACCGGCTGAAATGAGCGGCACCCCCTCGATTGATCGGGCGATGGTGGTCGTTGTTGGTGAAGATAGCGAGGAATCTGATAGCACTACTTATCGACACTATGGTTTGTCAATTGACCGCTTTTGGCAAGAACAAGAAGTGGCCATTCGACCTGTGGCGAGCCCAATGCCGTTGCCCCCTGGCTTTAGCGGAACCACTGTCCTTGGCGATGGTCGTGTGGTTCCACTGGTCGACCCGATTCGGCTGATGGCGTGGATTTCTGAAGCGGGTAGTGCTGGCATACGACCATCTGCTAAATCAGAATCGGGGTTTTCATCACTGACACCACCAACCGCTGCGACGCGCGCTCAAGCAGCCACCCCCAGCATAATGATTATCGATGACTCGATTCATGCTCGCCAGTATCTGTCGATTAGTTTGGAGCGAGAAGGCTACCTGGTGGAGCAAGCTAAAGACGGTCGAGAAGCCGTCGATAGACTGTTAGCAGGGCTGAACGTAACCGCCATCATTTGCGATATTGAAATGCCCCGACTTGATGGCTACGGTGTCCTCGAAGAACTTCGAGAGCATCCGGAATTTCACACGCTGCCGATCATTATGTTGACCTCTCGCAGTGGCGACAGACACCGCAAGATAGCAATGAATTTGGGCGCAACTGACTATTTTTCCAAGCCGTACAACGAACGAGTGCTGTTAGATCAACTGCGCAAGCTTGTCCAGAAAATTGTGACATCTCAAGGGCAGACCATCAGTTGAGTGACCTCTAGGGTTGACGCGCTACTGTATTAATTATTCAGCCTTTAGCGAAGCCTGAGGCCACTGCTTCAATCACCTTCACCTTTGACTAGCTTACTCTTAGCGCTTTAATCTCCTATCCAGCCATGGTTCTAAAGATTATGAAGCGGCCTAGAAACTATCTTGAAAGGGCGACTAGCTAGCCCTAAACAACTTCGCGATATCAAACTATCCTTTTTGCAGATGCTGGCTGGCAGCGGCTACACCACTTTCCTTTGGTTTGTGCCCGAGTTCTGTGAGGGTCGATTCTAGGGCGCTGATGGCACAGAGGAGGTCGCGATCGCTCACAAAGCCCAAATGACCCATCCGAAACATCTTCCCCTTCATGTGATCTTGTCCGCCCGCCAGCGCAATATCAAAGCGGTTCTTCATTAGAGCGCGAATTTTCTCCGCATCCACACCCTCTGGCACTACCGAAGTCACCGCCGGACTCGCATGAGTATCTGGTGCAAATAGCGGCAGGCCCAGCGCCTTCATCGCTGCTCTGGCCGCATTTCTATGACGAGTATGACGGGCAAAAATACTCTCTAGCCCTTCTGCCTTCATCATCTCTAGCGCTACTTGCATGCCAAAGTAGAGATTGACTGGCGGCGTAAACGGTGTGCTGTCTTTATCCGCAGACTTGCGATACTTGCCCAGGTCTAGATAGAACTTCGGCAGGGTCGCACTTTCATAGGCTTGCCATGCCTTATCGCTTGCGGTAACGAAGCCCAGTCCAGGCGGTAGCATAAAGCCCTTTTGTGAACCAGAGGCAATGACGTCAATGCCCCACTCATCGACCGGTATATTGTAGGAGCCAAGGCTGGTAACGGCATCGACGATGATCAGCGCTTCGCCGTGGTCTTTTACAAGTTTGTTAATCGCTTCTAGGTCATTCAAAACGCCCGTCGAAGTTTCGCTGTGGGTGATGATGACGGCTTTGATTTTCTTGTCGCTGTCAGCTGTTAGCGCTTTTTCAAAGTCGTCTGGGTTGAGCGGCGTGCCCCAGTCGGCCTTGATAGCCTGCATGTCTAGGCCGTAAGCATTGGCAATCTGGACCCAGCGCTCGCCGAATTTGCCGTTGCTGCCGACTAGAACGCGATCGCCCGCACTCAAAAAATTAATAATCGCCGCTTCCACCGTACCCGTCCCACTCGCCGCCAGCGCTAGGACGTGGTTCTTAGTCTGGAACAGCCACTTCAAACTGGCATTCGTCTCAGCGATAATCTGACTAAATTCACTGCTGCGATGTCCAATCGGATGCTTAGCCATTGCTAGCAGCACTTTCTCGGGTACCGGCGTTGGACCCGGAATCATCAGCATTAGTTTGTCGTCCATAGAAAATCGCGTTGGATGAGAAGGTCGATAAAAGATTGAATGGAGCTGTGTAGAAATACGATTATGCTTTCTCTAGAATAATAACGATAGACTATCGCGATAAAGCTTATCACTTCGTGACGATGTCGCTTATGCCTAGCACTTACCCAGAGGTCAAGCCACAATGGTCGAGTCAATCACTATCTGTTCTACTAAGGCAATTCCAATTACGGCAGAGTCATTTCGTCCGTTTGGTCAGCTGATTTTGCCACAGCCTGATGATGTCGCCTTCAACTTACAAGACGC
>JBCCOH010000152.1:0-11454 GCA_039111275.1 Cyanobacteria bacterium P01_D01_bin.1 | reverse complement strand
CTCAGTGGTCGCAAATGTTCCTAAGTTTGGCGTCTCTACCTTTCGCCCTGTGACGGTAGAGATCAGTTGCTGATTGTCCTTTAGAAAAGTAATCTGTCGATTTGGATCGTCTGGATCTACTTTTACCGCCTTTACCCAGTCGTCACCTAGGTAGGCACGCGCCAAGCTCAGTCCGTTAAAGGCGCGATCAGAGACAATCTCCACATCCTCATCATCGTCCTTTAGAATTCCAGACAGCGCCCGGCCTAGAAAGCGCCCTCTAGACGGTGCGTGAGGCACGAATCGAATCACCGCCGGAATTGCCTTGTGCAAGAACTGCCGATTGCCTTCATATCCTGGTGTTACGATTTCTGGAGCCAGCGGTGCCGCCATGCTGATCAGTGTAGAGGTCATGCGCCAGGTGCCTGCCATCCAGTCGGGATAGACTAGATCGCCGTCTGAGGCTTGCACGATGGGCTTGCTTGTCCAGTTGGGAAAAGACTGCTGGCGTTCGGTGAGGGTCTGGGCGATCACAGCGCCACTGGCCGCCCCACTACAGGTCAGCCAGACAAAGGCCAGCAGGCTAATCCACACCAAATTACGCTGAATGCGCTTACGCAGCTTGTTTTTATTCAAATCTTTCACCGATCCAGTCCAAATTGATCTCACGCAAGTAGTCTACAACCCAGGTACTGCGACGCTGTAGCATATGATTCGGATAGGTATGGGCAACGCCAACGACTGGAATATCAGCCCGCTTGGCCGACTCAATCCCGGCAAAAGAGTCTTCAATAGCAATGCACTCGCTAGGCTGCAAGTTCAAATCAGGATTGGCTTGATTTAGCCTCTCAATCATTAGCAGATAGGCATCGGGAGCGGGCTTGCTGCCAGTAGAGGGCACATCGTCACCGGCCACAATCACCGGAAAACACTCGGCCCATTCTGTACGTGCCAAGACATCGGCTACCTGCTGACGCTGACTGCCAGTGACGATCGCCATCTTGACGTCAGCCGCCTTACAGCGAAAAATCAGATCGTCTAGCCCCGCATAGAGAGGCAGTTTTTCTAAGCTCTCTAGCCAATCTTGATAGCCAGCGGACTTTTTGACGAGCATTTTGTCGATGGCTTCGTCGCTAGTCGTGCGGCCACGCTGGGCGAGCAGTGCCTTGATGCAGGCGCGATCGCTTCTCCCAAAGCACACCTGCTTGTAGTCATCCGCATCCGGGCGCAAATTCTCCGCCAGCAATAGCTGATTGCTCAACTCCTGACGAATATCTTCGTCGTTGATGATGATGCCATTAAAGCTAAAGAGAGCGGCCTTTAAAGTCATACCTAGAACAACCGTATCTACCGATGGGAACGATTAAAGAAATTGTAGGATCTTTTGACGATCAAAGGCTTGCTATCCTTCAAGGGCGTTCTAAGATAAGAAGGCTGGTCAAAGAATAGTAGATATAGAAACTTGTCAATGCATACACAGTCCGCAACCGTTCCTGAGTCTGCTCCTGAGTCTGCCACCATCAGCCCTACTGCTCTTAATAGCGCTAGTCTGTCACTGCTACTCGAATGGTGGCCACAGCGCAAGCGAGTGACCAACCTTCGCAATCATCTAGACGCGACCCTTCCCAAAGGCAACGAAACCTATCTACAGGCATATCATCGACTGATGGAGATCTACTCCGTGGTCAAATCGGGCGGCGTTCAAGCTCGAACAGAAGCCGTCAAAGCATTTGTCGAGCGCGAATCAGTCCTGCTCAATCAGCGCCTTGGTGAGATTGAAACCGCAACAGACCTCTCAGAAAACGAGAAGCAAGAAGAACGAGCCAAGATCGAACAGGAGTTAAAAGAGTTAACTCAATCCAACAACTGGCGCATACAGATGCTCTCTAGCATTGCCCCCGAAGAAGAAGAAGCCGTCCGACAGCGTCTATCCGATATTGAACAAACGCTAATTCAAACCCAATCTGTTCAAACCCAATCTCTATAGACACATGCACTCAGACCAAAAGACCGTGGATGCTGTGGTCATCGGCAGTGGCCTAGGCGGGCTAGTTGCGGGGTCGCTGCTTGCTAGGTACGGACGGCGAGTGGTGGTCTGCGAAAGCCATACGCTACCTGGCGGCGCGGCGCATGCCTTCACTCGGCAGCATCAGGGCCAGACCTTTACTTTTGATTCTGGTCCTTCCTTTTATTGTGGGCTCGGTGAGGCGGGCTCGGCGAATCCGTTGACTCAGGTGCTCTGTGTGTTGGGGGAAAAGCTAAAAGCGGTCCCCTACGAGCCGTTCGGCTACTATCATCTGCCAGAAGGAACGCTACCGGTCTATGGCAACGCAGAAAAATATCAGCAGGCGATAGAGCAGTTCAGTCCGGGTGCGGCGGCTCAGATGGCAGCACTAGAAGCTAGACTGCTGAAGATCTACGCGCCTTTGAAGGAGATTCCAACGCTGGCACTACGAGCCGATTTGGGAACGGTGCCTTTGCTGGCAAGGCGGTATGGAAGTGCGATCGCCAAACTCCTCCCAACTCTCCCAGACCTCGGTCGCTCTATGGGAGAAATCATGTCCGACTATATCACAGACCCCTGGCTCGAACGGCTGTTGGACTTAGAATGCTTTCTTCTATCTGGCATGAAAAGTGACGATACGGTTGCGCCAGAGATGGCCTTCATGTTTGGCGAGCGGGCTAACAGCATTATCGACTATCCAGTCGGCGGCAGTGGTGCCATTGTTGAAGCTTTGGTACGCGGTCTAGAAAGGTGGGGCGGGACGCTACGGCTAGGCACTCATGTTCAACAAATTGTTGTTCAAAATGGCAAAGCCAGGGGCGTGATCCTCAAAAACGGAGAGCAGATCAATGCTGATGTTGTCATTTCTAATGCAACTCGGTGGGACACCTATAGCCATCTGCTAGATCCAACAGATCTACCCGCTAGCTATCGACAAAAGGCGCTTTCGACGCCTGCTGTCGATAGCTTCATGCACCTGCATCTAGGCATCCGCGCAGACGGACTAGATTCTGTGCCGATTCACCATGTTGTTGTTCACAACAACGAAGAAGATATCACCACCCCAGGAAACACCTGCATGGTGTCTATTCCAACCGTTCTAGATCCGCAGCAGGCACCAGAAGGCTATCACACGGTGCATGCTTATACGCTAGAACCCTTTGAAGGTTGGCAAAAAGACAAAGATTACGAGCAAAAGAAAAGAGAGAAAGCAGAAACTCTCTTTCGCGCGGTTGAAAGGATCATTCCTGATGTGCAGGGCCGTATCGAACTAGAACTCATTGGCACACCGCTAACTCATAGCCGCTTTCTGCGTCGGTACGAAGGCACCTACGGTCCTGCTATCTCTGCCCAGACAGGTCGCTTCCCCAGCGGTAAGACACCGATCAAAGGACTACATCTAGTGGGCGATAGCACCCTGCCAGGAATTGGCGTTCCAGCCGTCGCCGCCTCTGGTATTCTCTGTGCCAACAGCCTAGTGACGCTCAAAGAATCGGCTGGACTGCTCGCGCAGCTATAGAACAAAAAACGGGGTCAGCGGCGCATTACTATAGACAAAAACTCTATAGCTAAAAACTTACCTATGCCTGACTCCAAAGCTAACCGCTGGCTGATACTCGCTCTGGTTTGCACCGCCTCTTTTATGATGGTGCTCGATTTTTCGATTATCACCGTTGCCCTACCTGATATTGAGGTCGCGCTCAACTTCTCACAGCAGATCTTGCAGTGGGTGGTGAGTGCGTATGCGCTGACCTTTGGCGGTTTTTTACTGCTGGGCGGTAGAGCAGCGGACCTGTTTGGCAGACGGCGTATGTTCATTATTGGCGTGGTGCTATTTACAGTCGCGTCCCTTCTTGCTGGGCTAGCTGTTGATCGGATTATGCTGCTGATCGCTCGCTCTTTTCAGGGCATAGGCGCTGCCATAGTCTCACCCTCGGCGCTGTCGATCCTGCTGGTGACTTTTCCAGAGGGCAATGAGCGCAACAAAGCCTTGACCATTTGGGGGGCGATGGCAGCGGGTGGAATTGCGGCGGGCGTTTTACTTGGCGGCGTGCTAACTAGTGCGTTGAGCTGGCGCTGGGTGCTGATTGTGAATGTGCCGATCGGACTGCTGGTGCTAGCGGTGACGCCGCTACTGCTCAAATCCAGGTACAAGCGCCCGGCGCCGCCGTATATCGACTGGCCGGGGGCGCTGGCGATTACGATTGGGCTGGTATTTGTGGTCTATTCGCTAGAGCGGGCTGGCAGTGCGGGTTGGCGATCTGTACAGCTGATTGTGGCGTCTAGTATTGCGACGGTTTCGCTGGTGGCTGCGCTTTGGATTGAGGCGCGATCGCCCGCCCCCCTCCTCCCACTCAGCATCTTTCGCCGCCGATCCATCGTCGCAGGCATGCTAATCGGCGCACTGATGAATGCCGCTCTAGGTGCAGGCGTAATCATCTTGACGCTGTACATGCAAAAAGTGCTGCAATATTCGCCGCTACAGGCCGGACTGTCCTTTCTCCCGGTGGCCGTAGTCGCGGTAGGCAGTGCACCATTCGCGCCCAAGCTAGCTGCCCGCTTTGGCACGAAATACACCCTCACAGGCAGCATTTCGATGGTTGCAGTCGGGCTGCTAGCCCTAAGCAGAGTGCCCGTAGAGGGAAACTTTTGGACCGACCTGCTTCCGGGCGGCATTGCGATCGGCTTAGGAATCGTCATCACTCAAGTCTCCATTAGCATCACTGCCACTAGCGGCGTTAGCGATAGCGAAGAAGGGCTAGTTTCAGGGCTACTGACTACATCACAGCAGATCGGGTCGGCGCTAGGACTAGCGATTCTGATTGCGGTTGCAGCTATTCGCACAAGAGCCGTCAGCGATGGAGCAGCAGAGGCATCGGCGGCAGCACTAACGGCAGGCTATCAGGCCGCACTGCTAACTGGAGCAAGCTTCGCAGCCTTGGCTATCGTAGTTAGTTTAGTGGTTATTAAAAGAAAGAAGCCCTAGGAATCATGCTGCTAGCTCATATTTCAGATTTACATGTGATGGTGCCGGGTGATCTTGCCTATGGTGTGGTAGACACAGAACCGATGGTGGAGCGGGCGATCGCACACCTAGCCACACACTCCCCCGACATCGTCGTTATCACTGGCGATCTGGTTCACAACGCCCAGCTTGCCGAATACAAAAGGTTGCGGGCAATGCTAGAGCTCTTGCAGATGCCCGTCTACCTGATTCCCGGCAACCATGACAGCCGAGCGTTCATCCGCCAAGTCTTTTCAGAACACACTTATCTACCGTCAACAGATTCTTTGCAGTACACCGTAGAAGACTATCCGATCCGGCTGATCATGCTAGATACCAACGTACCCGGCAAGGCACACGGCGAATTAGATGCTGGAAGACTCGCTTGGTTAGATCAACAGCTGAGCAAACAGCCCGATCGACCTACCCTCTGATTCATGCACCATCCACCCTTCGCCACCGGTATAGATCTGATGGATAACTGTAGGCTAGCCAAGCCAGAAAACTTAGAAAATATTATCAAAAAGTACGACTGTATTCTGCGTATTGGCTGCGGTCATCTGCATCGCCCAATTCAGCAACTCTGGGCAGGTACGCTCGTCTACACGGTCCCTAGTCCGGTGCACCAAGTCTCTTTGGATCTAGTTAGCGACACCCAGTCAGGAACCTTCGTGATGGAACCGCCCGCTTATCAGCTACATCTCTGGAACGAGACAGGTGGACTGATTTCGCACATGCAATACATCAACCAGTACGACGGTCCTTATCCTTTCTCTACATCTAGCGAGTCTGCGAGCTAGAGAGGTCCGAACATGGGGTTCTCTAGCTCGAAAGCCCTTTACTTTATCCCTTGGGTCCGCTGCAATGCCCTGAGCATATGATAGGTAATCAACAGCTGAGTCAGCGCTAGCGGATAGCTTTGTAGCGACTCACCAGTCGTACCCACGACCTTACCGATGTCCTGATTCCCTTCCAGGCTACAGAATTGACCTAGATAGGGAACTTCATTACAAAGAATACGCTCTAGCTGCTGTACCTGCGCCTCATTGGCATGGCCGTCTACAGAGAGCACGTCAACTGGCTTGCCCATATCGCGATCTAGCAGCAGGCGAATCGCATCTCCCAAGTCATTGCCCTGGTCGTCCAGGATGTGAGTAAAGTCTGGGTGTGGCAAGGTTGGGCGTAGAACCAGCTTGACGTTTAGCAGCAGGTCATTGCCTTTCTCGTCTTCGGCGTCAGGCGGTATGAAGGAAACAATCACGTCGGACCACTGCCTCTGTGGCCGGATAAACGCCTCGGAGTCGGGCTCACGTTTGCGTAAAGCTTCTAGCACCTGCTCATCGGTGTAGCCCCGTTTGCGGGTATCACGCTTAATTTTCCACTTTGCTCGCAAGTCCTCTGGGGGTGCTAGATACACCTTGACGTCGTAGGCATCGCGAGCGGCTTTTGTGGAATATCCTAGCAAGCCTTCTACGATGACGAATTTCTTGGGCTGGATGTATTCGGGCGCATCAAACTCGCCTGTGGTGTGATTATAAATCGGCTTTAGAATCGATTTGCCGCCGCGCAGATCTTGCAGGTGCTGCTCGATGATATCGAGATAGTTGCAGTCTGGGTGCAGCGCAGAAATGCCCATCTCTGCGCGCTGTTTGCGGTCGTAGCGGTGGTAATCGTCGGTGCAAATGGCTACAACGTTTTCCTCACCTAGCACCTGCGCGATGCCACGGGTTAGGGTGGTTTTGCCTGCGGCGCTATCGCCCACAATGCCAACAATGATTGGACGTTCAGCCATGGTTCCTCCTATTTCTTTGCTTTTGTAGAAAAATTTTGCATCACTCAATACAAAACTAATTCTAGGGAGCAACGGTCATTGACTCAAGCGTTTGAGATACACTTTGGAGATGTCTGACTGGCTTTTTTTGCACCTTTGACGCTTTCCTGTATGCCTGCGCCTAGCTATCTGCAACCTACCTCATTAGAGCTTGATACCCAGCAACGTAAGCCAGAGCTACTAGCGCCAGCGGGTAGCTGGGACTGCGCTAAGGCGGCGGTAGAGAACGGAGCCGATGCGATCTACTTTGGCCTGGATAGATTCAATGCTCGGATGCGATCGCACAACTTCAAAACAGCCGACCTACCAGCGCTGATGGCATTTCTACACGAGCGCGGCGTCAGGGGCTACGTCACCTTCAACACACTAGTCTTTCCCAAAGAGCTAAAGTCAGCAGCGCATTATCTTCGTACTATTATCGCCGCAGGCGTCGACGCGGCCATTGTTCAAGACGTTGGTATCTGTCGGCTGATCCGCCACCTCTCACCAGATTTTCCAATTCACGCGTCTACACAGATGACGGTGACATCGGCGGCAGGCGTAAAGTTCGCAAAGCAGGCAGGCGCTCAGCTAGTGGTGCTAGCAAGAGAATGTTCTATCAAAGAGATTAACCGGATTCAGCGACAGCTAAAGTCAGAACAGATTGCGATGCCGCTAGAGGCGTTTGTGCATGGAGCGCTGTGTGTAGCTTACTCCGGGCAGTGTTTGACTAGTGAGTCCTTGGGCGGGCGCTCGGCGAATCGGGGAGAATGTGCGCAGGCTTGTCGGATGACGTATGAGCTGATAGCTGATGGCAAGCCAGTGGATCTAGGTGACAGAGCGTACCTCCTCAGCCCACAGGATCTCTCTGGCCTCCCGGTCATTCCTGATTTGATCAAATCTGGCATTACTAGCCTGAAGATAGAAGGCCGTTTGAAAACACCTGAATATGTCGCGAACGTTACCCGTGTTTATCGGCAGGCACTCGATCAGGTAGTCGAACAAACAATTGAACAAATGCCAAGTGATGGCGAAAGCCAATCAGATCTGAAGTTTCGACGGCTAGAAGCCTCGTATCATCCCACCGCAGACGAGCGATATTATCTGGAAATGGCTTTCTCTAGAGGGCTTTCTACAGGTTGGTTTCAAGGAATTGACAATCAGCAGCTGGTACATGCGCGGTTTGGAAAGAAGCGCGGTGCGTTGATTGGCAAAGTCAAGCGGGTTGTGACCAAGAAGAGAGAAAGTCAGATAGTCATCGAAGCGCAGATTGCACTCAAGCCCGGAGATGGTGTCGTCATTGATAGCGGCAATCCTGATAGTGACCAGGGCGGCAGGCTTTATGGCGTTGTGGAAAAAGGGAAAGAGACTTTCTTGAGCTTTGGTCGTGATTCGATCGCGTTTGAGCGGGTGCAGGTAGGTGATCGCATTTGGAAAACCAGCGATCCTGAACTTGATAAAGTCATCCGTCAGACTTACAGCAGCGATCAGCCTCAGTTTAAGCGGCCTATCCGGGTTGAAGTGTTTGGAAAGGAAGGAGAGGGGTTGAGTGCGATCGCCCACGACCAGATCGGCCACGTCGCCCAAACAACAACAGATATCCCCCTAGTCGCTGCTCACAGTAAGCCACTGACCACCGAACGACTCACCCAGCAATTCTCCAGACTTGGCAACACTCCCTTCGAACTAGCGGATTTACAAAACAACCTCGAAGGCGATGTGATGATTCCGGTCAGCGCCCTGAATCAGCTACGCAGAGACCTAGTCGCTCAGCTTATAGAACAAAGGCAGCAGCCCAAGCAATGGACACTGAATCCACATGCTTCCCATCGCGATCTGTTGCCGAACGAACCAATAAAAGAAACAGATGTTCGGCTGATTCCGCTAGTTCGCAGCCTGTCGCAGCTAGAAGCGGTACTAAAGACAAACGCCCAAACCATCTACTGCGAATTCGAGAATCCTGTGCGGTACCAGGAAGCTGTCGCAGCCGCTAGAACAGGAGGAAGCGCAGAGCTATTCATTGCTCCGCCGCGAATCACAAAACCCAGCGAGAACTACATCCTAGATCAGGTCCGCAAAGCAGGAGCCGATGGCTACCTCATCCGCAACTACGACCAGCTAGCCTATTTTTCAGCAGACCGAATAATTGGTGATTTCTCTCTAAATGCCTCTAATCCAATCACCGCCGACTATCTCAAGAGAGAATTCGACCTAGAAAGGCTTTGTGCCTCCTACGACTTGAATGTACAACAGTTGGAAGATTTGCTAGAGACTACGCCCGCGCAGTGGTTTGATATTACGCTACATCAGCATATGCCGATGTTTCATATGGAGCACTGTGTGTTTTGTGCGTTCTTGTCAGAAGGCACAGATTTTACGAACTGTGGTCGACCTTGTGAGAAACATGAGGTGAAGTTGCGCGATCGCACAGGCGCGGAGCACATCCTCTTAGCCGATGCAGGCTGTCGTAACACCCTCTTTAACAGCAGAGCCCAAACGGGCGCAGAATTTGCCACTAGGTTAATCGAGAAAGGCGCACGCTACTTTCGTATTGAGTTTTTGGATGAGACTGCGGAACAGGTGCGTGAGATATTTTCGGCTTATCAACGGCTTCTAGATGGGGAGATGGATGGTGGGGAACTATGGCGATCGCTCAACCTCTCCAATCAGCTAGGCGTCACTAGAGGAACCTTGGAGAAAAGGTAGCTGTCTTTCAGAATCCAAACAGCCTACAGATTTGCTTACTATAGCGCTTCTTTGGAAGCAGTTTTCTCCTGTTCTAGCGGAATTTGGATGGTGAATTCGGTGCCTTCGTTGGATTTCGAGTAGCAGAGCAGCTTGCCTTTGTGGCGCTGGGTGATGATTTGATAGCTGATGGACATGCCTAGGCCAGTGCCTTTGCCAGCGGGTTTAGTGGTAAAGAAGGGGTCGAAGATGCGATCGCGCACTTCCTCTGGAATGCCAGGACCGTTATCTGCGATCGCCACTTCCACCCATTGCTCTTGCCACTGGTCTCCTACAACGCTAGTCCGCACCGTTATCTGATTCGGCTGCAGTTCAATCTCTTTATAGTCACGGTTTACATTAGTTTCCTCCATTGCATCGATAGCATTGGCAAAGATATTCATAAATACCTGGTTGAGCTGGCTGGGATAGCACTCGACCAAGGGCAGCTTGTCGTAGTCTCGAATTATTTCTATTTCAGGGCGTCGAGCCGACGCCTTTATCCGATGCTGCAAGATTAACAGCGTGCTTTCTATCCCCTCATGCACGTCTACAGACTTGCAGGCAGATTCGTCTTTGCGAGAAAAATTGCGCAAAGACAGGACAATTTCACGAATTCGATCCGTGCCTACCGTCATCGAATCCAGCATTTTTGGCAGATCCTTAGACAAAAACTTCAGATCTATCTCTTCTATTTCCGCTTCAATCTCATCTGTTGCTTTTGGATAAGTTTGCTGATATAGCTGGACCAAAGCCAACAAATCGCGTACATAGGATTGCGAATGGACTAGATTGCCATGAATAAAGCTAACTGGGTTGTTGATTTCGTGCGCAACTCCAGCGACTAGCTGTCCTAGGCTGGAGAGTTTTTCCTGCTGTACCATTTGCATCTGAGTTTGTTGGACCTCTTTGAGAGCAAGATCAAGTCTCTGGGAAAAGGCTTCTGCTTTGCGACGAGCGTCGTTGATAGCGCTAATTTGAGGGAAGACGGTCCAGCAGGCGATCGCCACGCCAAGGAAAGACATCACTAGCACCAAAACCACTAGGAAATTCACAGGCGTATCAGCAACGGCGTGGGATACTAGCGCACTCGCCCACCAGCTAACAGCAGACACTACGCAAGTAAATCCCACTAGTAAAGCAATCTGGGCTGTGATCAGACTCTCGAACGAGCTCTCAGACATATGTCCTGAGGTGATTCGGCTGTAGACACGCCGTAACCACTCGCTCCCACCAAAAGAAAAGCTGTCAGACTCTACGGTCCAAAGCAGGTAGTCGCCTAGTGTTATCCCCGCGATCACCAGCCCTGGTAGCAGCAATCCAATCGCCAAGTTCTGAACCCCCCAAGCCCATCCGCCCACACAGAGAATAAATATTTCTAGCCCTGCCATTGCCAGTGCTAGCCACGGCAGAATGCTTCCAAGTCCAGTCGCTTGTTCCTGCGCTTTTGTTCGTCCTCTTTGAAACCACAGCCCTATGTGCAGCACGATGAAAGAAATTAACCAGCCTACCCCAGTTACCATTACAATCTGGTGTACATCGCCCCATACCAAGCCTGCTAGAGCCAACAGCAGTACCAGCCCTAGTCCTGGGCCGAATACACCTTGCTCAGATACCTGGGCAAACAGTGACGGCAACTGCTGGTCTTTGGCTAGCTGATAGAGCACTCGCGGTGAAATGGATACAGCGGTCGCAAACGCTAGCAAGGAGCTAGATACGACCAAAAAAGTTACTAGCAGTGATGTTGCTGCCCCCCAATATGGCTTGGCAGCAGTCAATAGCGTCAGAAAAGTGTTCTCAGAGCCGATAATGTTGACTGTCAAGTGCAGCAGGAGCCAGGGACCGACAATGTAAGCTACCGGAATCAGACCCGCCACGACAACTAGGCTCTGCAGCGTTTTTTGGGGTTGCTTGCTTTCAGCAACAAACGCT
>JBCCOH010000151.1:0-11484 GCA_039111275.1 Cyanobacteria bacterium P01_D01_bin.1 | reverse complement strand
GAGGCTCTGGGCAGTGCGAGGGAGGCGTTTCTATCAGCACAAACTGTCGCTGCACGACAGATGGCAGATGAGAGTATGAAAAGTGCGATCGCTCAGTTCCAAACGTTCGCAGCCAATAGCCAACAGCTTCAGTCCAGCGAGCTGTTCATCAACTTGCAGTACGAAATCGCAGGCACCGAGAACCGAATCGCCACCGAACGCATGCGCTACAACCAGGCTGTAGAAGCTTACAACCAGTCAGTCAGAGGATTTCCCACGCTTTTGGTAGCGGGCCCGTTAGGCTTCGAGTCGCAGCCCTAGTGTTACCGTCTGCAATTTTCAAGCAGCGAGATCTGGAAAGACCTTCTGCACGGCTGGATGCACGAGTTTACGATCACGCACATTCAGCGCTGCGCTGAGCCCTTTTCCAATCGTAGATTCTTGCTTTAGCGCATCCATTCCTGAAGCTGCAAGCTGGATAACGTAAGGCAGCGTACTATTATTCAGAGCCTGGGTCGCGGTCCACGGCACCGCGCCTGGCATATTCGGCACACCGTAATGAACCACGCCTAGCTCGGTGTACACAGGCTCACTGTGCGATGTGACTTTTAGCGTCTCAATGCAGCCGCCCTGATCTACTGCGACATCGACAATCACTGAGCCTGCCCGCATCTCTTTCACCATTTCCTTAGTTACCAGGGTAGGGGCTTTGCGGTTGGGCACTAGCACCGAGCCTACGACTAAATCGGCATCAGTCACGGCAGCGGTAATATTAGGCGTGTTGCTGTACAGCAGGTTTACTCTTGAGCCAAACAGCGTTTCTAAATATGACAGTCGCTCTACGCTGATATCGATCATGGTGACCTGAGCGCCAAGGCCAACGGCCATTTTTGCGGCTTCGGTGCCGACAACGCCGCCGCCCAAAATAGCTACTTTACCGGAGCTGACGCCGGGTATTCCGCCAAGTAGAACGCCGCGTCCGCCCTGCTGCTTTTCTAGGAAGCGAGCGCCGAACTGCACGGAGAGCCTACCAGCAATCACGCTCATGGGCATCAATAGTGGCAGCGTGCCGTCTTTTTCGACGCTTTCGTAGGCGATCGCACTCACCCCGCTCTCAATTAGCCTTTCCGTTAGCTTCCTTCCTGCCGCCAAATGCAAGTAAGTAAAGAGAATTTGCCCCTTCTGAATCAGGCTATATTCTGCGGGTAAAGGCTCTTTGACCTTCACCACCATTTCTTGCTGCCAGACGGTTGCTGCATCAGGGGCGATGACTCCCCCCGCTGCCAAGTATTCCTCGTCGCTAAAGCCAGCGCCAATGCCCGCTTGGGTTTCTACTGTGACTTTATGAGCGCGATCGCACAGCTCTTTGACGCTAGCTGGACTCAGCCCCACCCGAAATTCTTGGTCCTTGATCTCTTTCGGAACGCCAATATCCATCGATTCAATCCCTATGCAGTCATTACAAAGAAGGACTCATTTTAGACAACTTAGACGCCTCTATACACAACGCTCCATATGAAATAACCCCCAGATCAGAGGATCCAAGGGGTATTTCAATGCACTCAGTGCGATATTCAAAAGGTGAATGCAGGAATCTGCTATCAATGCGCCTACCGATATACCTACTGAGCGCCTGCTACTAAGCCACTCAATAGCGGCAAGTTTGCACTCAAGAAGAAAGCAAACACCGCGCCACCAATGCCACCAATTAGGAAGCTACCGGCAAACTCACTCCAGCCTTCGTCTGTACTCAGCGCTTCAGGTGGGGTGTATGGCACCGTATTGCGAGAAATCTCAGAGCTGACATTAGCGCCACTGTAGATCGATAGACAGACGGTCAAGATCAACACGAGGCCAATTGCCGCTAGTAGCCCTGCTACCGCAGGTACGTCTGTATCTCTAAGTGGACCTAGCAGCGCAAAAGGGCCATAGAGCAGGTAACCGTGAGCCATCCCGACTTCCAGTCCACGGCGCTGGGCAGATAAACCCTTACGGTAAGCCGGTAGGTTTTCTAACAAGGCTTTAGACAACCCAGAAGAGTTTAAGGGGGTTTCTAAGTTGCCAATTTGAGGGTCGCCCGCATAGGGCTTAATAAAATTCGATGATGCTGGCATGTGTAACTTCTCTCTCCAAATTTACTCAACACAACTGCGTGATGATCAAAACAAACTACCAAAAGGCTTACCAGTGCCTATGGGTGTAGCAGTAGATCGGGGAAGAACCGATTGAATTCGATCAAGATGCCCGCTGCGACTACGCTGGCGACAGTGGCCATCACGGGAGCGGTCGAAAGGTATTTCAAAAAGTTGCTGCTCATGGATACTCCTCCTTGGAGTTCAATGCTTTAGTTCTGTTAGAACTTTCTTATCGTTTATTGTCTCTGTAATTGTCTCTATTTGTAATCTTCCATTGGCAAGATACTCGCTATGTGCTAAGCAAGCCTACATGGAATTCAGGTAAGGGTGTAGCATGCTACGCCCCTACTACAGAAACTCGACTATCGAGGAGACACCGTAATCTCTTCTTTCTTTGCGAACATTGCGCCTGAGGTCATTTCTTTCACAGCTAGAAGCGGCCAGGCGAATGCGCCCAAAGTGCACCGAATTGCTAGAGGCACATCGATGATAATCTCCTTTTCTTCAGGAGACTTGTCTGCCCGTACCGCAATCACATAAGACCGACCTGCCCAGCCAATCCAGCCAGCAATCAGCAGAAACAGTAGGCTGGGAATTAGGAACTCACCAGCGTGGGCCAAATCACCATCGACGACTAAGTGGGGAAGTCCTTCAGGGCCACACAGCAAACTGGTATTACCATAGAATTCGAAGCGGGCTTTGGCTGAATCCGTAGGGGCAGCAGCGGCACGCTTTTGAAAGGCGGCTGACTCGTTACAGGGTACTAGACCAGCTACATCGTCACCTGCGATTCCGGCGGTTGCTGGTGCAGCAAACCCAAGGGAAAGGCAGAGAACTAAAGCCAGAGCAAACAAACGTCGCATATACAGGTTTCCTCTCTCATTAATAGAAGCTTTGGTATAAGCTCATCTGTCGATGAATTGTCTTAAAGAAGAAGTCTCTAGAACGTCATCAAAAAATCCACAAGCCTAACCCAGCTTGTAGGCAATCATACTCCTCGGGCGAGAGCCTCGTAAAGAAAGCACTGCAACGCTTTACATCCCGATACAATTGCTGACACACTCTGTTAGAAACGTTGAAATGAAAAGGCTGACAGCGGGTTTGACCTCAACAGCCACACCCTAAAATCGCAACTCCAAAATGACTGCTGAATTCTCTTCTTTCGCAGAAAAACAATTGGTTAAAGAACAATCTCTAGAAAACAACCAGAAAGGGCAGGCATTTGCAACCGTGTTGGCAGTTGAGACTAGCTGCGATGAAACCGCCGTGGCGATTGTGCGAGGCACCCAGGTGCTGAGCAGTGTGGTCGCCTCGCAGATTGAGGTGCATCGGCGCTACGGAGGAGTGGTGCCAGAAGTTGCCTCGCGTGAGCATGTGGGCGCGGTGGGAGAGGCGATCACACAGGCTATGTCTCAGTCGGGTCTAGATTGGGACGGGGTAGATGCGATCGCCGCTACCGTAGCGCCTGGTCTAGTCGGTGCGCTCATGGTCGGCATCACCACCGCCAAGACCCTCGCAATGGTCCACGGCAAACCCTTTCTAGGCATTCACCATCTAGAAGGCCATATCTACGCCTCTTATCTAACTGACCCAGCGCTACAGCCGCCTTTCCTATGCTTGCTAGTCTCTGGGGGCCATACCAGCTTGATCCAGGTGCGCGATGTCGGCGACTACACGATTCTAGGCAAAACCCGCGATGACGCGGCGGGCGAAGCCTTTGATAAGGTGGCGCGGTTGCTGGAGCTTGGCTATCCAGGCGGGCCGATTATCGATCGGCTAGCAAAGCAGGGAAACCCAAGAGCGTTTGCACTGCCAGAAGGCAAAATCTCGCTTCCCAGTGGTGGCTTTCATCCTTACGACGCTAGCTTTAGCGGCCTGAAGACAGCAGTACGGCGACTGATTGAAAAGCTGCAGGCTGATGCTTTAGCAGGCAAAGGAAAGATGCCCATCGCAGATGTGGCGGCTAGCTTTCAATTCACGGTGGTGAAGGCACTGGTGAAGCGGGCGATCGCCTGCGCAGTGGATTATCAGCTAGACACTATCGCAGTCGGTGGCGGGGTAGCGGCCAACAGTGAGCTGAGAGAGACTTTGCAGCGAGTCGCGACAGAGCAGGGCATACAGGTGCTGTTTCCACCGATGAAGTACTGCACTGATAACGCGGCAATGATTGCCTGTGCGGGGGTAGCGCAGTTTGAAAAAGGGATGCGATCGCCCCTCACCCTCGGCGCACAGTCAAAGCTATCACTCACAGAAGTCGCCGACCTCTATTCCCCTGCTCCGCTGTGAATTAAGACGTTGTGAATTAAGACGCTGTGAACTAAAACGCTGTGAGCTAAGACGCTGCGCACTACTCTGCTATCAGACCGAAGCCGAAAGTACCGACTCGACAATTTGAGCGACGTGTCCTGGTTGCTCAATCATGGCCATATGTCCGCAATCAGAGATCTCAGAAACTGTCTCGCCTTGAGCGAACCCTGGATGAAAGCTGGCCAGGTACTGGACGTAGCGAGGCGGCATAATAGTATCCTCAGCTGCTGTAATAAAGTGAACGGGTTGATCTAGCTGGCTAATTACCTGCGGTAATAAATAGACCTCTTCTGCAGTTGTAGATTCTAAAAGCGCCCCTTTGGCAGCTTGTGTGTTAGCTCGCAAGAAGTCGCGGATACGCTGCTTTCCCCAATGCAGCGGTAGAGACTGCTTTACCATCAGCCGAGAGAATACCCTGGGCAGCAGCGGCATTTGAGCGAGCCAGCTAGGTCTGTACCTCAGCATCTGCTGACCTGCTGTGCGAAATTTCTCGAACTCATCCTCGATGTAGATACCGCCACCTGCATTGATACAGACAACACCTTTAACTCGCTCCGGCAGTAGATACGCGGCCCAGAGCGCGACGCTACCGCCCAGAGAATGACCTAGCAGCCACACCTGATCGAGCCCTAGCTGATCGAGTAGATTTTCTAAATCTTTCGCGTAGGCGGCCAGACTGTAGGCAGATGCCTGGTAGGTTTCTATCTTTTCGCCGCTGTGTGGCGTTAATAGGGTACGCCCCGGCGGCAGATCGATCGGATCGAGCGTAGCCTCTATCGACTGAGCGACTGGCTGAGTAGCTAGAACCGATTCGCCAAATCCTCGCATGTCGTAGCTCAAGCAGTGATAGCTCGCCGAGAGCATCTGAACTAAAGGTTGCCAGTAGACCCGGCTGAGCAGCCAGCCGTGGATAAACACCAAGGTGTCCACTTCAGCAGGTAACTCTGAAGGTGACATGGTTGAGGCCGATGTCTTAGCAGCCGATGATTGAGGCTCTGATGATTGAGACTCTGATGATTGAGACTTGGAGGGAGACTGCCTGCGGATAAAATCGTAAGCGTGGGGGACGCCATTAATACTCTGTGTCAGCATACTTTCTGTGTCAGCATGCTTACTATGCTAACGCTCAAGCGCTACAGGTATAACTCGCTACTGTGTCCTACTTTCCCAGTAGCCGATAGCGAACGCCCTCTGCAATTTTTTGGCCTAAGTATTCTGGGATGATGCCTTCGTTTGGTCCCAGCAAGTAGAGAATCAGTCGAGTCCGCCCTCGCCAAACCAGCAAATTGGCGTTGAGCACGAGCAGATCTTCTTGCCAGATGGTGTACATCACTTTGTAGAACAATCCAGGCCGATTGTCCGCTTCGATCAGCAGCGCTGGCAAATGAAAAACCGGGTCGATATAGAATTCGGTTTCGACATCGGCAAGCCCCTCGCCTAGGTTAAATTCTACATTCAGCATATCTTCGACTTCAAAGCGGCCAGAGAGTGCTTCGCGGACGGCGCGGCTGACGTTTTCGGCAATTTTTGGCGTGAGTTCTTTGCCGCTTCTAGAGACTTCTAACTTGGCAAAAACCAGCATTGGCGGATAGATCTGTCCGTACAGGCTGAGGCTGTGGATGGTCAGACCATAGGCAGCAAGTACGCCGAAGATGTCGCTGAGCAAAAAAGACTGGTTGCGGTAGGCAAATTGGAGGACCGTGCGATCGCCCGCCGGATGCAGCTCGATCACCGCTTTCTCAGTTCTAAAAAGCTGATAGGCCAACCGTAGATTCTGAAGCTGGATCTCGCTATCGACAAACTGCTCATAGAACTGTGGAAAAGCTCGATTAAATCGCTTGAGCAGTTCCAAAGTAGACGGATCTAAACCAGTTGCCATAGCTGAGCTGACGCTTCTTAAAAGTCCGGTGCTGGCTTTAGATTGCCCGGATTTAGGCGGATTGATCAGAAAATCACACAGGGCAACTTCGATATCTATTTAGATGATTTAGTCGCGACTCTAGCAGTAGTAAAGTCGGCTCCAGAAGTGAGCTTCCAGACGATATACTTTTATCAAGCGCTGCTTGCCCTGATTCTAAAGTTATTAAAATTGCCTGCATGGGTTTCTGGAAAAGCCTGTTCACCACCTCCGATGTTGCTACAGCTTCTACGCAAACTGCGGGTGCCGGTTACATCGCAGACGCCGAAACCACAGACGGCAAAAGCTCAAACGACAGCCGAATCTTTTTTAGCGTAGATCGCACTATCGACCTCTACGAGCTAGAGGAATTATGCGATGCGGTAGGCTGGTCACGCAGGCCCATCCGCAAAGTACGCAAGGCGATTCAAAACAGCTTCTTAGTAATCACCATGTGGGAACAAAGAGGCAACCGCAAGAAGCTAATTGGTTTTTCTAGAGCTACTTCTGACCACGCCTTTAACGCCACCATCTGGGACGTGGTAGTGCATCCTAACTTTCAGGGCAAGGGCCTGGGCAAAGCACTGATGAAACAGCTGATCAAGAAACTGCGCAGCGAAGACATTAGCAATGTCACCCTCTTTGCCGATCCAGATGTTGTCAATTTCTACAAGCAGCTAGGCTTTATGCCCGATCCCGAGGGGATTAAAGGTATGTTCTGGTATCCAGACTAGGACATCATCTGCTGGGCCTGCCGAATCCAACTGGCCACCATACTGGTATCTGGCGCTAGATCGGCGCGGCGAAATAGCTGTACCTGTAGCCGCAGTAGCTGGGGATGGAGTCGTTGCACCGTCATCGTAGCGAGCTGTGAGGGCGTACTTACCCCAGCATGCAGCAACAGCCCACAGTACTGACAGCCGACGCCAGGAATTCTGGCTAGGTTCGCCAGGGCTGTCCACTTGTTGATGTGTTTGATGTTTGTACTCAGCTGCGTCGATAGCTGCTGCCTTTGGGCTAGGCTGTTTCCTTGGCGTAGCAGATCAAACGTTGTCGAGATGCCTAGTGAATTTAGCTGATGAAGCTGACTTTTGGTCAGCCCAGGCAGCTGCCCAATCGGATAGTTGATAGACGCTATCATATTGAAAAATTGAGCCTCCGCTACTTTACCCGCCCTTTCAGCTGTATAACCCATGCTAGTATGAAGGCCGGGATGTAGCGCAGCTTGGTAGCGCGCCTGCTTTGGGAGCAGGATGTCGCAGGTTCGAATCCTGTCATCCCGATTTTTTGATACTGGCTTTGAACAGCGATCTTTTGGACAGCGATCGCAGCTCTAGCGAATTAGGTGCTCAGGTCACTTAATTAATCGTCCACAATAGGTTGAGAAGTGTAAAGTGCTTCGATCATGATGACCTTGCTAGCTGTGAATTGTCGGCTACTTGTCAATCCGCACGTCTGGCTGCATATCTAAGGTTGCCTACATTTAGGAGAAGCTATGACATCTTTTATTCGCCGTGCCCTAGCTCCGTCTCTAGCGCGAACGGCGGCTATCTGTGCGCTTAGCTTAGGCTTTGCGTCTACTTTAGAGGCTGGAATTCTTACAAATTCTGCGATCGCCCTTACGCAACAAGAAGTAGCAAATCGGCTATCGATAGTCCCTGCCTTTGTCGTCGGCATTGGAGAGAACTTTGTCACCTATCCAGTCACCGAGGCAGGTAGTGATGAGCCTGAGCTAGAGGTCATGCCTGTTTTCTGGAATCGACAGGCCGCAGAAGACTACATTGCTAGAACTCGGACACAAGAGAATCTACCCGAGCTTCCCCCAGAGGCGATCGTCATCGGGAGCAGATTAGACTATCTGTATACACTAGAAACCAATTCACAGACTGAAGGTGAGCGCCGATTAGAGCTTGCTTTTATTCCCGAACCGGAGGAAGTAGAAGAAGCCAAGGTGCTCAATGCAGAGTTTGATCAAGGCGTACCGCTGTTCTACCCTCAGCTCGAAAATGGCTCTATCATCGCGGTCAGCCAAAACGAGGGAGAAGATATTTTCCCACTGTTCTTCTCTAGGGCCGATGTGGAAAGTCTGCTGAGCGAACTCAATGAGCAAAGCGAGGAGGCGCGAAACGTGGTCGAAGTAGGGGTGGTGCCATTAGAATTCGTACTTCGTCAAATGGTCGCCAGCGAAGACGAAGCCCTTGAGCAGTTTCGTCTGTTTCCGGCCTCCGATGTCATCAACGATATTCAACAGAACTCTCCCCAGGGCCAGCAGAATGGTCAGTAGAATGGCTCAGCTCATGCGAGCCACATCCCATGCATGGGTCGCTTTGGCAATTCGTTGTCCATACAACTCTGAAAATGTTAAGTCGCCTGGGTGCACGGTTTCTTCGCTACCGCTTCCCATCACGCCTAAGTAAGAGCCCAGACGATTGACCCCGTTTTCAGGATCTGCCATCTGGGCTGGGCTGATCCAAACCATGCTGTGCTGAGAGGCAAAAATAGACAGGTATACCAGAGTGCCTTGCTTATCACCGCTGGGTGAACCTGAGTGGGTAAAGCCACCAGAGATTTTGTTCTTCCATCCTTGGGCAAACCAGATAGAGCCGGCGGCATCAATAAAAGCCTTTAGCTGCGCGGCGACACCGCCCATGTATGTAGGGGAGCCAAATACAATGGCATCGGCGCTGCTAATTTCGTTCAGCATCGCCTCATCGCTCCAGCGACCACCGGTGAATTGTTCATCTGCGATCGCATACAGCTTTGCAGTCGTCTCCTCAACAGATTCAACGCCTTTAGCTAGGGATTCGGCCATGCTCTTGGTGTGGCCAGTCGCTGAAAAATAAACGATTGCAACAGTCGTCATAAGTTTTATTTCTAGGAAAAAGCACCTCTACAATGCCTCGAACCTCTGACCCGGTCAAGCCTGCATAAATCAACATGAAGCACTTCCAAAGGCAAGCACTTCTAGAGCTAGTGATTACTGCTCGATAGTTTTCAGTAAGAAGTCATAGAGCTGGTGAGCTAGCGATAGCTTGCTGCCGTGGCTGATCTGTTTTTGCTGTCCGTTTGCCGAAAAGATAATTGCCTGGTTGTTTGGGCTGCCAAAACCGCTATCTGATCGATCGATTGGGTTAGCCACAATCGCATCTAGCTGTTTGCGCTTGAGCTTGGCCAGCGCTGGAGAAGTGATATCGCCTGTCTGTGCGGCAAAGCCGATGATTCGCTGATGGTTGGCTTTGCGTTGGGCGAGCTGCGCGATGATGTCTGGAACGACCGCTAAAGGTAAATGTGTGGGTAAGTCTGTTTTTGGCAGCTTATGACTAGCGGTCTCGGTAGGACGAACGTCCGCGACAGCCGCAGACATCACGACCCAGTCTGCCAGGGATAGCTCAAACAGCATGGCTTTTTCCATTTCGGCAGCGGTAGTGACTGCGACGGTGCGAATGGAGGCCGGAACGGTTGTGGCTAGTTCACTAGCGATCGGGCCGTGTACTAGCGTGACTTGTGCGCCTCTGTGCTGGGCGGCTTGCGCTAGGGCAATGCCCATTCGGCCTGTGGCAGGATTGCCAATAAATCGAACTGGGTCTAGATATTCTTGGGTACTGCCACCGCTAATAAGTAAGCGCTTTCCCTGTAAATCTCTGCGCCCTTGGGTGTGGCATAGGGAGTAGATGGCGCTGACGATTTCATTGGGGGTTGCCATGCGTCCGGTGCCGACGCGATCGCACGCCAACCGCCCCGAGTCTGGCCCCACTGAGTGATAGCGCGATGTAGGACTGCCAACTTCTAGCTGCTGCCAGTTGCGCTGGACGCTCACCTGCTGCCACATATCCGTATTCGTCGCAGGGGCAAGTAGGACCGGGCAGGTCGAGGCCAGCACCGTATTTGTCAATAGATTGTCGGCCAGTCCATGAGCGAGCTTTGCAAGTGTATTGGCAGTTAATGGCGCGATCACAAACACATCCGCCCATTCCCCTAGCGCTATATGCAGCGGCCTACCCTGTCGGGCTGACCAAAAATCATCATCCGTATAGACCGAATGACGAGACAGCGCTGCAAACGTGAGCGCTGAGACAAAGTTTTGGGCCTGCTGGGTCATCAATACGCGAACTTCGACCCCAGCTTTTGCCAGAGTCGAAGTGACTTCACACAGTTTGTAAGCGGCGATGCCGCCCGTAACGCCGATTAAAACCCGACTAGGACTCATCAAAAGCTTCAAGATCGAGGAGATGCATGTAGGGCTCTACCAGCTCTGAGCGCTGGAAAGCAACAGCTCGCAGGCGGTGCCAGTCCTTTAGCCCATCGAATGGCGTGTTGTACTCGTCCTGTTCTAGGCGCTGAGCGAGCTGCGCTACATCTTCTGGCGTCATCTGGGCAATGTCCTTGGATGAGATTTGATTCGCTTTGATAGATTGCATGGCGGCCCATTCCCTACAAGTTTGGTATGACAATTTTGACGCCCATAGCACACAGACGTGCCTTAAGTGTAGTCGTTCTGGTTCGTCAATGGATTCTATTCACAAAATTCTGATCTAAACATCTTCAAAAGTTAACTCAAACGTCAAAGAGAGAAACAAAAATCGCTGGCTATTTTGAGAGCATCTGGGGAAACCTCGTGCCCCATGTCGAACTCACGGTAGGTAAGGGTGAGCCCTTGTGCTTCGAGCTGAAATTTAGTCTCTAGCGCTTTGGCTAGCGGCACGACGGGATCTTGTCTGCCGTGAATCAGCAGGACTGGACGTGGGGTAATGCATTTAGGAATGGGTGCATGGCTATAGCTGCTCAAGATGAGCATGGCGGCTAGCGGTAGCTGCGGTCCAATATCTAAGGTCATCGCGCCGCCTTGAGAAAATCCGCCCATAATAGTTTTTTTGAGCGGAATGCCGGTTTGTTCTGGGAGCGATCGCATCCAAGTCAACAGTCGCTGGCGAGTTTCTTTCAGGTCGGCCTGCGATTCAAAATCATGTTCCCTACGGAAATCATAGTTCGCTGGAAAGCTATACCAGGCTCGCCCTTCTGGCACCATTGGATGAGAAAACGGAGCGTTTGGCAACAGCGCTCGAATAGGCGAGCTGACCATACTAATCGCATTGATTAGCCCGGCCACATCCTGAGCATTCGCCCCCCACCCGTGCAGTAAGACCAGCAGCCGTTCACCTGCTCCTG
>JBCCOH010000150.1:0-11649 GCA_039111275.1 Cyanobacteria bacterium P01_D01_bin.1 | reverse complement strand
TATCGAAGCGCAAACGTTGTTGTTTTACCGAATTCAGAAAGCATTATTTGCTCAGGAAGACTGGTTTGAAGAACTGAGCTTGGCGTATGCACAGGGTACTAGAGCGGAATATCCACCAGAGCAGCTGCGCAAAAGGCTCACAGAGATACTGACGCAGGAAAACTGGCAGGCGATCGCAACGGTGGCCGCGCAGGATGCAGAAAAACGAGTTTTACAACACTCACAGACGCAGGTAGAGCTACCGGCTGAGAACTAAGAATGAAGAACCGTGCGCCCTTGACTCTCCCTGTCAAAATTTAGGCAGGTGGCGCTTGCTATTAGCAGGCAGCTTTCGATAGCACTTTGTGCAGGTCACGCCGTCGTCATGCGTCGGGAATTCCCAACCCATGCGATCTCGTTTGGGTGGTGTGGCTCCGCACAACGCTGGCGTTCGCCATTCACCGATTTTGTCTTTGCCCAGCACCGCATGAACTACTGTGCCTTGTCTGGTTTTGACATGGGTGTAGAGCTGCCTGCGGCCTTTCGCCTTTTTCTTTTGGGACGCTAAGGTGAGCTTAGATTTAGGCTTGGCCCTGGATTTAGGTTCGATTGTGGGCGTGATCGCGCTAGCGGGCTTTGCCATCGCATCGACCTTCCCGACCTCTGGAACTGATACCGGAATCGCATCGGCCTGCTTTAGTGATGCGATCGCCTGCGTCAGCTCGGAGATCTTATCTCGGCGTTGAAGGGTAGCCAGCACCTCCAGATATTGCTCACTACCAACTCGACCACAGGCGCTCAGCTCACCGCCATTACGTAGACGCGCATACTCATAACCTGACTTAGAATGTGTCGAGATATCCAACCGTGCATCTGCATCCGCAACTAGACCAGAGGATTTAATCTGGGCAATCAGCTGCTCTAGTTGTGCAATAACAAGAGAAATCACGTTGTACTTTACGCATACTTTTACGACAAATCAAGCAAACAGAACGACTTTACTTTAGCAGGTCTGTCGTAATTTACAGTTTATTTTACGACTCGCAGCAATACGGACATCGGCTTTGCTCATGATGCTTAAATTTCTAGGTCAACATGTCGTAAATTTTATGATTTTTTACGACTTAACGAGCAAAGGAACTGTACTACTCTCATGAGACACGAGTGTGAATACTAAAGGCTAAAAGCAATACCAGAAAAAGGTTTTCAGTGTACAGCTTCGAGGAAATCGCCCGTTTCTGGATCGATACCTAACTCTTCACAGTCTCGGTTAGACTCCAGCCTAATATCGTCCGGTAATCTAGTCAGGCATAGCTTCGCTTGTGATAATTGAGAATGAGTTACTCCTTTCGCCCATTTCAAATCAGCACCAGCTAGTTTGGCATTCTTCAAGTTAGCCTCCTTTAGATTTGACTGAGCAAAAGTGACTTCCTGTAAGTTAGCTTCTCTCAGGTCAGCTTTTTCTAGATTAGAAAAGGCCAAATTAGCCTTCTGTAAGCTTGCCTGTACCAAAAAGCTTTCTCGTAAATAGGCACTCTTCAGATTGGCTTCTTTCAAGTTGACGCCTCTCAAATTGGCTCTCACAAAGAAGGTACTCTCGCCTTGCAGCCTTTCTAAGTTAGCCCCTCCCAAGTCAGCGTCTCCTAGACGTGCGAGAAGGAACTGTGCATCTTGCAGACAGGCATATCGAAGATATGCACCTCGAAGGTCAGCTTGTACTAAGTTTGCGTTGCTCAGATCTGTGTTCTCCAGATCAGCCTTCGCCAGATTAGCTCTAGAAAGAGTTGTATTCACAAAAGTCGATAGCTTCAGCTTGGAACCACTCAGATCAATATCCGATAAATCACAATTAGATAAGTCTATTCTCCTGAGATCTTCACCGTATTGATTCAGTTTTTGGAGAGCTTCTACTCTATTAGCATTTACTAGCTCCCCTCTCGCTAGACTGATAGCTTTCCAAGCTTCAGAACGGTCTTGCTTTCTGCGCTCTGGAGCTTCAATCAGAAAGATAACAGCGGCTGTTCCTAATGCAATCGACTCCAGGTTGTCAAAAATAACTTCAGCTACTGAAATGCTGCTATCTTTCTTGAGAAAAATACCAACAGTAGTGATAGCGATTGCAACTGCGATTCCTTTCGAGAGTCTAGAAGCATTGAGCATCCTAGCTATTTGCCTCTGCGGAGTCAGCTCATGCCGTTTAAGAAACCTTGTAAGAAATCGTCCTACTTCTCCACCCTGGCACCTGTAATCAAGCCACTTCCATATCTTTTGACGAAACACCTTCGGGTCTTGTACGTACCATTGATGATGCTTTGGAAGATTTGTCACAACTCAGCTATGGCTCTCCCTTCATACAGAATCCTCAAGTATAGGGAGTATAGCGTTCTCAATACGCTAAAGCCCACCAAGGTAGCGAAAGTCTTTCCTGTCACTTGATAGCCACTCTACTGCCTCCGTCTGATTCAGGTAATCAAATAGCTCGCTGAGGTCGGCCTGGGTGATGCCTTGATCTCGCAGCAGTCGGCTGTTTTCACGAATGCGCTTCACGGATGAGATTGCACCCGGTTGCAAGCTAGATAAGCGCTTCTGGACTTCGCTAATTTGCTCTACTGTCAGGCCAAAGCGGGTAGGTTCCCTCGAAGGTTCTGGCGCGTCTACCGATAACAGGCGCTCTAGGTCAGCTCTGATATCTGGCTGTGGGGTTGCTTCCGGCGCTGGTGGCTCCTGTAACTCCTGACTGGCAAATGAGCGGGTGTCTCGGTCAAAACCTGATAGGTTCGGCAGCTGCGGCATTGATTGCCAGCAGTCGTTCACGTAGTCATAGACGGCGCGGCCACACGGCGAACGGTCACACATCTGCATCACGGCTTTCTTGCCGTCTTCTGGCAGTGGGACAAACTTGGTGCCCAGTAGCGCGTTAGCGGCGCGGCGGTCGTGGTTGCTGACAATGGCGATGGGCTTGAACAGGGAGCGGATACCGGCAGTGACACCTAAGTCTTTAGCGTTGCTCACTTGGCCGATTTCCCAGATGTAGTTCTGCAAGCTATCGCCCATTGAGGACAGGCCAATCTTGTACTGGATATAGTCCTCAAAGCTTTCTTTCTCGGTAGTCTGCCACACTTTGTAGAGATAGGTCACCTCGTCGAATATCAGCAGTTTCGGGCCTTCTATAGCTTTAAAGTCATCCAGACAGCCGTTGATCCAAGCGACCAGATTGATCGGGTTCTCATCGAGTCCTTTGATTGAGCGAATATCATCGGCTACGCCTTGCCAGTAGCCTGCTTCTTTGACATCACCTTTACCTTCCATCACAAAGATGTGCAGCTGCGAGTGATGCTGACGTACGAGACGCAGCAGATTAGAGACGAACATACCCTTACCAGCACCAGGGACGCCCACAACGGTCATGCTCACCAAGCGCTGAGCGATGTGCTGCATCGTGGCAGTAAAGTTCGTGGGTAGGTGGCCGGTAACAGGCGCTGTAATCGGCGCTATCTCAGTGGTGACAGATGCGGGTGGGTGGCCGGTAGCTTGTTTACTTGTTTGTTGTTCTCCCAGTTTGTTCTGTTGATTCTGTTGCTGTTGGGTTTGCATGGCAGCAACAGCTGAATCAAAGGTGCTGCGATTAGCCTGCAATTCCTGCTGTGTTTCAGTACTGGTCGGTGCTATGGCCTGCTGCAATTCTAGCGGCAATGATTTGTCTAGTTCGTAGCCGTGGCGCAGCAGGTTCGTTTCAGCAACCTTGTTCTTGGCCTCAGTGTCAGCGAACAGGCGCAGCTGCCGATCACGCTCTTTCTGCTGCTTGACCTTGTCGATGTCGTCCTGTAGTTCGTCTAGTTCGTGAGCAGAGACGGCAACCAGTCCTGCACCGGCCAGGGTCAGCATTAGCGTGAGTCGGGTGGGCACGTTCTTGGCAATCGGGATGAAGGTGAGGGCAAAGCCAAGCACTAGGCCGCTGTAGCAGGCGGTGGCTCTGGCCGGGAAGACATAGCGGATCGCGGTGGCAACTCTGGCGAGCAAGAATCGAAAGATAGCCCGATTGCGATCACTGTTTAGGTCAGCATCAAGCAGCTGTACCAGTGGATTACCTACAGGATTTCCAGACATGTCCAAAGCCCTCCGACGACAAACAGCAGAACAATCGCGGTGCTTTCGATAGCATCGACGCCTAGCAGATTGAAGTTGAGGACACCTGCCCAGCGCTTGCCCTGGAGAACACCTTGGATGCAGACCAGCAGGAAGGCAAAGTAGAGCAGCGCTAGGACTCCCAGGGCACCCACCGCGATCCACGTCTGCGGCCAAATGACAGCCAGCTGCACTAGGGCGCTACCAGCAAAGCCTGATAGGGAGTAGTAGCCAAACTTAGACGCTAGGCGGTGACTCATGACATTAGCTCACTAACTTGATGGGGTTCTGGGTGGCGGGGTTGCTGCTACCGCTGAGCGATAAGGCTCCTTCGTGGGTGCCACCGGCGGCAAGGTTTGTGACTCGTCTGAGTCCTTCCTGTAGTTGGCGGCGGTAGGCGGCAAAGCCCACGTTCTCTTTCTCGATGCCTGCGGCCAAACCGATACCGGCTTTGGCCCTGACGACTTTGAGTTTGTGCTGAAGTTCTTGGAATTCCTTAAAGGCTTCTTCTCGGGCGATTTCGTTTTTGGCAGCGAGTTCGATTAGCTTTTTCATTCGTTTGACCAGCTCGGTGTCGGTCTTCAGGAGGGCGATCGCACTATCAGCGGCTCTGATTCCCTGCGAGCGCTTCTCTGCTTCTTCTGTCATCTGGTCGATGAACTGATCGGCGCTGGCTTCATCAAAGCTCAGCCAGTCGGTCGGCAGTTTGACGCCTGGGGGCAGCTGTAGGTTTTCTAGGTTGCTGGGGTTGAAGTTTTCGTCAGTCAGTCGGCTTTTGGTCGTTAGCTGGTTTTCTAGGCGTTTGGCGAGTAGAAAGGCCATAGGTTTGTTCTCCTGATTTTTGGCTTATGGGTACAGGCGATATTCAAGTTGGTTGAGGCGTTCGTGAAAGCTGAAGGCTTTGTCTACGTCGAGGGCGATCGCACTGCCTGCACAGAGCAAGATGCCGAATAGCAGGACATGGGTCAGGGTGATGCGCGATTGCTTCAGGCGTTCGATGCTCTGCTGCTGTTGGCCGTCGCTGTTGCGCAGAAAGGCGAGGGCATTCTGATGGGCTTCGAGCTGGCCTTCAACGTTGCGCAGCTGGTCACTTAGCTGGCCCAGTTGCTGGCTGTGCAAATCGTCGGCGGTTGACAGGCGCTCGACTTGGCTGACGGCTCCTTTGAGGGCGCTTTTGAGTTTGCCGATGCGCTGGTCAGCTAGGTCTAGGCCATCGCTTAGGGCTTCAACCTGGGTGGCCAAGTGCGTCACTTTGACGCGGACTTTGGCCTGTTCTTCGGTCAGCTCTGATAGCTCGGCCAGTTCACTCAGGCTGATTTCTCTGGGTGCTGTCTCTGCCGAGGGCGCGGGTTGAGTCGTAGCGCGGCCAATGCCACCGCCGCCAAACAGCTCTTGATTCAGGTCGCGTCTATTCGTCATCGAACCAGCCTCCTACCGTTTGACCGATAGCGGCGCTGCGGTCTTTGGCATCCAGTAGCGGGTCTAGCCAGCGGGCGGCACGCCAGCCAGTGTAGGTGCCGCTGCCGAACATGACAGCACTCAAACTCAAAAGCAGTAGAAGGCGGATAAACATGGCGGTTTCTCCGAAGATGATGTCCGCGTACAGGTGCGAACAATGCGGTGTAGACGTTATCGGGTGGGCCTTTCAGCCGAGGACATCGAAACAGGCCGAGGACATTGGGAGGACGGGCGCGAACAACCCGAGGACAGCCCGAGGACAGTGACGAGGAGGTTAATAGAAAGTAGAACGCAGGCAAGCGCTAGCAGTAGAGCAGACGCCTTCTGCCAGACGGTTGGCGCTAGGGTGACTCGGACGCTGGGCAGCGCTCGGGCAGTGCCGTACTCGTCGAACCAGACGCTGAGAGCAGACTTATCGGCTGCGGCTTCGAGGCTGAGAGCTGTTGGCGCAGCTGTGAGAAAGGGCTGGTCGCTTTCGCTGCCCCCTCGTTGTAGCCCTGTAGAAAGGCGCTGAAGGCTTGCTGGTTAACGTATTCGGCAGTCTGTTGGCCAATGGCGTAAGCATCGGCACTGACATCGCTAGCGAGCTGCTGTGTGACAGCAACAACTTCAGACTGGACGGCACTAGCGGTAGTGAGCGTAGGATTTTCAGATTGCTGAGTCTTTGATGATTGGGTCGCTTTGCGTGGGTCTTTATTGGGCATAGCCATACTCCTGATTGAGAAATTGGGCGGTGGTGATGCCTTGGGCGAGGGCTTCGAGATAGCGACCGAGCAGGCGCACATCTTCAAGGCTGTAGCAGCCGCTGTCGTCGGGATGAATGCCGATACGGTTACGCCAAGTGCGTAGGGTGCCGGTCTTAATGGATTCACCGCGCACCATTGCCGCAAATTGACGCAGTTGAAACGGGGTGATTAAATCACTGGCACTATCGCTCAAGACTTCGACCTGACTGACATCGAAAGGACTTGGAACGCAGGTGAAACGCATCGTTACGGACACAACAATTGCTCTCCTCACGGCATCAATAACGGGATCTCGCTGCAACGTTTCAGAAACTGCCGGTGCGTTACATGAAACGCTCGTCGGCATAGTTCAAATGTTGCAGTTTGTGATCGTCAAAAGGATGATAGCATCAAATTAGTTACTTTCAAGCACCTAAAAAACAGCCTATTTTGAATAAGCGGCTTTAAAGGTGCTAAAACGCCAGCACGAGAGTATATTTGAGTGGATTTCTATGAGTCCTGAAATTGTGGCGAAGCGTGTCTATGTAACCCTGCCCGATACAGTTGCTGATGATTTGCAGTTGTGGGCAGGAAAGAGGGATCAACCTCTAGCAACAGTCGCAGCAATTGCGATAGAGCTTCACCTGCAAAGATTGAAGGAGTCAGGAGAACTCAAAGTACCTACTAATACAGGAGGAAAGAACAACAAAGAAGACTATTCAAATTCACACTAAAAAACGGCCTAAACACAAGGTTCAGACCGTTTCCCAGTTTTGTTAATCCTGAAGCCTTCCTAATCAAATAACTGCTGTTTCTTGGCCGGAATGACAGTTATTGATTTTGCCGAAGTGCAACAGGGTGATGGAGGCGTGCGGGCATCCGTACGTTGTTTTCATGGTACCCGATTTTCACGGATTGCGTAAGCAGTCCCGCGATCGCGCAGAGGTGCGATCTTTAAAACCCTCGGATCGTAAGGGTTTTGACAATCTAAAAAGTTCTCAACAATTTACTAAGCAGTCCGTCTCAAAGCCTTCTGGTGAGGTGGATCACGATTTCTTTGCACTCTGGACAACATGCCCCAGCTGGTCACCCATCCTCAAGAAGTCTGACGGCTGGATTACTATCATTAATCCTTCTGGCAAGAAGGTGCCGCTGGTGCTCGGCTCGATTGAGTCGCACTATCGACGTGACTATATCATCGGTAAGCGCTTCGGTAAGCTCACCAACTACCTGATGATTGATGTTGATAGGGGTAGTCCTTTTCATCCCCGTAACGGGGGGATAGAACCGATTCTGGAGGCGATGGAGTCCCTGGGCCTCTGTCGGTTCCTACTGATACGCTCAAGCGTATCAGATGGGTTGCATATTTACTTCCCGCTGGCGGAGCCAGTGAGTGCCTGGGGGATTGCTTGTGCAGCTCATGCTGCCCTTACGACTGCTGGGGTTAGGGTAGCCGGGGGTATCTGTGAGCTATTCCCGAATAAGAAGGCGTTCAATGCTGAGCACAACGGTCATCGACTGCCACTTCAGCAAGGGTCTTTCATCCTTGATGACGATTTTCGTTGTATCGGCAACGATAAGGCGATCTTTTTACAGCAGTGGCAGCACTGTGGGGCGGGGCAGGATGAGGCACTGCTGGCTGATGTGCTGGCCGAGAAACCGTTACCGATACCAAAGCGTATGTCGGTTAGTTCACTGCCACCCATCGCCTGGACGGGGCCAGGGCAGTCCAATGAGGTGATGAAGGAGCTAGTCAACTATGGTGATCGCTATCTGGGGTTGAAAACAATTCCGGCGCTGGGGGATTGGATAGTGGCAGTGGCTCCACAACTATCGGGCTTTGAGCAATTTGCCAGTGAGGAATCAAAGAATGACCTGACACGCAAGAACTGGGCCTATCGTTGGGCAAAGAGTCACTTTAAGAGCGTTCGGCAGTATGCGGCGCAATCTAGCTTTGACCACAATGCGGTAGTAGCTGCTGAGGCGTTGGAGCGGTTAATGGTAGCGCTGAGTAAGGTCGTTATTGTTGGCAAGCTCGGGATTAAGAAATTATGGAAGGCTCTCTCTGAGATTTCTAAAGAGCTGTTTGGTGTGGGTTTTAGCTGGGGGCTATTTCAGAAGCATCGGAAGTTGATTCTGGCTAAGGTCGGTAGTTCTCGTAACGTTGGCCTCTCTAGAGGTGGTGAAGAGGGTAAAAATTCTTCTTCTCCGAAGCTAGCTACGTCATTAGCTTCTGAAGCTGAAGAAGAGCCTGAAAAGCATCTAACAGAGTTATTAACTGCTAGGTGTGTGACTGCTAGTGATAGCGATGTTTTGAGACCGTCTAGCACCCCCTCTGAGTTGAGATCAGAGCAGGGGGGTAAGCGGGTAGTTGAAGAGCCGCAGGAGGTCGCTGAGCTGGCAATGGGAGACATCGTTAGAGTCCAGCAGCCTGGAAGCGACACAGATGGTGTTCAAACGCGGATAACAGGGAAGTCAACGGATGAAGACGGCAGGCGGCTCTATCGGCTTGAGCATCGGGCTGAGGGTCAGCCGTTGATGGTGCCAGGGGATTGCTTGGTGGCGGCCTCGGATGCAAAGCCTGCTCAGGGTGCCCAGGGCGTTATCAGGGCGACGGCGGCGCAGTTGCTGCAAGTGCTGGGTAAGGCTTGTCCCTTCGTTGGGCCAGGGCTCTGGACGGTCAAGCGGGAGGAGGTGTCGCCGCTGGCATGGCGGCAGTTGATGCGGCTCGCAGGGGAGGGATAGTGATGAGTGACTGAGGCAGTGCGATCGCAGCGAAATTTGTCCAGCGGGTCGCTGGACAAATGAAGTACGAGCCTAGAACTTATCTCATGCTGTGCTTTTTCGCTTATCCTGACACCCTGTAACAGCTACAGCGAAAGAATCACAGCCATTAAAGGCTAATTACTCTGACACCCTATTTTGAGGCTGTTTATTAGCTCATCTCTGCGTCCACTCAACCGTCCGTTCTAAGTGAATCAGTCTTCTTCCTGAACTTCATCTGAGTCAATCGGATTGCTTCATCGTGGGCACGTTCGAGGTCATCAAACTCCATCACCGAAACCATCTTTTCACAGTATCTGACCATTTCTAGTCCAATGGATTCGGGAATATAATTTCGAGCAATGTGCTTCGAGCCGCTGACCGGAGCCTCCCAGAGCCTTTTCATTTGAGAGGCATCCATTCCAAAAAGACCTTTATAGACATAGTTAGTCCATTTTCCGTACTTATATGGGCTGTTTCCCCCTTGTTCGGAGATGGCCCACGCCCAGTCCTTGCGAGCAGGTTTTCCTGCTTCTCTAGCTATCAGCCACTGTTGAATAATTTGACTGTCTTCGTACGTGTAAGCTCGCTTAATCACAGTGTATGCAGCAGCATACAAGCCTTCTGCGGCATACCAAGTCAAAAAGTCGATCAGTCCATTCTTAGCCTTTTTTCCTAATCGACCAGGATTCTTAGCCCAGTCACTGACTAAAGCAACCCAATCAGATGCCTCTATGACCCTGTACGTGTTACCGTCATTCGCCTCTATTTCTGACACCCTGAAAGTCTTTCCTGAAGGGAGTTTTAGCACGCTAACTCCCTCTATTTCTGACACCCTATCAACGAAGGTTTGAGCAGGGACGTCAGTATGTCTGCTCATTCCTCTATAACCGAGGCCAACAGTAGGCTTGCCTGCGCCTAAGCCATCTGGGTCAATGATGATCGCATTGAACTGCCGTCCTCTGTATTCGATTGGAACAAGCTGGCCAGCTTCAAGCATAGAAACACTCCGGAGAGTAATGATTGAAATTTCGTACGTAAAGGCTACGCGTTAAGAACCATCCAAAAAGAAGTTTGAACAAGCCTTATTCAGAGAAACCAAATTATTGGTTTATTGGTTTACGATTAGCAAAGCAAATCATCTTCAGTGATTCCTTCTGGCAAGCCATAACGCTCCACAAGGAATGCTCTGAGGATAGTAGCCACCTTGTCTCCTTGAAGCTTGGCTGAAGACTGCCAGTGCGCTCTGACAACCATAGGCACTCGAAATCCACCTACATTCACCGGCTTCATTTGAGCTTCTGTATATTGGTTTTCTGGTTTATTGGTTTCTTCTAAAGCCAAATTATTGGTCTTTTGGTCTTTTAGCTTGCTGTCAACTTTGGAATCTTTGGCTGCTGCAGCAGACCCTTTTTCTTTCTTAAGCCCATTGTCTGAAAAACGACCCATAGCTTACCTCTCAATGTTTGAATACTTGGCAACTGTCTTACCATATTAGTGGTTTATTGGTTTTATGGTTTACCAATAATCAAAGCTATCTCATCAAAAACTTGCTCATAATCGCGCCACGGCCTTCTATAGTTGCCTGTCATCTGCTTGAGAGTAGTACCAGCTAAGCTAGCGTGGTTGACCCCTTCACTACGTCGAACAACTCGCTCAAAAAGCAGATATCCATCTTCCACTAGATCCTCTGCCAGTTCGGAGCCTGTCGTGTTGTAGCTGGGTACGTCGGTAATTAAGATCCGATATGAGCCACCGTGTCTTTTAATAGCATCAGCTGTTTCAGTCGCAGCTCTGGCGCTATTGATATCTGGCTTTGTCGGAATCACCACCAGATCGCAATCTTCGGCAAAGTCCTTTAGGTCTTCATCCGTCCGGCTGGCCTGCGAGTCGATCACAACATAGTCAGCGCCTGCTACAGCTTTACTCATGGAGCGAAAGCTAGCGATCTTGAACGGAACCTCAAACTTATCGTTATGTTCCGCTCTGTCAGCCCAGTTACTAGCTGTACGGTTGTTGTCATCATCAATGAGCGTGACAGCGTAATCCTTAAGAGTTAACCAGTAAGCATAGTGGATAGCACTCGTAGTCTTAGCTACGCCTCCTTTCTTTGATACAAAACTAACGGTTTTCATAGCTGCTCTGCATAACTGCCACCAGTAAACCATAAAACCAATAATTTGGTAAATACATTTATTGGTTTTATGGTTTATAGAATTAGAGCTACTTCAACGAACGGCAATGGGCGAGCTTCACGCAACGGCTTAGGTAATCAGGCCGCTTAGACGATCTTCCACAACCATAAAACCAATAATATGGTTTTATGGTTATTTTCTCTATATGAGCTTTGTAGCAGAGTTACAGGTCTCTATAGCCACGCTGCGCTCGTCGCTTCGCAACCTCGGATAAGATCTCTTCCCCTTCGGCATAGCTGGCGCAAGGATGCTCTAGACTTTGGCCCTTTAGGGCCGTCACACGACCCCAGCGCCGTAGAACAACCCACTGGCCAAAAAGGTTCTGACACAACTCACAGGAATAAAAACGACTACCCTTACGCCAGTCCTGCCGTCGCCATCTCTCAACTTGATAGGTTATCGTC
>JBCCOH010000149.1:0-11663 GCA_039111275.1 Cyanobacteria bacterium P01_D01_bin.1 | reverse complement strand
TTTCATGACTACTTTGGTTCATTCCTGAAGAGTACTGCTAGAATCGTACCTCACTCATTCGGGAACCGCTATAAATTCTTTTGGATCAGGATAGAGATCCGAGCGGTGGTGGACTGAGTAAATGGCAGGTGCAAGGTAGGTGTTTGGGGGGAAGGTGTGACCGTTGATGGTGACTGTCTCGGTCGAGACGCGGGGGGCGGCGATGGGGGCGATGGGGTAGATGCGCAGGGTTTCGGAGGCGACGGCGGTGAGGTAGGGGAGGGATGCGATCGCCATCGAATCCGCGTTTTCTCCTAGACTCTCCAACTCGGCCATCAGCTTCGCTTTCACCTCAGGCAGCTTGTGTATCCAGTACACTGCCCAGGCCAGCGCCGTTGCGGTTGTTTCGTGCCCAGCCATTAGCATTGTGATCAGCTCGTCTTTTAGCTCAACATCTGACATCGGCTGACCGTCTTCGTCACGCGCTAGCAGCAGTAAACTCAGCACGTCATCGCCTTCTGGACTTTCTCCTTCTGTATCAATATGGGCCCGTCGCTCATCGATTTCGGCCTGTAGTAAGTCGTAAACCTGCTGCCGTAGCCGGACCACTTTTCCCCAAGGGCTCCAGCTACCCCAGTCCTGCTGAAACCAGCGGAAGAAAATCATACTGGCGCTGAGCGGAGAGCCAGTGAGATCTAGCAGTTTGACTAGTAGACGCTTGAGCTGTTGATAGCGATCACCCTCTCGCAAACCAAACACCGTCTGCAAAATCACCTCTAGCGTAATTTCTGGCATCACCTCACTGGCTAAAATCTCGTCACCGGGCTGCCACGAACTGCTAATTTCTTGAGTGATTTCGCAGATAGTGTCCGCGTAGGCTCTAACCTTTGCACCGTGAAAAGGCGGCATCAGGAGCTTGCGATCGCGCTGATGCCTTTCCCCATCCAGCAGCAGCAAAGAATTATCACCCACCAACGGCCTTAGAATCCCCTGACTCTTGCCTGCCTCAAACTGTTTCGCATCCCCTGCAAAAATCTCCTTAATCGCCTGCGGATCGCTAAAAAATACCAGCGGCTCAAACCCAAAAAGATGCATCGTAAACGTATCACCGTAGTTCTGGGCGCACTCGTCTAGATATTCATAGGGTCTACCCAGCCAGTTGATCAGCTGCTTAAGTTTGGATAGCGCTACTGGATTAGGAAGTGTGTTCATGCTTCTTTTAAGTTTAAGTCTAACGATTTCAAGGAGACTATCGAGACAGGTTCGGCTGGGCGATGTCCGGCCAACTCTCGAAATTGCGTCTCACCCAGTCCATCCCGACTTCGTTATTCAATTTTATCTTCTGGGGCTGGTCCGCATAAAGCTTATTCAAGATATCAACGTCCTGCTCGATTACCGTAGCGACTAGCTTCAGGAAAGAATCTTTGATCAACCAGAAAATAGGAGACTTGGGCTGTGCAAATAACAGCACATATATACGGGTTCGCTGTGCCGATTCAGGTACGAAGAGATGGCATTGAACAATCGGACCTGCAAAGCTCTCACTGTGAAAAATTACAATCGAAGGAAAATAATTCTCTAGCAGTGCCTCTATCACCTGCGGCATCATCAGGACCGCTGGATTTTGCAGTACTTCACTACAAGTCGGTGACGCCTTCGGCATTCTCATAAACGCTTCTGAATAATGCCCCTTGTCCACAAACTGCTCAAACTGTACTTCCTCAATCCGAAACATCTCGCGATGAGTGCCATTTTGATGGTTGTAGTCATGCATATTCAGCAGCATCGGCAACAGCGGTGTGTTGACGCTCGTCTCGCCTGCTACGCCCACTAGCTGATAGTTCTTTGCAACCTCGTTCAAAACGTCAGGGATAGGCACCTTCGGCGCTACGCCGCCATACGACCAAATAAAATCACCTTGAACAACTAGCTCCAGTGGCTGTGTCTGCGGTCGTGTCTTCTTTGCAGTCGTGGGCAAAACCGTACAGCCCTTACCATCAAATGCCAGCGCATGAAATGGACAAACAACCATGCTCGACCCGTCTGCCTGCGCCTCGCACCAGCCCTCTGACAACATTGCCCCCATATGCGGACAGACATTGGGCAGTGCCTGAATAGTATCGTTTTGATCCCTCCACAGTACGTAGTCGTTTCCGTACAGCGAGATTTTCATCGGTTTGTCTACAGCTAGCATAGATTTGTGTGCCAGTAGCCAAGGCGCACCCGGCAGCATTGCTTTGACTACCGGACTGTCAGCGCCAGTTGCCATTGCATTGGCTACTTTGATAGCTGTTCTGGCAGTGGGTTGAGGTGTGGACATGGCAGGTGGCTCCCTGGCTGCGCATAACGTGAAAATTTATTCACTTTTAACCACAGTAAACCTATTCAGTTTAGATTTGTCAAGGCATTAGTTTTGAAAAGTCATGGTCCCTAACCAGCCGCCAAATCAGCCCTCAAAAAAGGCGTCAATAAGACGCCAGCCACAGCAGCAGCGCAGCCAAGAGCGAGTCGAGAGAATTCTCCAGGCCGCTGCTGAGATTTTTTGGGAAGCAGGCTATGACGCTGCGACAACTCACGCCATCGCTAAGCGGGCAGAAACTGCCGTGGGCACTCTCTATCGCTTCTTTCCTAACAAGCTAGCTATCTTTCATGCGCTAGAAAAGCAGCATCGGCAAAGCGTTGAGACGATTCAGTCATCCATAGTGACGCCCGAATTCATGCGACAGCCGCTAGACATCATGATCCGTCAAATGGTCGAGACCTTTGCCGAATATTTTGAGGATCTAGGCCCACGAGTTGTCTACACCCAGTACTATCTCAATCCAGAGATGTTCGTTCACTTCGATGAGGCTGTGGACTATAGCTTTATCAGGCGGCTGGCGATCGCACTACGCATGCGCAACGCCACCCTTTCCATCGAGACCAGCGAACTTCTCGCCGAAGTCTGTCACCGCTCCTTCAACGCCCTCTTCTTATCCGCCCTTAGAAGCGACCCGCCCCACCGAGACCGTCTCTACCAAGAGCTTCAGGCTCTCCTGACCCGCTACCTTCGTCCCTACGACACCGAACTATCTATGCCTACCATCACCCAAACATCTACACCTGCTAACGATTCACTCAATCCTCGTCAGCAAAAAGCCCTTTCTTACCTCAAAATCCACAGCTCTCTAACCATTCAAACACTTGAAACCTTGTGTCCCAGTGTCTCTCGCCGCACCCTTCAACGAGACCTGAGACAGCTTATCGACAAAAATCTCCTCCAAACAAAAGGTGAAACCAACCAGCTCACCTATCACTCCAAAATCATAAAAAACTTATGACATCTAGCGACATTCTCGCTCTTAGTGGCTGAGCGAAGTTGTGGAGCTTTGCCCTTCTCGTAGAGTAGCCCCGGTTCTCACTACTTCCCCGATTCAACTCCGCTCGATAGAATAGATAAAGCAGCGCAAGGTAACTTTCTCATGCAATTGAAGCGTCCCATTCTAGTTGGTGGTCTAGGTCTTTCGGCTAGCTTATGGCTATTGAATGTTGTGGGTCATTCTCCGGTGGGTCATGCTTTTAGTGATAGCTCCGGTTTGCTGAGCGTCGTTGCTATTGGTGCGGGCGTCTGGCTGTTTAATAAAGTTAAGGGGAGCCAACTGGCGATTGAGCCGCCTCTGGCGATTGGACAGGTGGATAGGGCTGCGATTGAAAGTGTTGTCGCGAAAATAGAGGCCACGTTAGAGACGCTGATTTCGGAACTTCCTGAAGCGATAAAGGCAGATAAGACGCAGTCTATTTGGTCGCAGATTGAAGAGAAGCAGAGTGCGATCGCCAATCTTCTTAGCAGCCTAGATCGAGAAACTCTTTCTCTGGCGGTTGTTGGTAACAAGTCCGTTGGCAAAACAACGCTTGTCTCTCGATTGCAAGATAGCTGGCAGGCTGAACAATTCACTATCGACAGCATTTCAGAAGTTAACGGCGAAGATGTGCTTCCTGCTGCGGACGCAGATTTGGTTTTGTTTGTTGCCTCCGGTGACCTGATGCAATCAGAGCTAAAGCAAATTCATACGCTGCTAAGGGCTGGCTACCGCCTACAAATTGTTTTGAATAAGCAAGACCAACTGCTGCCAGCTGATAGGCAGTCTGTATTGCAGCGGATTCAGACACGAGTTGAGGATTTGGATATTGGAGTGAGTGCGATCGCCGCCAACCCAGCCATCATCAAAGTCCGTAAGCACAAAGAAAATGGTGAGATAGAAGAACTTACCGAAAAACCAGAACCCCAACTCTCCAAGCTCACCGACAGACTCACTTACCTAGTCAAAAACGAAACTCAACAGCTCGTTCTCACGACTACCCTTCGTCGGGCTAAGCTGCTTCAAACAGAAGTCCAGCAGTTGCTAAACGCGCAGCGCAGACAGCGAGCCTTGCCTATTGTTGAACAAATGCAGTGGATTGCAGCCGGGAGTGCCTTCGCTAGCCCGCTGCCAAGCCTGGACCTGCTCGCGTCTACGGCTATTAACAGTCAGTTAATTGTTGACTTGGGTAAGGTTTACGGTCAAACCTTCTCTCTAGAACAGGCGAAAAAAGCAGCGACTACCCTAGCTGAGCTACTGGTCAAACTTGGCCTAGTCGAACTGTCTACCCAAGCCTTTGGTAGCTTGCTAAAAACTCACGCTGCGACCTATGTGGCAGGTGGTGCGCTTCAGGGTGTCAGCGCTGCCTATCTTACTCGGACGGCAGGGCTTAGCCTGATTGAATTCTTTGAAGAACAGAGTTTGCTGCCAGAGAAAGAGAGAAAGTTTGCCTTTGCTGAAATGGGCTTTGGCGGAGCCTTTCCATGGGAAAATCGTTTGCAGACGCTCTTTAAAGCGACAAAGCAGGGAATGGGTATGCAAACTTTCTTCCAGCAAGCGCTCTCACATCTACCAGCGAAGGCGAAGGCAGCGGCTTAAACCTTGCGGCAAATGAGAGAGTCTTTGAAACTGGCTGGAATCGCTATGCCCCTACGGCTCTAAAGTAGGCCACTGTTTGCACCACCCGGACCAGCGAGGAAGTTTTGTTCTACCTCATTGGCGTCGAATGATTGGCTATAAACAGCAACTAAATCTAGGGTGCCAAGCCAAGCTGAGTTAGAACCGCCCAAAGTTAGCTCGTATTTGCGGTCTAAAGTAGAGAAGTTTTCTTCTACCGTATCGACTCCCGCTAGTTTCCCATCTACGTACAAGGCAGCGCTGCCATCAGCCTTAGCGGTATAGACCAAATGCGTACGCTCATCTGTTGACAAACCGCTAGGCGCCGATAGAGACAGTGACTTATCGCCTTTGCTCGTAGATAGGCTGACGACCGGTCCAGCCTCAGATTGATTGCTGCTATCAGATGTGATCCAGGCTTCGAGAGTGACCGCGTCTCCGGTTAGGGCATCGGCTAACTTAACGGGTGCGGCCGAAGAGACTAGCGTCGGCTGATCTAGCGTCAGTGTCCCATCTCCCCAAGACGCACCTGTTAAGTCGTCAAAGCTGAGATCGAACGCTTTGCCTTTACCCGAAGTGTCCTTAACGCTCTTACCTGTGCTCTCGTCAAAGGTGTAGAGCGCAACGAGATCGTCGGTGATGCGCTCAACCACCGCAGACTCTGCGCTAGGTTCCGCGCTGGTCGGCGCTGAGAATGCCTGCACCGATGATTTGCTAGCAGATGATTGGGCCTTAGCAGAGGCGGCTATGTACTTCTGTGTTAGGTAATCGATAGTTTGCTCATGCTCGCGATCGCTAAGCTCTTTGTCATAGACCAACACAGCCGCAACATCCAAGCTAGAAAAACCACGTCCCTTAGGGTTTTTTCCGAGCAAAAAGTGCTCGACAATTGTGTTGTATTTGTGGGTATTGGTATCGATTAGGCGATTGTCCCGGTATTGGCGCAGGGTGCTACCGTCATAGCGTACAGACTGAATAAACCAGTCATCGCCTGCGCTGCCATCATTATTACCCACGCCTCTTTCTGGTCTAGCTGTGAAGGTGTTTTTGCGCCCTACACCGTTGACAGTCAGTCTGTGGCTGTTTCCACTTAGCGTCAGACCAAACGCATTGTTGCCTCTACCCCTTCCATAGCTGGCACCTGCATAGACAGCATTCGGAGCTTGGTAATCAACCACAAAATACATGGTTCGCGGATCGTCTCCACTAGGCAAGCTAGCCAACCCTCTACCGGGCGTAGTTCGCTGAAGACTATCTCCTTCTGCTGCGCCTGTCTCGCCATAGACAGCTCGGCCACCATCTAGAGAGATTGCCGCTTGCCCAGTAGGCGTCGCCCCTCTAACCAACCTCGGATCGCCGACTGCCACCAGATCCATATCAGAGCCAGTGCCCGAACGCCAGCCAGTGACAAAGCCATTCTCCTCAAACACGTTTGAATCTGATTCAAACTGGGCAACTAATTTATCGCTGACTGGCAAGTTACCACCACCGGATGGCGGTGTCGGTGTCGGTGTCGGTGTCGGAGACGGAGGGCTACTGACCGCGATATTAACCGATGCGGTATCTGTCTGGGCGCCATCAGAAACGGTGTAGGTAAATCTCTCAACGGCTTTAAAGCCTGCATTTGGTGTGTAGGAGAATGAACCGTTCGAGTTGATAGTTAGTGAGCCGTTCGCCAAAAAGAATGGGCTGCCGCTGCTAAAAGACTGACCGTTAATTTCAACTACGCTGATAGCCCCATCGTCGGTATCGTTGTCTAACAGACCGGTTGCGAAAGGAACGCTGAGCGTCCGACCAGATATTGCACTGTAGCTGTCGTTTCTGGCGTTTGGCGGCTGATTGACTACTACATCACCTACACCGTTGATCTTCACAGTAACAGTAGCTGTATCCGTGCCGCCCTCACCGTCAGAAACGGTGTAGACAAAGCTATCAGTAGCCGTTTCACCCTCATCAAGCGCATCGAACTGACCGTTCGGATTGTAGGTAAAGGTGCCATCCCCGTTACTGTTGACTAGCCCTAGTGTGGAACTTGTATTCACACTACTAACGCTAAGAGAATCGCCGTCCGCATCACTATCGTTACTAAGAACGTTGCCAGTAGTAAAGCTTGTGTTCTCGTTGGTAGTAAACTGTGACGCTAGCCCCCCATCTGGATCGTTAGCCGCGACGGGTGAGTTGTTGCTAGTAGTAGGCTCGCCTAGATAGGTCTGCTGGATGTAGTTTTCAACAGCACCCAACTCTGATGAATTCAAAGCCCGGTTGTAGATTAAAGCGGCTGCGACACTCATCGGCGTTTCGCCACCGTTGAGGTTTTGTCCGATCAGCAGCTTTTCAGCCACAGTGTTGTAGGTTTGATTGCCAGAGTCTATTTCCACACCATTTAGATAGTGCTGGTATCTGCTGCCGTCAAAGACGACCGCGTGCGAGATAAACCCGCGCTGCTTGCCGCTATTATCAATTACCGCATCAACATTAGTGCGCTTATCGCCCCTTCTACCCCATCCGTGAACAGTCAGATCGTCTTCATTTCCATTTAAGGTCAGGCCGAAGGCTTGATTGTTGGATGCTCTTCCATAAACAAGGCCAGCAAATTCTTTATTAGTGACATCTTCATAGTCCACTACAAAGAACATCGTCCGTGGATCGTTGCCCTCAGAGAAACCGGTCAAGCTACTGCCGTCTGAGTTGTCATAAAATAGGTAGTCTCCTTTGCCGTCGAGTACGACCGCCTCTTTGCCAGTCGGCGTAGCATTCTCGACTAGCTGTGGATCGCCTGCAGCTGCGAGATCGTTAGTAGAGCCAGATTGGTCTAGCCAGGTAGCGACTGTACTTCCGTCTAGAGTAGTCTTTGTGAAGGCTTCTACTTGAAGGACCAAACCCCTTGTTACTGGCAGCTGGCTAGAAGCACCTACCAAAACTGGGAGAGTATCAGAGCGAACGGGATTGGCTTTACCATCGGATACAGTAAAGAAGGCGCTATACGCTCCGTCGTCTGTATAGGTATGCCTAACGCGGATCTCACCTTTGGCGTTGGGATTGCCAACCACCTGGCGAGAGCCATCACCAAAGTTAAGGGTGTAGGTCAAAGATTCAGCAGGATCGTCTGCGTCTGCAACAACAGCAGTAAAGAGGACTGAGTCACCAGACTCGATAAAGGCTATATCTGTATCGGCTGATTGAAATTCGGGTGGTTGTGGAGAGCTACCAACAGTGATTTCAAACGATCGCCCGCCTGTTGTATTGGAACCGTCGCTAACGTTGAGAACAGCGTCGTAGACACCTTCATTTTTGTACTGATGGTTGACAGCGATCGCACCTGTCACCGCATCGGGCTTCCCATTGACAACAGTGCCATCCCCAAAATTAATCCTGTAAGTCAGATCGCCTAGGGCAGTATCAGCATCACCAACAGTCGCTCTATAGGTAATGTTCAGCGGCACTGAGGTCCCTGTCAAATCATCTGGATTACCCTGGTCATCAGTGATTCTAGGAGAAGTAATAAAAGGAGCGCTGTTACTGCTAGGGTATGTAATTCGTTGAACTTGTCCGCCATTCTTCTCGTAGTTGACGTAGTACAGTGCGCCATCTACTCCCTGTTCGAGAAACACGACATTGGGTGCGCTGCCAGGGATACCGCCACCTGAAGGTTTAAAGTCGTAAACCCCTTCAACCACGTCGCCGGTGTCATTAAGATCTAAAAACTTAATGTGGTTTCTTCTGTAGTTGGCATAGAAGTACACACCATCAAACTCGTCTGGGAACATCGTTCCTCGATAAACAAATCCACCAACTAAGGCCGTAGCCCTTATCCGCTTACCACCGTTGGGATCGTCTACCAACCGAGAAACATCAAAGATCGGCGCAGAGTAGTAGTCTCCCTGCTTAGAATTCGCCAAATCTCTATCAGCGCGTGGAAATGCGTTTGGATTCGGGAAGTTTGGCTTATTTGGATCGAAGACAGCAGTGTTGTTTTTGCCTTCATAAAAGTTCCAGCCATAGAAGGCACCAGCTTGATCCAAAGAAGCAACGTGCAGGTCATCTGCGGATGCTCTTTGATTGCCGCCGACCTCACCGATATAAAACTTGCCGTACTCTTCATCCCAGTCTGCTCGAAATGGATTGCGCAGTCCATAGGCCCAGATCGAAGGGTCTGGCTGAAAAGGTTGTCCATCCGGAGTCACGTTAGGATATCGGCCATCAATCACACCGTCGACGTACGGATTAGCAGGCCATCCATCTTTGCCATCTGGTATCGAGCCGTCGCGATTGATCCGAATAATCTTGCCACTCGTATGTTCTAGATCAACTGGCCATTCATCATTTGGGAGACCTTCTCCGGCGTTAGAGGTATTGAATTTGTCTGAGCTAGTTAGCCAGAGTTTGCCATCAGGCCCAAAGTCCAAGCCACCGCCGTAGTGACAGCAGGAAACATAGCCGTCTGTGTCTGTCCACAGGATATTCTCGCTGCCCCTATCGGCCCGGCTAGATAGACCACCAGAGCGTTCTCTATGAGTAAAGCTGCCGATGACTGCGTAGGCTTCTTCTGTCTCGTTTACAGGAATTCTGGTGTAGTACAGATAGATTTGGTTCTTGCCCGCCTTTGAAGGGTCGAAATCGGGAGGAATCGCAATTTCGAGCAAGCCTCGCTCTTGATCTGAGTTAACAATATTAGAGATATCTAGATAGGGCGACTTGTCCCCAGAGTTGGGATCAGCAATTGAGATTACCCCGTTCTTCTCTAGCACCAGCATGCGATTGTCGGGCAAAAAACCTAGAGCAATCGGCTGAATCAGCCCACTATCAATCACCGATTCATTCGTAAATCCGTCAAGATTGAAATTAGCCATCAGAAACTCCTAAGTAAATATATGCCGTGAGATAGTCTGTTTCTCTAAAGTCAAAGAAACTAGCCACCAGAAACTTGCGATCGCCCTCTCGAACGGTGCCAAGGTCTCGATACGCGAAGGTGGTATGCGAAGGGGCGGTATGCGAAGGTAGTGCGTGAAATATAGATGCTGCTTTGCAGTAGCCTCTAGCAGATAACAGCAGTCATATTTATAAAGAGCTGGTTCTTTTCAAATCTTTAATATTCGGCTGAGCTGTTGCGACCCTGTCAGGACTGAGCACTCTACTTACTGTGCGTAAGAGAAGTGCTTTAAGTGCTACGTGAGAGGAATTATAGAATTACCCATCTCTTTCTGCTACATCTGTACTTTGCGACAGGTTGTGCTTATTCAACAGCAATTTCTACGGTTTATACGTAAAAAATTGTAAGACGGAAAGATGTCTCAAATCAACTGTCGTTGCTTGGTTGTAGGCTTTGAAAGCACATCTAAAAACAGCGCCCTTAAAAGGTGAAATGTGAAGAAGTGAAACGAATTGGCAGCGTGAAGAAGCAGTGAAGAAAGAATGAAGAAACGGGGTAGATTTAAATCACAACTCGCTTTCTCTAATCATCTATCTCTCTTCTGGTTGAATGTTCCGCTTTCTATCCACGCTTCTTGCTATCTTTATAGACTATTCAGCCTTAGTTCTATTCTCTTGTATAAAAGGCTTCTAGTCCGCGGTTGGACACCAATTAAGTGCCTGAAGCTATATCCAAAGCTATACGTGAAGCGCTAATACTTACATTCTTCTGAGCGCTTTATGTAAGGTCCGGAACTTTTTGCGCTCAACTTTTTGCGCTTAACTTTTTGCGCCTAACTTTTTTCCCTTACTGTAGGGTCGTATCGATTAGCCTTTCTTTGTCGACGATGGCTTCTTGTTCGAAAACAGACTGTGTGAGCGATCGCCCGAAGCACTTTCCGAATATATCTCTACATCCTTAATATATCTATGTGTCCTTCAGTCAGACGGCGTACCCTTCAAACCGAGCGTCCAAAGCTTCGATTACCGCTGTCGAATCTGCCGTCCACCCGACGATCCCACCTTGCGCTCTAACCATCTCGAGCGTCGCTTGCTTAAAGGCTGGAAAATAGCTTTCGCTACAGTCCTCAAGCAGCAGACATTCGTACCCTCTGTCGTTGGCTTCTCTCATCGTGGTTTGCACACAAACTTCGGTAGTCACGCCTGTGAATACGAGATGGGTAATTCCCTTCTCTGTCAGAATCTGTTGTAGAGGCGTCTGATAGAAAGCGCCTTTACCCGGCTTGGTAATAATAGTTTCTCCTGCAACTGGAGAAAGTTCAGCGATGATGCTGTTTCCTGGCTCTCCTTTTACTAGAATGCGACCCATCGGACCACTATCTCCAATTTTGAGGTTAGCTTTCCCACCTCGTCTAAGCTTGGCTGGCGGACAGTTGGAAAGATCGCTCTGATGACATTCTTGTGTGTAGATCACAGGCAGATTCAGGCGGCGAAAGGTGGCCAACAGAGACTGTAGCGGTGGCACGATCACCTGAAGCCTTGATACGTCATTACCAAGAGCAGCGCCAAATCCACCGGGTTCGAGAAAATCTCGCTGCATATCAATAATGACTAGGGCGATCGCCCCGGCAGTATCCGGCAATGGGTAAGGGTAGGGCAGCGCTGTAGAAATTTCCATTTTTGTGAGATGAAGTTTGCCACCACGGCTTCTAGCCTGTAATGATGTCTTTGAACGTTGCGATCGCTACCAACAGCAGCGGTAGTATCAGCTGGGATGAGGAATAAATCCGACTAAAGCATCACCAATCCTGCTCGAATACCAACGCTGACAGCTTCGGTGCGGCTAGAGACATTGAGCTT
>JBCCOH010000148.1:0-11747 GCA_039111275.1 Cyanobacteria bacterium P01_D01_bin.1 | reverse complement strand
TATGCTCCTGAATACGGCGGATTCTGTGCCTGGGCAGTTGCAGCAAAAGATACGCTAGTTCCTACTGATCCCAATGCCTGGAGCGTAGTTGACAACAAGCTGTATCTAAACGCCAATCAAAGGGTACAAGCCACCTGGGAAGAAGACATTCAAGGATTTATTGCACAAGCGGACAATAAGTGGCCCGCGTTAGCGCAATAGCTGCTAAAAATAGATTCTACAATGTAGATTGTTGTATCGATTTTGTTGTCTTATGCGTCCTCAACCCATTCTCCCCGACCCTGGACAAGAGTCCGTATGGGACTATCCTCGGCCTCCTATGGTTGAGGACGTGAACAAACATATTAGAATTATCTTCAACAATCAGCTAATCGCTGATACTCACCGTTCTAAAAGGCTTCTAGAGACCAGTCACCCGCCCAATTACTACATACCACTAGATGATATCGAGACAGAATACATAGTTCAAACAACTCACTCTAGCTACTGTGAGTGGAAAGGACGCGCTAGTTACTACACTTTGCGAGTGGGCGATCGCGTAGCAGAAAACGTTGCTTGGTACTACCCAAAAATTTCTCCTAACTACAAAGAAATCGAAGGATATGTAAGCTTCTATCCAGGTCCGATGGATGCTTGCTATGTAGATGATGAAAAAGTGCAGCCCCAAGCTGGCAGCTTCTATGCCGGATGGATTACTCAGGATGTCGTCGGTCCCTTCAAAGGTGGCGCAGGTACTTTAGGTTGGTAGGCACGTGGAAGCTGGCGGTTGTGGCGTTATGCCATAAGCGCCACGCCACAAGCACTATGCCATAATTAAAGCTGTCGGAACCCACTATCGGTTATGGTTCAACAACTGATTAATACAGAATCAACAGAGCCTACCTACACGGTTGATGAGCTAGACATCAGCCACCTTACTATTGAAGACGATACGCCCGTGGATAACTTTCAGTCTGCTCAGCAGCAGCGCTTGCTAGTAGATACGCTATGCAGCAGCAATGTCTTGCCGCTACCCTTTATCGCTGAAACGAACGTCGGGCTGTTTTACAAACTCAAGGGGGAACCGGTCGTCCCTGATATGCTGCTGAGTTTGGATGTGCAGCGGGCCGAAGATTTGAGCGAAAGACGCGATCGCGCTTACTTTGTCTGGGAATTTGGCAAAGTTCCAGAAGTCTGCGTTGAGATAGTCTCCAACCAGGAAGGGGATGAGGTTGCCCTTAGCGCTAGGTCTAGACGTAAAGGCAAAGTAAAGAGCAAGAAAGACATCTACGCTCAAATCGGCGTCACCTACTACGCAGTGTACGACCCGCTGCGACAGATCCAAGACGAAGCCAATATGAATGGTGCCCTGCTACGAGTTTGGAGTTTGGTATCTGGTCAATACGTAGAGCTAACCCCTCCAGCAGGCATTGCCACCGTAGGGCAGAGCGTCCAAATCGACACGGTGGGCCTGGGCCTGACGCTTTGGGAAGGGCCATTCGAGGAAACAGTCACCCGTCAATGGTTGCGGTGGTGTGACCCACGAGGTCAAGTGCTGCTTACTGGCGCAGAAGGGCAAGCTGTTGAGCGACAAAGAGCTGACGCAGAGCAGCAAAGAGCTGAACGTATGGCTGAAAAGCTTCGACAGATGGGCGTTGATCCAGAAGCTATCTAGCCTACGGTTGACTGCTGCCACTGTTGACTAAGTCGCGGCTAGCTGCGTCGCAGATAATTGCGCTTCTAGCTCTCCTCCTGATCTGATTCTAATTAACAGGTGTAGGCCGACTGCCGACCGCGTGACGATCAATCACCTGATCGACTAGGCCGTACTCCATCGCTTCTTGGGGAGACATAAAGAAATCGCGCTCGGTGTCTTCTTTAATCTTTTCCAGCGGCTGACCTGTATGCTTCGCCATCGCCTCATTCAGCATCGTCTTTAGATACAGGATTTCTTTCGCCTGAATTTCAATATCAGTCGCCTGACCCTGCGCGCCGCCGGAAGGCTGGTGGATCATGACTCGGCCATTGGGCAGAATCATCCGCTTGCCTTTAGCCCCTGCGCTGAGCAAGAAAGCACCCATGCTGGCGGCTAACCCCATGCAGATAGTTGCTACGTCCGGGCGGATATGATTCATTGTGTCGTACAAACCCAATCCCGCAGAGACCGAGCCACCCGGAGAGTTGATGTATAGGTAGATGTCCTTCTCAGGATCTTCTGCTTCTAGGAAAAGCATTTGGGCCACGATCAGGTTCATCGAGTCGGCAGTGACCTGACCGTGGAGAAAGATGATGCGCTCTCTGAGCAAGCGTGAATAGATGTCGAAAGCGCGCTCGCCGCGACCCGACTGCTCGATAACGGTTGGAATCATTAGAAGCTCTAGAGATTTTGGATATTCGCTTGCTTAGATTGTACAGACTTCACACCCATCCTTGCTGAAGGTAACAGAGTGTGGATAACCCGAATCGTCAGGTCAGCATTACAACTTGTTTAAGAGAGGTCAGATAGATTTTGCTTCTACCTACAATGTTGGCTGGTGTACTACTGCGGCTTATTCTTAGTCGCCTGCTTTTCCTACGTTAGAAGTCCTTTAACGCCACAGTCTTACTCTCGTTCCTATGGCTACCTCTATAACGCTGTTCATCGTAGTAATAGTTCTTACCAGTCTTACTCAATTTGTTTTATCGATCTTTGGATTCTTTGGATTCTTCGGTGCAGCTATCGGTTTTACTGCTTTGCTACCGTTCTTAATCTTGAACGCACTCTTGGCGGTCTTCCTTCACTACAGCTGCTGGAGCTCTCTGCCAGCAGGCTATCGCAAACAGGAGCCGCTTACTGCTGCGCTGCTGCTATTGGTTCCTATATTCAATTTGTATTGGGTGTTTGTCACTTTTCCTAGTTTGGGCAGAGGCTTTGATCAATGTTTAGCTAGCAACCAGCTCGCCACTGGCATGAAGAAAGAAACGCTAGGGACTTTCTATGCGTGCGCTCTGGTCGCCGAATTTGTCACCGCCTGGATACCTGTTATCAGTGGACTGATTTCGTTTGCGGTACTGGTGGCGTTTTTACTGTTTTATATTGAGGTGATTAAGGCATCTGGTGTGATTGCTAAGATGCAGGGCCAGTTGGTTGCCCAGCCTGTTCATGATCTTGCTGGTGGAGTCGGGGGTGCTAGTTCTCTAGATGCTCAGTCTAGATACGTTGAGCAGCCAGGTACACCCATGCAGAAGCTGCTGCGCCTGGCACAGCACTACAATGGGCAGCTATCGATGGCGCAGATGGCGATGAACACTAACTTTAGTAAGGAAGAACTCAAAGCGCTCTTAGATGAAGCGCAAAGGGATGGCTACGTAGAAGTGGCCAATCATCCAGAGACAGGGGCAGTGCGCTATCGGTTTGATGTTGACTAGGATGCATTCTTGCTTTGCTAGTCAGGTTGGCTGCTGTTTTATGTAGGATTTTTGTGAGGATGCTATGTCACTTGTTTTTCTAGCGGGAGCCAGTCGAGGGGTTGGCCGCGAAATTGCCAAGGAGCTAGTTGCTAAAGGGCATCAGGCTGTGGCGCTTTTAAGAAGTGAAGATGCTAAGCAAGAGCTATTGGGTATGGGCATTACGCTTGAATTTGGTAACGCCCTAGATGCGGAGGCAGTGAAGGCGGCTGTGAGCGCTCACTCTGTTGATGTGGTGATCAGCACGATTGGAGGTGTTCCAGGCATGGATGCGGGCGATCGCCCTGACTACCTCGGTAACAAAAATCTGATTGATGCGGCTATTGCCGCCAAGGCTAACCGCTTTATTCTGATTAGCTCGATTGGCAGCGGTGATAGTGCGATCGCCCTCCCCCCCAACGTCCTGGATACCCTCGGCCCGGTTCTAAAAGAGAAAGCTCAAGCAGAAGATTACCTGACCAACAGCGGACTGGATTACACGGTTATTCGACCAGGTGGACTAGTGACCCAACCTGCAACCAATCAAGAGATTTTGACTGCCGACGTGTCTGTTGCTGGCTCAATTCCTCGGGCTGGGGTGGCGCGGCTGACAGTGGCCTGTATGGAGAGCGATAGCGCTAAGAATAAAATTCTTTCCGCTATCGACCTATCCATGCAGCGTACCGAAGGTGATATAGAAACCTTCGAACTGTAAGCCTTTGGATAAGCCTCTGGGCAACAGCGGCTCAATCTATAGGCTCGACCCACTGTCGCGTAATCGCAAAATCTAGCGCGTAGCGAGCAGCCACAAACCACAGAAAGCTTTCACCCGTGATCAGCAGCCAGCTTACAGGTGCAAAAGTGTCGTTCCAAGTCGCTTCGATCTGGGCAAGTGATCGCACCAAAGCAAATGCCCCTACTGCTCCGCCACCCAGATGCAAATTATCGTCTTGCCGGACAATGTAACGATACGTAACGCCGAAGAAAAAGCCTGATGCGATCGCCACCGCCAGATTAACCAGCCAGCCCAAAATACTCTCAGGCAGCGGCAAAGGTAAACTAGCAGCCACCGCAATAAACATTGTCACCATTGAGATCAGGCCGATTACACCCGCTCCGATCAATCCAGATTTGATTGACTCTAGCCGCGCTTCAGCCAGGGTCATTTCTGATGTGGTCACCTGTTAGATCCTTTGCCTTATTCTCGTAGGCTTGCTTTCTGTTAGACAAATCCGACTGTTCACCGCCGAGGCAGCTCTAACTTTACCGTATGATAGAGACTGAAGAATTTATCTCTACTAAAAACAGACTACAGACTATGGACATCTTGACACTCGGCTGGGTTTCTTTGTTTGCCTGCTTCACCTTCTCTATCTCGATGGTGATTTGGGGACGTAACGGCTTCTAGCATTAAGGGATCTATGATGAATGCTTTCATAAGCGACTTCCTCGATATGGCGGCGCAGAACCAGGTACTGACGGTACTGGCCGTGTTGTCTTTTGTCCTATTAATAGTCGTAACGGGCGGCGTGGCCTATCTGACTGCTATTGAATGGCGAGACAAAAGACGCCGTGGAGATGCAGAACGGGCAATGCCTGCTCGCGGCCCTCGTGGCAAACGGAAATAAAGCGAAGACAGCTTAACCTACGCAGTTGACTCAACCTATCAAGACAGCTAGCCCTAAAACGAATAAACCCACAAAAGCGAGACAGCTTGCTTTTGAAGCGCTCCGAGCAATTGACCGGGGCGCTTTTGCTGATGTGGTCATAGATCGTAAGCTCAAGGGCTCTCAGCTCAGTAGCCAAGACAGAGGACTGGTCACTGAGCTGGTATACGGCACCGTTCGCAGACAGAGAACGCTAGACGCGCTAATCGATCAGTTTGGGAAACGCCCCGCCGCAAAACAGCAGGCCGACCTGCTTCAAATCTTGCGGATAGGGTTCTATCAGCTGCGCTACCTAGACCATGTGCCAGACCACGCGGTTGTTGATACAACTGTGCAGCTAGCAAAGTCTCAACGGCTCGGTAAGCTCAGTGGCGTGGTCAACGGCATGTTACGCCAGTACATTCGTGAGGTAAAGACCGAACCGGATGCTGTAACCGATCCGCTAAAGCTGTCAGAAAACACTACGCAGCAGCTAGGCATCCTACACAGCTACCCCGATTGGATTATCAACGTATGGCGCTCTATGCTGCCAGATGATCAAGTAGCCGCATTGTGCAGATACTTCAATCAGCCCCCCCATCTAGATTTACGCATTAACCTTCAGCATCAGTCTCGCTCGGCAGCGGCGGCACTCTTTGCCGAAGCGGGGGTCGAGACTGTCCCTGTCGAAGGCGTTCCATCTGCGCTAAGGCTGACCTCACATGTAGGCGCGGTGACTCAGCTACCAGGGTATGACCAGGGGTGGTGGGCAGTACAAGATAGCAGCGCTCAGCTTGTCAGCTATCTATTGGACCCACAGCCGGAGGAGGTAATTATTGATGCCTGCGCTGCGCCGGGGGGGAAAAGCCTGCATATTGCGGAGCTGATGGGGAATGAGGGAGTGGTCTGGAGCTGTGATCGCACTCCATCACGCACCAAAAAGATTCAGCAAAATATCGATCGTCTCGGCGCGACCATTGTCCGGCCAATCATGACCGACAGCCGCAATCAGCCGACTTTTGTGGGTCAGGGCGATCGCGTTCTCCTAGACGTCCCTTGCTCTGGTCTTGGCACCCTCAACCGCCACGCCGACGCGCGTTGGCGACAGACCCCCGAGTCTGCCCGGTCCCTCACTACCTTGCAAGCTGAGATTTTGAACCATGCATCCACCTGGGTAAAGCCCGGTGGCGTCTTAGTCTACGCGACCTGCACTCTGCATCCGGCTGAAAACGAGGCACAGATCGAAGCTTTTCTCGCTCAGAATACGGGGTGGGTCATCGAAGCGCCACCGCCCTCATTCGCTATCTCTCCTACCGAGGCGGGCTGGATTAAGGTATGGCCGCATCGTCAGCACATGGATGGCTTCTTTATGGTCAAGTTGCGCCGCGCCACCACATGAATGAGTTTGAGTCATTTTCCATCGCTAGCATTTCGGCTTTATTCTGCTCAGCTAGTTTGTAGTACCACTCGCAATAGTCTGCAAATGCCTGCCGATGGGCCGCTTCTCTTTGAAAGTCAATGGCGGCCTGATGCAGCTGTAGCGCTTCGCTTGCCTGTCTAACTTCTGCCGAGCGCGGCACTAGATATTCAAAAACGGCACGCTGATGCATGCCAGAGTGAATGCCCAGACGGTTGATATCTGGATTAATGCGATCGCTCATGCCCAGCCTCGCAATCGATAAACTACAAATCCTACGTATTCTTTCATTGCCCGCGTGAATTGCTGAGTCGCTTCGGCATGGGGCAGTAGATTTAGGATCCTTCCCTCAATCGTAGTTTTCTTTGCGCCGTCTGTGGGAGTAGTGACCAGATAATCGGTAGGTGCGGGAACCACGTCGATATTCAGCTTTCTAAAGATGGCAACAGATCGTGGCATGTGGACAGCAGAGGTCACTAGCAGCACAGAGTCGATCGATTGAGCTTCGAGAATTTCCTTGACGTTCACTGCGTTTTGTCTGGTGTTTAGTGAATTGCCTTCTAGGATAACGTCGGCTTCGGGAACGTTCATCGCCATTGCAAATGCTTTCATATCGTCCGCTTCTGACTGGTCGCTACCGCCTCGCCACTGCACCCGTCCACCGCTAAGGATTAGCTTTGGCGCCCGGCCCTGGTTATACAATCTAGCAGCGTAAAGGATGCGATCGCCTGCTTCGCCTACTTCTACCCACGGTCTAGGCGCGAGCGCGGGCACTGTCGCGCCGCCTAGTACAACAATCGCATCGGCTGGCGGAATCGGATCGAGCGGAAGATACTGCCATTCTAAAGAGCTGAGTAGCTTGTTGCTGACAACGGGATTGCTGCTAAAAAAGAGAATGAACAAAGAAAGTGTGATCGCCGCGGTTGCCCAGCGAGGATGACGCCACAGCCAGACTAGCCCCAGCAACATTAGCAAGCTGCTGAGCCCTACAGGATAAATGAACAGCGGGAGGAGCTTGGAGAGGAAGAACATTAAAAAGCGGAGGGAAGGAACAGTTAGGACTATTTCTTGATTCTTCGGTCTCTGGCCCGCTTTTTGCGTTCTATGTAGCGTCGGTTGGCTTTGTTTGTTTTGAGGAAGGGAAGCGAGAAGTAGGGATTTTCGTCAGAGCCATCTGGGTCAGGGCGTCTGAGCTTGTCAGTCGGGGGAAGTCCTTTCGGATTCTCGGGCGTGCCACCTTTGACCTGCCACCAGCCACTCATAATGCCACCTGCTAGGCCACCAATTCCACCGAAGACGATACTAAAGGGAACCGGATAGCCCAGCAGGAAAAAGACGATTAGAAAAATCAGCCAGGTTCTAATGACTGCTGGGATGATTAGGTCAGCCACAGGGTTTAGAAGAATGAAGGAGTTGGAAGGATGTAAGGCGCTGTCCTTCTCTGAGAGGGGACGGAGCGATGAATGGAGAGTGAGAATTGCTGAATGCACCAAATATACCAGCTTTATTGCTGAGCCTTGTTTAGTTTGAAGGGGCTTGCTCCAGCATGGGGGCTAGAATACGTTGTCTAGCTGCTGCCGAACCTCAATTATCGACTGAGTTGTATCTACTACGATGACCGGATCGGTTGGCTCAAAGGGTTCCATTGATTGCTTCGCCAAGATCGCGGTGGTCGCGTCGGCAATGTCACCGCTACGTGCTTTTACTCGCGCTTTCAAGACTTCGGGCGGAGCGGTGCAGTGTAAGAAGGTCAACGGCAAGTTTTGCGCGGTGGCTTTGGCGATCGCCTCTGCTCTTTTCGCTTTGCGATCAAATTTGGCATCTAAAATTACCCGGTAGCCCCGAATCGCTAGCTGCACGCCCAATTCAATCAAGCGGCTGTAGGTTTTGTCTGTCATCTCGGCGGTGTAGATGCGATCGCTCCCCTTCTCATACGGGCTAATCCCTGCCAAATGCTTTCGCACCGCATCAGAGCGCAGGCGAATAGCCCCCGATAGTCTAACTAGCTCGCTGGCCGTGGTGCTTTTCCCCGAGCCAGACAGGCCACACATGACGACTAGAGTTTTTTTTTCTGGTCTTTGCGCACGTAGGACCAGGCCAGTTCGTAGTACTTAGCGGCTTTCTCACTGGCGGCTTTCTGGTCTGCTGGGGAAACAGAAGGATCACCCAGCATGAAAGAAGTGACTTTTGCCCGCACATACGACTGACGGCTAACGTACAGTGGCAAGATTTCCAAGCCTTCATAGTCGCCAGTCGCTTCTACGTATTCGTTTAGGAAGATGCGGCTAAGATCCTCACGTCCGGCAACTTCTAGATCCATCACGATATAGGCAATATCAAACATCGTATCGACAAAGCGAAAAGGCTCATTAAATTCGATGCAATCGAATAGTAGAACTTTGCCTTCCCATTCGCAGATATTGCCGAGGTGCAAATCGCCGTGGCAGGCACGGATTTTATCGGCATCTAGACGCTTTTGAAAGAGAGTCTGCTCAGTAGAAAAAAAGTTGTCTGTGTAGGCTTTGGTTTCATCGAACTGCTTTTGAGTCTGTGGTTTGGTGATCTCATCTTCACCGATGTAGGCTTTGGTCTGTTCGTAGTTTTCATCAAATGCCTGGCGGATGGCGTTTGGGGTACCATAGGTGCGAACGTGTTCACTGGTGACGGTTTTGTTGTGGAAATCGGCGACGGTTCTAGCAAGCGATCGCACCTTCTCCTCATCTAGCAATCCCTTAGCAAACTGCTCACTCAGCAGCGCCGCCTGCGGAAACTGCCGCATCTTCACTGCGTATTCAATCGGGTTACCGCTGCCCTGTATCTCAGCAACGCCTTCAGCGCCATCTGCCTCAGCGCTGTCTGCCTCAGCACCGTCTGCCGCATCAGTAATGGCCACCACCTCTAGATACAGACTGCCCGCCCCCGTTTGATTCAGCCGCAGCTCCTCCTCACAAAAGTGCTTCCGCTTCTCAAGCGTAGAGTAATCTAGAAAGCCAAAGTTCACTGGCTTCTTTAGCTTATAGACATAGTCGCCAGTGAGCAGCACGTACGAAACGTGAGTCTGCATCAGCTGAACAGGTTTAGTCACCGAATGCGGATAGAACCTTGGCTGAAGCATCTGCTGAATCAGGGCTGGCAAAGTGGAATCGGGCATGGGGTTGGTCAAGTCAGTTTAAAGGAATGGAGATCAGCACAAAACCGAAAGGGGGCTAGGAATACCTCTTCCTAACCCCCTTTCGGCATCTAGTTCTAGAAAATGAGCTACCAAATCAGCTTACAGGTGCGCTGTCAAAGATGCGACCATTAGCTTGCCGTATCCACATCTTCTTCAACTTTAATTGTTTCTGTTGGGGTTGCCCCAGGCACATCTCCCGAAGCTTCCTCAACCGCAGCAGCCGTGCGAGGCGCAAGTACCGACACAACTAACAAATTCGGCTCTAGCGCAATCGACGTGCCCTTTGGCAGCTTGATCTCACCAACATGCAGCGCGTCCCCGATCTTCATCTCCGAAACGTCTACATCCAAAGTCTGAGGAATCGCATCAGGAGGGCACTTCAGCTGAACTTCAGTCATCACCATATCAAGCGTACCGCCCTCGTCGGTCACGCCGACCGCATCGCCGACAAAATTGATTGGCATACTGACCTCAATCTCAGACTGCGAAGCAATCGAGAAAAAGCTAAGGTGGTGTAGCTTGTTTTTCCAGGGATGCTTTTGTACTTCGCGCAAGATTACCTTGCCACTCCATGGCACGTCCGGCACATTGACGGTAATAACCGACTTATTGACCGATGCCTTGCGCAAGAGCGCCTCAGCATCGTAGTTGCTCAGCTTTAGAGGTAGGGAGTTAGAGCCATCGTGTCCGTAGAGAACTGCGGGTAGGGTTCCTTCTCTACGAAGTCTTTTGGGCTTGTCTTCTGGCGCACGCTGGGTGCATTCAATTGATAAATCCATGAGAGTTAGTAGTGTTCAGTCAGTGTGTTTGGTGTGCGATTTGGTCAGTGAATAAAACCAAGTCAGTCAAAAGAAGGCAAAGATGTCAAACGTCAGACAAGCCCGAAGATCCATAGTAGCCGATAGAGGAATGCCAGCGTTATTTTTTTCTGCACGGTTGCGTCAATAGTGATAGCGACAGGCAACAATTAAAATCTCATCTTCGGTCGCTTTGTAGACGAGTCGATGCTCTTTGTTGATTCGTCTAGACCAGAAGCCTTTCAGGTCGTACTTGAGAGCTTCTGGCTTACCCAACCCTTTAAAGGGTGATCGCTCAATATCTTTAATCAGGGCAATGATTTTCTGATGAATTTTCCTGTCTGTAACTGCCCAGTAATTCAAGTCTTCAAAAGCTGACGCTTCAAAAACTATCTGCCGACTCATTCGAGTGACTCTAGTGAGACCTCTACTAGATTGCGCCTGTTCTCAACGTTTTCCTTTGCCGCCAAAAGCCGTTCTCGGTTAGCCTCAGAGCCCATTAAGTACTCTGTTTCGTCCGCAACGTCGTATACCACTATCTCAATCTCTCGGCCTTGAAAGGTTACTTTCAGCCCTTTTAGGAAGTTCTCGTCTAGATCGCTAGCATTGAGGCGATAAGTAGTTTGCATGAGATTTACTGTGCAGTATGCGACGATTGTAGCGCTCCCTCTGAAAGCGTATGCCCAGAAGAGAAAGCCTTCTGCGCTAGCGAACCTGAGTCTTAAGCGACTTTTCCAAAAGCGCTGGTGTGCTCTTCGAGCAGTGCTCGTTTCGGGCCATGAATCGGATCTTCGACGATGATGGTCTGATCGCGGCTCGCACCCAGGGACACGATCGCAATTGGCGCTTCGACTAGCTTGGCTAGAAATTCAAGATAGTCTAGCGCGGCTTTTGGCAAATCTTCTAGGCTGCGGCAGTGTTCGGTTGATTGCTTCCAGCCAGGCAAGGTCTCGTAGATGGGCTGGCAGCGGGCGAACTGCTGCGCGTTACTCGGCAAGTCGGTGCAGCGCTTGCCGTCTAGCTCGTAGGCAACGCAGACTTTGATTTCTTCTAGGCCATCGAGTACGTCGAGCTTGGTCACAGCTAGGCAATCTAGCCCATTAATGCGCACAGCGTAGCGGCCAACAATGCCATCAAACCAGCCGCAGCGGCGACGGCGACCAGTGGTGGTGCCAAATTCTGCACCGACTTCGCAGATCATGTTGCCGACTTCGTCGTCTAGCTCGGTGGGGAAGGGGCCTTCGCCAACGCGGGTGGTGTAGGCTTTGGCGACGCCGATGACGCGGTCAATAGCAGTGGGGCCGACGCCT
>JBCCOH010000147.1:0-11776 GCA_039111275.1 Cyanobacteria bacterium P01_D01_bin.1 | reverse complement strand
TTTCTAGACGTGGCACATTTTGCCTGGGTGCATGCGGAGTCGTTTGGCGATCGCACCAATCCTGTCGTCCCCACCTACAGCGTCACGCCCACTGCCTACGGCCATAAAGCCGACTACGTCAGCACCGTCAGCAACTTCCCCAAAGGGCTCCAGCACAGAGCGCCCGCCGATTTCGAATGGCTTCGCGCTTTCGAGGTTTTTCTTCCTTTTACCGCGCTACTTCGGGTTCATTTCCCAGAAGATGGTCGCCTATGCATCCTCAACGCTGCCTCCCCCGTTTCAGCTCGCAAAACCCGTGTCTTTTGCCCGATCGTTCGCAACTTTGATAAAGATCAGCCGCTTGAACCCGTTTACGAATTTAACTATCAAATTTTCAATGAAGATAAAGAGATAGTCGAAGCGCAGTATCCCGAGGATCTACCGCTCGATCTGCGAGCAGAGGCGCATATCGAAGCAGATCAAAGCTCTATTGCCTATCGAAAAGGTCTAGCAAAGCTGGGACTGAGCAAGCTCTATACAGCATGATTTTTCGGCATTTGTTCTTTGCGGCGGCTGCGAATAAACAGCTTCTCTAGCTCTAGCCAGATGAACAACAATGAGCTAAATCCTACGCAGACCATCAGTTCTGTTACGGATAGATAGTGTGTGCCAAAGAAATTTCGCAAGGGGGCTACGTAGATCAGCAACAGCTGCAGTATTGTTGTCCCTGCGACTGCTAGCAGCACGTAGGGATTGGAGAACTGAGACATTTCTATGGCGAGACGATTGCTGGATCGAACGGCGATCGCATGTCCCATCTGAGACAAGCACAGCATTGTAAACACCATCGTCTTCCATCGGTCCGGGTTACCAATCACCCGTCCTGTCTCACTGTGAGTGTAACCATAAGCCCACAGCATCAGCGATATTGCCAGAATCGCAAACACAATGCCCACCCGCACCATGTACAGCCCTAATCCTCTGGCAAAGATACTCTCTTCTGGATCGTGCGGCGGTCTGTTCATAATATTCGGCTCTGATGGCTCTAGCGCCAGCGCCAAAGCGGGAAAACCGTCGGTGACTAGGTTCATCCACAAAATCTGTAGCGGCGTCAAAGGCACTGCAACAATCGGTAGCAGCAAAGGAGACAGGGCAATGGTGATGACTTCTCCAATATTTGAACCCAAAATGTATTTCACAAACTTGCGGATGTTGCCGTAGACGACTCTTCCTTCTTCTGTCGCTGCGACTATCGAAGCAAAATTATCGTCTAGCAACACCATATCGCTAGCTTCTTTACTAACGTCGGTGCCAGTGATACCCATCGCGATACCGATATCGGCCTGCTTTAGCGCAGGTGCGTCGTTCACACCATCACCCGTCATAGCAACAACCTGCTTTTTAGCCTGCAACGCCTGTACAATTCGCAGCTTGTGCTCAGGAGAAACGCGAGCATACACACTGGTCGAAGAAACAACGGCCTCTAGCTCTTCTCGGCTTATTTCTTCTATCTGCGCGCCTGTGAAAGCATCTGATTTTCCTGCGCTGACTAGTCCTAAATCTGTGGCTAGCGCTTTGGCCGTGAGCGGATGATCGCCAGTGATCATTACAGGGCGAATGCCTGCCTGCTGACAGCGTTTGACTGCTTCTCGAACCTCAGGGCGGGGCGCATCAACCATAGAGACCGAGCCCAGCCAGATGAGGTTATTTTCTGCTTCTGATTCTTCAAGCTTTTCTAGTTTCCCTGACTCTTGTTTCGCCAGTGGCCGATAGGCAAAGCCCAGCACACGACCGCCTTTGGAGGCGAAAGATTCCACCTTCTCTAGGATCTCTTTTTTGTCTGTTTCGGTGAGAGACTTAGCTCCTTTTCCTACTCGGTTACAGCACTCTAACAACAGCTCTGCCGATCCCTTGGCAAATATCGCATAGGGCGCATCAATGCCTAACCGATTGCTTTCTGGTACAGACACCACTACGCTCATCCGTTTGCGCTCAGAAGAAAACGGAAACTCCGCGCAGCGCTCAAACTCGTATTCCAGCTTCTTTTTCTCTAGTCCTGCTTTCGCTGCCAAAGTCACTAGTGCACCTTCTGTAGGATCGCCGACAATCGCCCACTGGCTGTTTCCTTTCTCGTCAGCTTCAGTCTGTAGCGCCGCGTCATTGCAGAGCGCGCAGTCCAATAGCAATAAAGCGAGCGCTGGCTTTTCTAAGGGTGCAATCGTCTTACCGCCCAGCTGAAATTCACCTTCTGGCGTGTAGCCCTCTCCACTGACTTCAAAATCTTGCTCGAACGGGAGTCCCGGCACGTGCATCTGCTGCACTACCATCTTGTTTTGCGTCAGCGTGCCAGTTTTATCCGAGCAGATCGTAGTCACCGAGCCCAACGTCTCTACTGCTGGCAAGCGACGAATCAGCGCCTGCCGCTTTACCATTCGCTGCGTTCCTAGTGCCAGCGTCACCGTGATTACAGCTGGCAATCCCTCTGGCACAACGGCCACCGCCATACTCAAAGACACCGTCAGCAGTTCTTCAAAGGCGGACCAGCCAATTGCTAGAGAGCCACCAATGACGACTAGTGCGACTAGCGAAAGGGAACCCACTACCAGCGTTCTACCTAACTGGTCCAACCGCTGCTGTAGGGGTGTTTTCAGTTCTGATACAGACTGAATCATGGTGGCGATTTTGCCAAGCTCAGTCTTCATACCAGTCCCGGTCACTAGCATCTTGCCTCGACCGTGAACAATCTCTGTTCCCTGGAAAACTAGATTCTTCCTTTCCGCGAGACTCGTATCAGGGTCTAGAGTAGAGTTTGCCTGCTTTTCTACCGCTGTTGCTTCGCCAGTGAGGGCAGATTCTCTGACTTGTAGGGCGGCTGACTCTAGCAAACGACCGTCCGCTGCGATCTGGTTGCCCGCTTCTACCAAGACCAGATCGCCCGGTACGAGCTGCTTTGCTGAGATCTCTTTAGTTTCTCCCGACCGCAGTACGGTGACGTTTGGAGAAGACAATCCTTTGAGGGCAGCTAGGGCGTCTTCTGCTTTACTTTCTTGGAAATAGCCTAGGACTGCGTTGAGTAGAACAATAGCACCGATGGCGATCGCATCTTTTGGAAAGTTCCCCGCTCGCACATCCAGCACCGCCGCCACGATTGCCACCGCGATCAGCATCAGCAGCATAATATCAGCAAACTGATCAAGCAAAATCTGAAAGCGGCTACGCCCCACAGTCTCTTTTAGCTCATTGGTGCCGTATTCCTTTAGTCGATTGTCAGCTTCCGATTGCGAAAGCCCATCTTCAGGGTTCGCACCAAGTGACGCTGCTGTTTCGGTAATGTCGAGCGTGTGCCATTGTCGAGAGGTTGATGTAGAGACTGTCGCCATAAGGGTAGACTACCGTACGCTTTGGACGGTCCATAATATCGCTCAAAACATATAGCAGCTTCTACGTAAAGTTGGATCTTTATTTGGTGACTACTTCGGATTTGCTATCTGTTTCTGCTTTCTAGCTGCTTTGTCCCGCAAAGAGGACTGTGATTCTTCTGAAGGGGCATTGCTGACGAACTGTTCAATCGGAATCACACTGACGTTTAGCGTGACAGGGCGCTCGATTTCTCTAGAGAGGGTGTCGCGAACTTGATCGACCTGCTGTGCAGATATTGAGTTTGGCACTACCTCTACGTCCAGATAGACAATTAGCTCATCGCCGTCTCTGGTAATGTCTAGCGATTGGATATCTGTACTAGAAAAGAGGCTGCTGTTACGAATTAGGGTGTTCACGCTGATACGAGCTTGCTTTTTGATCGCCAGATCCTGGAATGAGAGACTTAGCGGAATGCCTAGACACACAAGCGTGGCGATCGCGACGGTCATGCCTCTTTTTGCTCTCTGCACAGAGCCGTAGCTCAGCGCCAGAAAAACCAGTCCGCCACTAAAAATAATACCGACTAGGTTAGTTAAAAACAGCAGCAGCGAGCCAGCGAACACAGACATTGAGCCGAAAGCGATGCCAATGCCAACGACGCTGAGCGGGGGAACCAGGGCAACTGCGATCGCTACCCCGGGCAATGCGTCAGAAATGCCGCGACGAGATTTTGCTAGCGCTCCAGCCGCGCCCGCCGCTAGCGCTACCCCCAGATCCAGTAGCGTTGGCTGCGTCCGTGCCAAAATCTCGCCTGTAAGCTCTTCTATCCCAGCGACCTTCGCAATTAGCGTAGCCGTAATTACCGTCAGCAAGGAGCCTATCGCCAGCGATAGGCTCGCGCGCCTTAGCAGTCTGCGGTTGGCCATAACCAGCGCAAAGGCAATGCCCGTGATTGGACCCATCAAGGGAGCGACAATCATCGCGCCGATGACAGTGGCGCTACTGCCAGAAAGCAAGCCAAAAGTTGCGATCGCCCCTGACAAAAACAACAACAAATAATAGTTAGAAGAAGACTCCGCACTGCGCCAGAGGCTGCGATTCAAGCTCGCAATTGGCACTGGCTTCGACTCCATCCAGTGCCATCTACCACGATGGCGATTCTTTAATAGCGACAGCCTTTGATGACCCCAACCAATCAACCGTTTGCTGACAACAGCCAACATACCGATACGTCCTTTTGAACTAAAGATCGACTAGACACAAGCAAACCCTCTCAAGGCCAACCGCCAGAGGCTGGTAGGTGAGAGGGCATTTTTCAGAGGAGAGACTGCGCCAACGCGCTGCAATATAGAGAGTAGAAGTTAGAGAGCGGATGCCTAAAATCTTTTAGACATGCCGCGCATTCTAGCATTGTTTACTTTTGTTGAGTTGTATGTCTGAGGACACATTCCCTTCTAGATAGACCCTTCTAGATAGAGAATCAGCTTTTGGGTCCTGTGCCAGACAGCCTCCGACAGTAGTTTCCTACATGCGGGACTAGACTAGCTTTAGTTGGAATGAGATTGCATAGACCGGGTTCAGTTAAGGAAAACTAATGACGTATAGACAAAACTTATATGTTTATTCTATTGATATCTGCCTGACTTATGTTTAGGCTGTAAGCAGTTCACAAATGATTTCTTAGTTGGGTAATTCGCTATGACTAGCACTACTAATGTTTCCACTGCTACTCCTACTATCGAGCTACAGCCGCTGGTGTCTCAGACTGTTACGGCTGAGCAGGTGCTTTCTTCTATCTCTACTTACGAGAACCGATTGAAAGCTGCTCTAGAACATGCTCGCCGTCTCACTCAGATGCACGGCTCTCAAAGTACAGATGTTGCGATCGCCTGGGAGACAGTTGAAGAGCTGCAAACTGCCCAGTCGCGCAAGCTGGCTCAGGAGCTGGCTCAGTCAATTCAATCCTGCCAATCCGCATTTGATCTTTACTGTATGGAGAATCCTGAAGCGGACGAATGCCGCAGCTACGACTGCTAATACATAGGCTTAAGAGTTCGACTTTGTATAGTCGGCAGTGTTCAGTCGGCGGGGCAACAATAGAATAGATAGAAGGCTGCAACCCAATCTTTGATCGAGGTCTTTGGTAGAGGGCTGCAGCTTTTTTGGTCGAAAGTCTGTTTTGTCTTCTAAAAGACAAAGGCTGATAAGAAGTAGAAAGTGTCCTTTCATTTGGTACTTTCACTTAGACTAGGAGTAGCCCAGTTACTGGTCTCGACCACAATGTCTTTCACTCGGTCTTCTACTCAGCTAGCACAGTCACAGGCAAACCAGTCTCAGGCAAACCAGCCTGATATTATCTTTTTGGTGCTCGATACTCAACGGGCCGATCGACTCTCTTGCTACGGGTATGACAAGGCAACGTCACCTAATATCGATGCGATCGCCGCGCAGTCTACTTTATTTAGGAATGCGATCGCACCCGCCCAGTGGACCATTCCCTCACATGCCTCTATGTTCACCGGACTGTACCCCTCCCAGCACCAGATGCTACAGTCCTATTCGGTCATGCCACCCCACCTCAAAACCCTGGCCGAACGACTGCAGTCTGGTGGCTACTACACTGCTGCCTTCTGCAACAATCCGCTAGTCGGCGTTATCAATAACGGTTTGCGTCGAGGATTTTATAGCTTCTTGAACTACAGCGGTCTGATGACCTCTCGGCCCAATCAGGTCGGCGCACCTTCTAACTGGCTAGACCGATACAGGCAGCGTTTCAAACAGGTGATTGCTAAAGGGCTCAACCGTGTTCAGGATGCTTTTGCCCGTTCGGACTGGCTACTGTCGCTTTCCTTCACGCCGTTGATGGTGCCGCTGTGGCAAACAGCCCTCAGCTTCAAGGGCAATACTCAAAAATCCTTGGAAGATGCTGCCCGGCTGCATATCCAAAGAAAAGGTGTAGGCGATGACCAGCCTATTTTCACCTTTATTAACCTGATGGGTGCCCATATGCCCTACCATCCTCCCCGTGAGCGCATCGAGCAGTTCGCTCCAAATGTACTAAAAGACCGTGACGCTCAAGCCTATCTACGTCGATTTAATAGCGATGTCTACGGCTGGCTAGCGCCTCTGATGGGAGATCTTGACGACCCCCAAAAAGAAATACTAGACGGTATGTACGATGCTGAAGTGGCTGCCCAAGATGCTCAGGTAGGCGCTTTCTTTGAGAAGCTAGAGCAGACGCACGGCCTCGACAATACGCTGGTGATTATCTGCGCTGACCACGGCGAGCACTTGGGCGAAAAGCAACTCATGGGCCACAGCTTGTCTATTTATAATGAGCTGGTTCAAGTCCCGCTAATTATTCGAGATACCACACGCTCTCAGCCCTCGCACTCTCAGTCCTCACACTCTCAGCCCTCGCACTCTCAGCCCTCACGGTCACATGCAGGTTTTCCGCAGGGCACCGAACGAGAAGATGTGGTTTCTACCCGCTGCTTATTCCATACGGTGTTGACTGCTGCCGGGTTGGCCAGTCCCGCCGAAGCGGAAGAAAGTCTGGTGCATCAGGGCAAAGATATTGAATCAGATCTGCCTGTTTTTGCCGAAGCGGTCACGCCGCAAAACGTTCTCAACTTAATTCAGAAGCGACAGCCTAACCTTGTGCAACAGCACGCGTGCGACCAAGCAAAGCGAGCTGTGTGGTTTAGCAATCACAAGCTAATCGAAACGGGTTCGAATTCGCTAGAGCTTTACGACATCCACGATGATCCTAGAGAGAGCCTGGATCTGAGCGAGATTTTTCCCGAGCAGGTAGAATCGCTACAAGCCTCGCTCGCGGCCTTTACTAGCGACGCGGATGCGCATCAGTCGGTATACGCGCAGGCGAGAGCCACTGGTTTTGACGATCCAGAAGTGTGCCGTCGCCTTCAAGATCTTGGCTACTTGGAAGACTAGAGGAAAAGGTTAGAAGAGAAGATTCGATAAGAAGAGAAAAGAAAATTAGGTTGAGAGATTAAGCAATCTAGAGGATAAAAAAGGACTAGAGCCGATGTATCCACCTGTTGATCCCACTATCTTTGAAATTGGGCCATTCGCTCTGCGATGGTATGGTCTGCTAATGGCAGCCGCCGTGATGGTGGGGACCTGGTTGGCCGGACGTGAAGTTGCCCGTAGAGGATACGACCCAGACGAATTCTGGGAGATGCTGGTGTGGGTACTGGTTCCTGCTTTCATTGGCGCCCGACTTTACTACGTTTTTGTTCAATCGTCAGAGCCGGGATTTTACTTTGCTAATCCAGGGCAAATTCTGCAAATTTGGAGCGGTGGTATTCATATCTTTGGCGCGTTTATTGTCGGCGGTCTGGCGCTCTGGCTGTTTACTAAGTGGCGAAATCTGCCGACGCTTGTGTATCTGGATGCGGTGGCGGTGGCTTTGCCTTTGTCACAGGCGATCGGTCGCTGGGGCAACTTTATCAATCAAGAGCTCTATGGCCCACCTACCACTGCGCCGCTAGGATTGCGTATTGATCCGAACCGTCGGATTGCGCCTTACGACGATCTGACTCTCTATCCAGACTCTACTCGGTTCTATCCGCTATTTTTGTACGAATCTGTGTGGAACCTCATCGGATTTGGCCTGTTGTTCTATCTCTCTCATCGATTCAAGCAACAGCTAAAGCCAGGGGATTTGATTTTGGTGTACCTGATCTGGTATCCGCTGGGTCGGTTCTTTATTGAGTTTCTGAGAACAGATTCTTGGTTCTTTCCAGGGACGCCTTTTAATGTTGTTCATTTGCTCTCGGCAGCGGCGGTGATCGGCGGAGCGATCGCGCTTTGGCGGCGGCACCGATCACCTACGAGCCAGATGTAATGCCAATATCTTCCTCACCCAGACTGATCATCATCGGCCTCGACTGCATGGAGCCCTCGCTGGTGTTTGACCGCTGGCGAGGCGATCTACCCAACCTATCGGCGCTGATGTCTAAAGGCAGCTACGGTCTGTTAGAAAGTTCGATTCCGGCGATCACGGTGCCTGCATGGAGCTGCATGATGACCGGCAGAGATCCGGGCGAGTTGGGCGTTTATGGCTTTCGCAATCGGGCCAATCGCAACTATCAGGAAATGAATATTGCGGATGGACGTGCGATTAAGTTTCCGCGTCTGTGGGATTTCTTGGGTGATGCTGGTTGGAAGGTGGCGGCCTTGAGTGTACCTGGCACCTCGCCGCCTTACGCAGTCAGCGGATCTCTTGTTTCTTGCTTCCTTACGCCGAATCTACAAGCGCCTTTCACCTATCCGCCGGAGTTAGGGCAACAGATTTTAGACTGGATGCCAGATTTTATGCTGGACGTGCCTGAATTTCGCTCAGAGGATAAGCAACAGATATTAGACAACATCTACAAGCTTTGCGATCAGCGCTTCACCTTAGCTGACAAGCTAATTCATACCGAATCACCAGATTTTCTGATGCTAGTGGATATGGGAGTAGATCGCATTCATCATGCTTTTTGGAAGCCGATGGATTCGCGCCACCCGCAGTATGAGCCGGATATGCCTTTTGCTGATGCGATTCATGACTACTACGTTCATGTCGATACGAGAGTCGGCGAATTGCTCAGTCAGTGCGGGCCAGAGACGGCTGTTCTGGTAGTTTCGGACCATGGCGCACAGCCGTTGATGGGAGGCATCTGTATCAACGAGTGGCTGATTGAGAATGGCTATCTGACTTTGAAGGAATCACCTACTGAGCAAACGCCGTTAGATCAAGTAGCGGTGGATTGGGGTCGGACACAGGCGTGGGGTGCGGGTGGATATTATGCGCGGGTATTTTTGAATGTGCAAGGGCGTGAGCCGGAGGGGACAATTCCGCTAAAAGCGTTTAAGCAGGTGCGATCGCAACTCTCCACCGCCCTAAAAACCATCACCGACCCCAGCGGCAATCCCCTACCGATCAAAGTCCACATTCCCCAAGAAACCTACCAAAAAGTACGCGGCCTTGCCCCTGATCTAATTGTCTACTTCGACGATCTCGCCTGGCGCTCTGTCGGCAGCGTTGGGACAGGTACGCTGCACGTCAACAACAATGACACTGGCCCTGACGATGCCAATCACGCCCCCCAAGGGTTGATGATCTTCCACGATCCAGCTAATCCAAAAGACGGTCAACAGCTAGAAGGCGCTCAGCTCTACGATATTTTGCCAACCCTGCTTGGCCGCTACGGATTGGAGGCACCCACTGACCTCAAGGGCAAGGTTCTGACAGTTTAAATTACACCTTGCTTAGAGGCTTAAGGTTGAGCTGTTCGATTCTTTCTAAACTTCTTGTTACTTCTAGTCACAGTCTTTGCAATTTCCTAAAACGTCACCTATCATTTCGCCGTGACGCGTTGTTTTTTTGTTCTTACCCAGTAGCCTCCGACAACACTATGAAAAGGCGATCGCTGACTACATTCACAACAGCTTGTCTCCTGCTGTTCTTAGCAGGAACCATAGACTCCGCCGAGGCAAGTATCCACAACACACCAGTACTCATCGCCGCCGATGATGCTGACGACTTCGACGAGAACACTCTCTACACCCTCTGCGAAAACTATCCGCACAACTCTCGCTGTCGAGACTGGGAACCTGTTGTCACCCTAGAAGATCGACCTGGCACAAAGGCCCAATGTCGCGTAGCGCCGATAGAGGCCAAACTATCGATTGGCTGCAAAATCAACTTCGCGGATGACAACGTCATTGTCTACGTAGAAAGAGAGAGTGTGATACAAGCTCTATGCGGAATAAGGCCGACGCTAACCGTTTCGATTCCACGGGATCAGGTCTTCGCCAGATTCGAGAGTAAAACTATGAGCAATAGGCTTGTCTCCGGCTATAGAGCTAAAACTCTGGTGGAGCTGGGTTTTCAGTCGCTCCGGACGAGGATTCTGCCAACAACACCCGCTTTTTGCAGGTGGAGACTTCTAGAGACGAGCTGGTAGACGAGTTCAACAGTCTAGCGGTGCCCGACTTATCTAGCCTAGAGGATCAGGTAACGGCTAGAGATACGGTTGTTCAATACCAAGCAGATGCCACGGCTAGCGTAGCCGAGAATAAGACGCGTCTAGTAGAAACAAAAGCGTGTGTCCGTTGCGATCTCAGCAGTGCTGACCTATTAGATACTGACCTAGCAGGTGCAAACTTAGAAGGCGCAAACCTGACAGGCGCAAACTTAACAGGTGCTAATTTACGAGGTGCCTATCTAACAGGTGCAACCCTAACGGACGCAGACCTAACAGATGCCGATATGACCAATACAACATTGGTGCTGAGCGTTTTTTCGGAAGGTAGCATTTTTCAGGGTACTGCTCTGTCCGGGTCGGCGATCACTTACTCAGATCTTCGTTTTGCCGATTTGAGCAAAGCCAAACTGCATCCTCGCAATTTTACTCGTGAGTTTAAGACTGACCATATTCCAGCTCGCCTTGTCACCGTGCTGAGCTACAGCGATCTCAGCGGTGCTAATCTGAGTGAGGCCGACCTTAGCGGGATTGATTTGGAAGGGGCCAATCTGTCCAATGCTGATTTATCGGAAGTAAAATCCGATGAATTTGTTGTTCAAACATATGAATATTTATCTGGCATTCCTATTCCCAGTTTGAAGTTCAAATTCTATACCGAACTAGGAGACAGTAACTTGCAAGGCGCCAACTTAGCTGGCAGCAGCTTTCGGTTGGCAAACTTTGAAGGTGCTGATATGACTGATGCCAACCTGACAGATGCCAACTTCAGTCAGGCTTATTTGGTCAGTACGAACCTAACTGCAACAGATTTGAGTACGAGCGGCCTCGAAGATTCAATCTTTTGTGAGACGACTATGCCAGATGGAACAGTCTCTAATCAGGGCTGTTACAGCCCTGATTAGAGACTGTTCCATCTGCTAGATTCCGCAGATAATCTTCCCCGCCGAGCTGGCTCATCTGCATGAGAATCCAACTTTGACGGTTTAGTACTTCTGATGAAGGAGCCGCTACGCTGTATAGTTCTGGGCCTGGTAGAACAGCGGCGAGCAGGGCAGCTTCTTCGCGAGTTAGGCTCTGGGCGGAGCTCTGGAAGAACTGCCGACTAGCGGCTTCTGCACCGAAGGCATGATTGCTAAACTGCGCAATGTTCAAATACACTTCTAGAATTCGCTGCTTGTCCCATATCAGCTCTATGAGAAAAGTCAGCCAAGCTTCTGTGCCTTTTCGCACAAAGCTACGTCCTGGCCAGAGAAACAGGTTTTTGGCAACTTGTTGAGTGATGGTGCTAGCTCCACGTGGGCTGTACGTGTTTAGCGTCCCTATACGGTTAGCAGTAAACCCGTTATGAAAAAGAGAGCTTAAGGTAGAAGTCTACCGATTCATAGTCCTCGTTCATTGAGAAACGCGTCACTCTCTACCAATCAGTATCGCCCGGAAGC
>JBCCOH010000146.1:0-11778 GCA_039111275.1 Cyanobacteria bacterium P01_D01_bin.1 | reverse complement strand
GCTAGAGTCTCAACAATCGCACTCCAACAGTCTTCTAAAAAATCTATATCTGTGCTGCCAGTCGCTTCAAAAGCTCGGTACACCTGTAGAACAAAGTCGCTAGAGAGATCTTTCCACTGGTTGCAGTCTTGATAGCTAGTGTAGTTTGTGGCAATCCACGGGTTCTCGTTCGGTGCGCCTAAATCGTGAGGGGTTGCGCCTTTGAGCTTGCGTGGGGCGGTATGATCTTCTTCCCCAATCGTGTAGTAGTAGCCAATGATGCGCTCTCTGTCATCAGCGGTGGGGATAGCTCTAGCGAAGGCTCGAAGAATGGATTTCTCTAGCTCTGGCCAAAGTAGAAGCGTTGCGTAGCCGCCGTAGAGTCGTACGTCTAGGCTCTCGTACCAGCGGTAGTCGATGCATTCGAGAACGCCGAACTGCCCGATGGGGTCAGCTTCGCTAGCGGCTGACCATAGGGTGCCGCCGCTGGCAAGGTCGTATAGCTCGTTGAATAGAGCCATTTTGAACCAGTTGGGTAAGTTTGTTCTATCGAGTATGGGCTGTTGCCAGTTGATGATGTTTTGCTGCCAGGTGGCGTAGTGCTCTAGCGCGGTGGATGCGATCGCCCACCCGCTTCTCCCCTTCTGTCCAAAAAAGTCCGTATACCGCCGATAAGCCTGCTTCCCTTCAGCAAATTCTGTAACAGGCAAATCCCAGCTCAGCACGAAAGGGATCTGCTGGGTTTCGCCCGGTGCGAGGGTGAATTGGAGGGCGATCGCACCCCCAATCCGTTCCCCCTCACTCGGCTCAGGATTCTCATAATTACTCAGACTACCTGTGGTTGAAAAGTCATTCCACAGCTCGCTACCGTCTCCACCAGGATGCCAGCGGGTGTAATAGGAGACTTTTGAGTTGGGGTGATGGGCTGCGATCGCAAACTGTCCTTGTCCTTCGCTCGGTTCCCCTGTCCAGCCACCATCCATCACCACACCCTTTGCAACCCCTTCCTCACACACTAGTTTGTTGTAATTTCCCTCACTCTCTCTTAGCGGCGGCACATAATCATAAAAAGGACTGCCGTCTTCTCTTTGCTGAATCTCTGGCGCAGTCTCACTGTTCGTGAACCAACCCACCATATTCTCCCAGCTCAGCATAATGCTTAGCGTTAGCGGCTGGTCAGTCGGATTGTGAGCCGTCCATAGGAATATTGCAACCGGATAGCTACTCTCTTGATAGTTATTTGCCCAGATAGGAGAAAGCTGCTCACAGGTTAGCGCCGCCTGAAAGACATTCTCATACACATACCAGCTACGCGGATACAGCGCCCGATACGTGCCTGTATTCTCTTGCTCAGCTGGATACCATTGCCAGCTAGAAAGCGCTGTCTCTGGCTTATCCGTACTCATTGCATAGGCTTTCGTCTCACCCTTTGCATTCTGTTCAAACACGCTAAACTGACAGCCCGGAAAGCTGTCAAACACATGCTCACCGCCGTCTAGATGCCACAGGTTGAATGTTCCACTAGGCGATCGCCCAATACAGCCCGCCCCAAAACCACCCAAAGGCGCACCGTGCTCCGGCCCATCGTCTAGATTGCTGGCATAGCGAACGATGTATGGCGTCTCCCACTGCTTTCCAATCGGCCATTGCCAAGCGCAATCAGGAATATTTGGCCGATTCATAGATGCAATTCTCCGCACGTTTGTCTGTTGACCAAATCGGATTATCCTATGGTTTGCCGATTGTTCCAACTCTTTAGATACTCAGAGCAAACGCAGCTACACCCTGATAGGGACTTTTCGCAAGCATCGATTTTCCAGATCAGGTTCTAGGCCTTTGTCCTCTAACGGAATGCGTCCGAGCTTTGGCATTTGTCCGCTGGGTAGTTCTAAACACCGATAGACACTGTCTGGTTCCCCTTCGATATCAAACCTTACCCAGCCATATGAGTCCACCGAATTAGTTTCTGTATTGGCACGTCCTACCTTTTTTAGACCTAGTTGCTGAATCACTTCTATTGGCAAACAGAGGTGGCTAACACTGGTATCAACGACGATATCTACAATGCAACTACGAACCTCGTCTGAACGAAGTAGACCTTTCATGCCTAGGGTGCAATCAGTATCATTCAAGAGAATGAGCGTCAGGATGATTTCGTTTTCTGTGTTGTCCGCTGGTGAGGCTTCGGCCATGACTATCAGCGAAATAGCGTTACAGACAGGTTAGCGCATTTGCTAGTGCAAACCGTATTTGAGCGGCGCGATCGCACCCAATCAAATCGTCTACCATAAGGAGGATGAAGTGCTGCAAAGCGCTGGCTGATTCTGCTGCCCCCCATTCCATCCATGCCAAAGAAAAGATTCGATATCCAAGCCCCTTTTGAGCCCGCAGGCGACCAGCCGCAGGCAATCAAACAGCTTGTCAAAGGGCTAAAGGCAAAGCAGGAATATCAAACCCTGCTGGGTGCGACGGGTACCGGAAAAACCCATACGATCGCCCGCACAATTGATCAGGTCGGCAAACCCACCTTGGTGCTAGCCCACAACAAAACGCTAGCCGCCCAGCTGTGTAACGAACTGCGCGAGTTCTTCCCCAATAATTCCGTCGAATACTTCATCAGCTACTACGACTACTACCAGCCCGAAGCCTACATCCCAGTCACCGATACCTATATCCAAAAGACCTCCTCTATTAACGATGAGATCGACATGTTGCGGCACTCGGCGACTAGGTCGCTGTTCGAGCGCCAGGATGTCATCGTGGTCGCCTCTATTAGCTGTATCTATGGTCTGGGAATTCCGTCTGAATACCTCAACGCCTCTATTCCGCTGCGAGTCGGTGCGGAAACCAACCAGCGGCAGGTGTTGCGCGATCTGGCCTCGGTGCAGTACACCCGCAACGATCTCGAAATGGGGCGTGGTCGCTTCCGAGTGAAGGGCGACGTGCTGGAGATTGGCCCCGCCTATGAGGACCGGGTGATTCGCGTAGAGTTCTTTGGCGATGAGATTGACGCGATTCGCTATATCGATCCGGTCACGGGCGCAACCCTACAGAGCATGGATTCGCTGAATGTCTATCCGGCGCGTCACTTTGTCACTCCCGACGACAAATTGCAAGCCGCCTGTCAGGGAATTCGCGCTGAGCTAAAAGAACAGCTTGAGTTCTTGGAAAGTCATGGCAAGCTGCTAGAGGCGCAACGACTAGAGCAGCGGACTCGTTACGATCTAGAAATGCTTGAAGAGGTCGGCTATTGCAACGGCGTTGAAAACTATACGCGTCATCTGGCGGGCCGATTACCGGGCGCGCCGCCTGAGTGTCTGCTGGACTATTTCCCGCATGACGAATGGCTGCTGGCAGTTGACGAGTCTCACGTTACGGTGCCTCAGATTCGTGCGATGTACAACGGCGATCAGGCTCGCAAAAGAGTACTGATCGACCACGGATTCCGGCTGCCTAGCGCGGCGGACAATCGTCCGCTAAAGGCTGAAGAATTTTGGAACAAGGTCAATCAGTGCATTTTTGTCTCGGCTACGCCAGGTGACTGGGAGCTAGGTCTGTCGGATGGCCATGTTGTCGACCAGATCATTCGCCCCACGGGGGTGCTCGATCCGGAGATTGCGGTGCGGCCTTCTGATGGTCAAGTAGACGATCTGCTAGGCGAGATTCGGGTCCGTGCTGCTAAGGATGAGCGCACGTTGGTGACGACGCTGACAAAGCGGATGGCCGAGGATTTGACCGATTACTTTAATGAGAATGGTGTGCGGGTTCGCTACTTGCACTCGGAGGTGCATTCGATTGAGCGGATTGAGATTATTCAGGATCTGCGCAATGGCGTATTTGATGTGCTAGTTGGCGTCAACTTGTTAAGGGAGGGGCTGGACCTGCCTGAAGTTTCGCTAGTCGCTATTCTAGATGCGGATAAGGAAGGCTTCTTGCGGGCGCAGCGATCGCTCATCCAAACCATTGGCCGAGCGGCTCGCCATATCGAGGGTAAGGCTATCCTCTACGCTGACAACATGACAGAGAGCATGGAAAAGGCTATCAGCGAGACCGAGCGTCGCCGCTCTATCCAAGCTGCCTACAACGAAGAAAACGGCATCACGCCGACGGCTATCATCCGGCGTAATGCCAACTCGATTCTCTCTTTCTTGGATGTTTCTCGTCGTCTAAATGCTGAAGAACTAGAACAGGCGGTCAGTCACAGCGATGAGCTGCCGCTAGAGGATATCCCGGCGTTGATCGCTCAGCTAGAGACCAAGATGAAGGAGGCGGCAAAGGAGCTAAAGTTTGAAGAAGCCAGTGAGTTTCGAGACCGGATCAAGCATTTGCGCGATCGCCTGCTCGGAAAGCACAAAGCCCCCTTTAAACAAGAACAGGAAAAAGAGCGAAGTCGTTAGCCTGTCCTAGCGCGACCCAGAGGCACACAGTTTTACCAGTCCAATTAACACACCTAACTAAAAGCACGCAATTAGTAACATTCGATTAACAACTCTTAATTAACGACGCTTGTATACAAGAGAAATCCATCTTTAGAATGAAAATACATAAGAAATCTATTTAGCCTGGTATCCATCGATAACTTTTTCCACAGCATGGCAGACTCAGTTCCAGATTTTTTCATCGTTGGTATCGGTGCTTCGGCCGGAGGTATCCAGGCACTAGAAGAGTTTTTCTCTAATATTTCTGACTATCCGAACGCAGCGTTTGTCGTCGTTCAGCATCTTTCGCCCGATTTTCGCAGCATGATGAGCGAAATTTTGCAGCGCAAGACGGTGATGCAGGTGCGTCAGGTAGCCGAAGGGATGCCAGTGCAGGCGGGCACGGTGTATGTGATGCCGCCTGGAAAGAACATGCTGATAAAAGATCGGCACTTTAGCCTGACCAACCGCGCGACGCATCTGAACTATCCAATTAACCTTTTCTTTGAATCGATGGCGAAGGAGTTCGCCGAGCGGGCGATCGGAGTGGTGCTGACGGGTGGCGGTAGTGATGGCACAGAAGGGCTGCAGCAGATTAGCCAGGCGGGTGGCGTGGTCCTAGCGCAGACGCCGGAATCGGCTCAGTTTACTAGCATGCCGACTAATGCGATCGCCTCTGGCATTATCGACAAAATTCTATCCCCCCCAGAACTAGCCCAGGCGGTCTACGACATCGTCCGCTTTACCTACGACCAAAATTCTGATCAAAACTCTGGCGAGACCAACGCAGAAGCGTTCATTAGTCCAGACGAGCTAAAAGAAATTATCGATATTCTGGCCGACCAGTCTGATATTGACTTCTCGGACTACAAAACCAACACGCTCAGACGCCGAACGTATCACCGATGTGCGCTAAACCACTGTAGGAATATCGGCGAATATATAAACATCCTCACCACCTCAGAAGAAGAGCGTCGGCTGCTACGGCACAGCCTGCTGATCAATGCCACCCGGTTTTTCCGAGACGGCGCTCCTTGGACGCGGTTGGAAAGAGAGGTTTTGCCTGCGCTGATAGACAAGCTAGAAGACGGCAAACCGCTGCGGATATGGTCTAGCGCCTGTTCTACCGGTGAGGAAGCCTACAGCCTGGCGATCACCGTCGCCGATGCGCTAGAAGCGGCGGGTAAAGAGCTGAAAGTCAAAATCTTTGCAACCGATATCGATCCGCAGTCGCTGGCTTTTGCAGCGAAAGGGGCCTATCCCCTCAACGTCGCGAATGAAATCACACCAGATCGGTTAGAGCGCTATTTTGACCGCGTCGATGATACCTATAAGGTCAAACGCTACCTGCGAGAAATGCTAACTTTCGCACCACACGATTTGACTAAGAATGCTGGCTTTTCCAAGATGCACCTGGTCAGCTGTCGAAATGTGCTGATCTACATGAAGCCGACGCTACAGCAGCAGGTGCTGCGACTGCTACACTTCACCCTTGCCCCCGAGGGCGTCTTGTTTTTGGGCAGCTCGGAGACACTAGGTGAGTATACCGAAGACTTTGAAACAATAAACGCTGAAAGCAAGCTATATCGAAAGAAAAAGAACGGACGCAGGCTGCTGCCCAACATGAACGTGCAGCCGACCATGACAACTTTTCGCTCTCAGCGGATCACAAGAGAGAGAAATACAAGAGACGAACAGATTGTAGCCGGGGCGTTCAAATATGCGTTTGGAGATCGCAAAGCCACCTGTCTACTGGTCAATAGTGAAAATCAGCTAACCCGGATCTTTCATAATTCTGCCCAGTTGCTAGAGCTGTCGGTGGGTGCAGTAAAGATGAATATCGCTGAGATGGTGCCAAGGTCGCTACGTCTACCGCTAGAGACTGCGCTTCACAGAGCTAGACGCGAGAAGAAGTCGGTTCTCTACACAGGAATCGAGACGCTAAAGGATGATACAGTTTACTCTGTCGATCTACGAATAGGGTTTCACTCAGAGCACAGCCGAGATGAACCACTGCTAGTTGTTGTTCTAGAATTGGTCAACAACAATTTAGTGCCTACCGCTTCGTCTTCGAAGATTTCAGCAGACGCAGCAGAACAGATCAACTCTCTGGAATACGAGCTTCGACAGACAAAAGAGAACTTACAGGTCACAATTGAAGAATTAGAGACTATCAACGAAGAGCAGCAGGCCACTAACGAAGAGCTGCTAGCCTCTAACGAAGAGCTGCAAAGTACTAATGAGGAAATGCAATCTGTAAACGAGGAGCTATACACGGTCAACGCCGAGTATCAGCGTAAGATAGACGAACTCGTTCAGCTCAACGAAGACATTGATAATCTGTTGCGCAGTACCAACATTGGTGTGGTGTTCTTAGATTGCAACTTGCAGATTAGAAAGTTTACACCAGCCGCTGCTGATGTGGTTCATCTCAGACCAGGCGATATCAATCGACCGATCTCTGATTTTACCAATCGCTTGGTTGATACAAACTTAGAGTCGTTGGCTAGAGAGGTGCTGTCCAACCAATCTTTGATAGAGCGGGAGGTTGTCAACGCAGATACCCAAGAGGCTCTGCTGCTAAGAGCCTACCCATACATCAAAGCCGATGGTGAACTTGATGGAGTAGTGCTGACCTTCTTAGAGATTACTGAGCTGAAGCAGGTGCAGACAGAACTAGAAGAAAACAGTGCTATCTTGGAGAATGTCTATGCGACCAGTCCAGTAGGGTTTGCTCTACACGATGAGAATTCGCGCTTTGTCAAGATCAATCAGACGCTAGCAGATATCGATCAAGTATCGATAGAGGACCATATCGGAAAAACAACAAATGAAGTTCTCCCTTCGGCTATTGGAGAACAGGTAATGGCCCTGCACAAGCAGGTATTTGACACTGGCGAGCCGATCTTAGACTATCAGTTTGAAGGGACGCTGCCAACGGAGCCAGATGCTTATCGCTATTGGCTAGCTAGCTATTTTCCAGTAGAGCTAAAGAACGGACGTCGTTGGCTAGCGGCGGTCATCAATGAAGTCACCGCGATTAAATCTGTACAAGCAGAATTACAAGAAAATAAAAACTTTGTTAGTCGCTTATCTGAGTCGAATCCAGGAATCATCTACATCTACGATATTCCGTCTAAATCGATTACGTACTTGAACTCTTCGGTTACCAAGATATTAGGCTACACCCCAGAAGAGATTCAAGCGATGGGCGATCACACAATCACCACGTTGGTACATCCTAGAGATATCACGACAGTCGGACGATACTATCAGCGGTTTGTAGACCATCAGGTAGACGCACTAGAAACCGAATTGCGCATTCAGCACAAAGACGGCAGTTGGCTGTGGCTAGCGCTGCGTAGCGTAGCTTTTGACGCGAACGAGTCCGGTGCTATGCGACAGGTATTGGGACTAGCTACCGACATTACCGCTAGAAAGGCGACTGAGCGTCGATTGAAAAAGCAAAAGCAGGCGCTAGAAGATGCGATCGCCACTGCCCAAGCAGCCGACTCTGCCAACCAGGCAAAGTCAGAATTCTTGGCCAATATGAGTCATGAAATTCGCACGCCAATGAATCTGATATTAGGCACTAGCCAACTGTTAGAACGCACTGAGCTGAACGAGCGGCAACAAGATTTGCTAGAAGTGCTGCAGCGCAACGGTCAAACTCTGCTGACCTTGATCAACGACATTCTAGATCTTTCTAAGCTAGAGGCACAGGAGCTGCGCATCGATAGTAAGACCTTTGACCCTGCTGAACTGTTAGAAACAACATTCTCTAACTTTGCGCCAGCCGCAGAGGAGAAGGGATTAGAAATGGTGCTGGCGATGGATGAGTCTCTACCAGAGCTGCTAGTAGGCGATAGCTTTCGATTGCAGCAGGTGCTACGCAACTTGTTGGGCAACGCGCTTAAGTTTACAGCAAGGGGAAGTGTGTGTTTGCGATCGCAGTGCCTCCAGACCACAGACGAGACTGTTGAGGTTCGATTTAGCATCATCGATACTGGGGTTGGCATCGACACAGCCGCTCAAGCAAATCTGTTCGAGCCCTTCGTTCAGGCGGACAACTCTAGCACCCGTCAGTACGGCGGCACCGGTCTAGGTCTGACGATTTGTCGTCGAATTGTTGAGCTAATGGGCGGCACAATTGGAGTAGAAAGCAAACCAAATGAAGGAAGTACCTTTTGGTTTGTTGTATCTCTAGGAAAATCGGACGATAGCGAAGAGGTAATCGACGCTCACGACTCGACCCTGCCGACGGAAAGCAACACTAGTAAAAGTCGAGTTCGCATCCTGGTCGCTGAAGATAATGTCGACAACCGAGATCTGCTAGTAATGCTGCTAGAAGATCTGGGCTACGACAACGTGGTTACGGTCGGCAATGGGCAAGAGGCGTTAGAGAAAGTGTCTGCCGAATCGTTTGATTTGATCTTGATGGACTGTCAGATGCCGATATTGGATGGCTACGAAGCGACCAAAAAAATCAGACAGCAAGCATCAGCGAATAGTCAGATTCCGGTGATTGCGATTACGGCGAATGCGATGCAGGGCGATCGCGACAAATGCCTATCTGCCGGGATGAACGACTATGTCACCAAACCCTTCGCCACCGAAGCATTAGAGAACACGCTAACCCAGTGGAGCCAATAGAACCAGCGGAGCAAAAAAAGCGAAGCAAAAAAAGGAACCAACAAAAGACAGATAATATAGCCACAAATCTAGCAATATTCATCTTGGGAACCTTGCATCCTGGGAATTCTATGGGCGAGCGCTATCCGCTCAAACTTTTAGGAACCCCCACTTGTGATTTCCGCAGGAAACCGTAACCAGTCCGGAAACCGTAGTCAGCTTGTAGGTGACTCGCTACCCCCTAGCGACCCCAATTCATCGGCAGTACTGCACAAAATAAAGTCCCTGTTTCTGCGTCTATTCCCAGATAGAGCGTCCCTAGACTTTACAGTAATTATCCCTACTTACAACGGTGCCCAGCGAATCGGGGCTGTACTAGAGCGACTACGCCATCAAATCAGCACCCACCAGATTGCTTGGGAAATTATTGTCATCGACAACAACAGCACCGATGCAACCGCAGAGGTTGTCCGTCAGTACCAGCAGCAGTGGCCCCAGCACATTCCCCTACGATACGAGTTCGAACCCAGGCAGGGAACAGGCTACGCCCGTCAAAAAGGAATGGAGGCTGCCAATAGCCCGCTCGTCGGCAGTCTAGACGATGACAACCTACCCTGGCCAAACTGGGTACGCTCGGCCTATTACTTTGGTATCCGCCATCCCGAGGTAGGCGTCTATGGCAGTCGCATCCGGGGCCGCTTCAGCACCGAACCGCCAGCCAACTTTGAGCGGATTGCCGCCCTGCTAGCCCTAACCGATCGGGGCACTGAGTCAATTCCCTACTGCCCAGAAGCAAAAATATTACCACCGGGAGCGGGCCTAGTCGTTCGTCGTCAGGCTTGGCTAGACAATGTACCAGAAGAGCTGTTGCTTGCCGATAAGTTTGGAGATAGAGAGGCAGGCGAGGATTTAGAAGCCGTCTTGCGAATTCAGCAGGCTGGTTGGTCAATCTGGTACAACGCGCAGATGTGGATGTATCACGAAATTCCAGAAAGCCGATTGACCCGAGACTATCTGACGACACTTTGCTGGGGAATTGGTCTTAGCCGCTATCACACTCGTATGCTCAGCTTTGCCAAGTGGAAAAGACCTTTGATGGTGTTGCCATACGCCGTCAATGACCTTAAAAAGATTGTTGTTCACGTTTGTCGCTATCGCCATCTGGTGATCACAGATACCGTGACCGCAAGCGAGATGAGGCTATACGTGGCCAGCCTGCTCAGCCCGATTCATAGCTGGTATCGGCTGAGCAAACGGATAAACAAACGAAAGCAGTAGCTGTCTAAATAGACAATCGACCAGTCAACGCTGAAGCGAACGCACCCTATCCATAGGCCAATAGATCTTGTAAGCCTCACCGATAATATTCTCCCTTGGCAAAAACCCCCATACGTGCGAATCTGCGCTCGCATTGCGATTATCACCTAGCACAAAATAAGCATTTGGTGGTACCAGCTCTGGACCCCACTCATACCCGATCGGCACACCGACATAATCTTCTTCTAAAACTTTTTGATCAACCCAAACCTGGCCTGCTCGAACAGCCACTATTTGACCCGGCAGTCCGATCACTCGTTTGACGAACAAAGTTTCAGAATCCGCTTCGAGCACCTCAAGTGCTTCGGGCGGCGCATGGAAAACAATAATATCTTTGAGACTGGGCTGATAGAGCGGGTCGCGACTGACGAAAGTGCGATCACCCACCTGCAAAGTCAACGCCATCGACTCACTTGGCACGATGCACTGTAGCACCGCCTGATCTATCCACATCGGCACGCTACCAATCCCTAGCCGCAGCAACAAACTCCCCAGTACCACCACCGCCAGCATTGCGCCTGATCGGCTAGGCTGCTGCATCGGACTCAAAGGCGCACTCCGATAGGCATGATAGCTGGCAACAGACCACACAGTACAGGCGATCGGCAACAGCGCAGGCCAGCTATTCGCCATCATTGATAGACTCACGCCCACCGCCAAAAACAAACCACCCACTACCGCCTGGCCTAGATACCACTGTCCTAGCCCGGGTAAAATCTGCGAGAGAAAGACGCCGTACCAAACGTCTTGTCCCTGTCGCTTATTCCCCAGCGGGTACAGCGGACGACCCACCGTCGCAAACGCATCCCACACGTTGAGCAGATACACGACAGCTGCTGCACCCATCAGCCAGAAAGCTTTGTTCGTACTGCCCTCCGCCGCTAACAGAGACCATAGCGAGTGAACAACCAAAACAACAAAGATAGAGAAAACAACAGTTGCCTTTGTCCACTGGTCGCCATACCATTGGCCCAGTCCAGGAACAATACCAGAGAGATTAACGGCCAGCCAACAGTCTTTTACTGGTCGTCTTACTTCCATTGCATCTTCTCGAAAAATGAACGCATACAAACGTACACAATTTATTTTTCCCGTCTGGCATGTTTTCCATCTGTCATGTTTCTCAACTACTGTGATTACAGCTAGCGAAGAAAAACACCACTGAAGTATTCAAGCCGGATCTGCTGAAATCATCTGAGCCGCAGTAAGAGGCCACTGAGAAAAGCCAAATGAAAGAACAGTTTCACTTCCCTTGAATGTAGTTTCTTCATAGCCCTTTTCTGTTAGCCATAAAACAACTACCTGATTCTGTATTGGGTCTATGATCCAGTATTCAGGAACTTCTCTGCGTTCGTACTGGGCGCGCTTATCAACGTAATCTCTTTTTCTGTTCTCAGCGCCTGGACTAACCACTTCGACAATGAGCATAGGT
>JBCCOH010000145.1:0-11991 GCA_039111275.1 Cyanobacteria bacterium P01_D01_bin.1 | reverse complement strand
GCCTTTTTGGCTTGAGTGCCAGCAACAAGTGCAGCGATTGATGATGCTCAATTGGGGCAAAATCGAATATTATCTCAGAGGTCAGAAGGCTATGAATGCCGTCCTATATGCTTTATAGCCTTTGTGTCACCCCCTCAGCTATATCGGTCTAATTATTGTTGTAGAAGGTGATAGATGGGTTGATGGGCTGTAGCTGAGTTCCGGGGTAGTAGAATTGTAAGATTTGTTGGTAGGAGTAGCCTTTCTCGCCTAGATTGTAAGCTCCTGTTTGGCTCATGCCTACACCATGACCAAATCCACCACCGACGAACCGGAAGCCAGTGAGAACGGGGACGGCTTGTTTTTCGAGAGAATCGTCAATTTTTTCTTCTGGATTGTTTTGTTGCGAGTTGTTTGATTCTGGGTTATTTTGCTCTCTTATAGTTTGTGAGATTGCGAAGCTTTCTTCTAAACTGTTTGGGCCGTTGGGGTTTGTTGATTGAATCGGTGACGAGGTGGCTTCTGTCCTTTGCTGGGCGTCAGGGGTTTCGGCTTTGGGAATTTCCATGATTGGCTCGATGTAGAATAGCAGACTGCGAGGGGGGACTAGGGCTTTGACGGCTTCGTCTTTTACCAGGTCAAAGGAGCCGATGTCTGTTTCTACGGTGAGTGTCTGTACCCGGCCAGAAGGGGCGCGTTCTACAACGGTGAGATCGGTGATTTGGTTGAAGTTGGCGAGTGGGTGCTGTCTGTTGGATAAATACTCTTTCATGGTCGCACCGATGTCTTCGATGGAGGCTTTTCGGTCCCAGCGGAAGGCTTCCCAGCCGTCTTCGTTAAAGCCGTTCTGGAGCGAGATGAAGGCACGGAAGTTGGCTTCGTTGGAGAGGGGGCGCTGTTCTAGATTCCATCTGGGCTGCAATGAGTCGATGACTGGGGTGAGGTAGGGACGATCTTCTCCGTTCCATACGTCGGTGAATCTGGCGGTGATGCCGCCTGTGGTGGAAGAGTACAGGGCGTCTACGAGTTCGTTGTTGTAGGTAAGGACCTGGCCAGCGGTGGCGGCGATCGCCCGGTCACTTTTTGGGTCGGTTTGGGCTATGCCGAAATACACCTGACACTGCGTATCAGCACAGATCTCGTAGTCGTCGATGGCAAATCGACGTAGATTTCGCAGCGCATAGGTTCTAGCGAGCACTGCTTGAGCTTCGATCGAGTTTTTGGGAGCGCTAGGGCCAATCTCGTGAGGAACTACGCCGCGCAGGTACGACTCTATGGGCACCTGGTTGACTAGGGTATAGTTTCCGTACGAATTGGGCTGAATTTTCATGTCGCCTGGGAACAGGTCTCGATATCGATTGGTGTTTCCTCTTCCGACCTGGATTCGACGATTGGCGCTGGTGATAGAAAATTCGTCGCGAGCGTAGCGAAACCCGTCAGCAACAAAAGCTACCTCTGGGATCTCTTTGACGACCTGACTGTCGATGAAAGCGGTGGTGTAGCCTGCGGCATGTAGGTTGTCGATTAGCAGTCGGCGCAGCAGCGGCGAACTGTAGTCTTCTCTTTTGGCCCAGACTTGCCACGCGTTGGGCTGAGCCATCTCGGCGTTGATGCCCGCAGCCTGCCAGCGTTTGGCGCTATCTTCAGCACTTTCAAAGCTGCGATGTGTGCTCAGAACGACCCACTCTTGCAGTATGGGTTCGGGTAACGGCTGCATAGCAATCTCTATGACTAGCCGCTCTGTGGTGATAGTCTTGGGCTCGTTACCTGTTTTGAAGCTGACGGTGAGGCGATCGCCTGCGAGCGGCGCTAGGGTGAGTTTGTCGGTTTCGTTCTCACCAAAGCGCTGAACAATGCCGACTTTGATTTCGGGGTTCTGAGCGATGGCTGGGCTGGCTGACTGCTCGATAGGTTCAATGACGGCTGGAGCGACGGTTTGAGCGGGGCTAGGGTGGGGGGCGATCGCGTCGATAGCCACGGTTAGACCTAGCGTCCCTGCGCTTAGTCCTAATATCAAATGATTGGCCAGACGATTCATTGCAACTCTCATATTCACTGTGGCGTCAGCTCAGGTTTGCGCTTTTGTTATGCGCTTCGGTTTTGCGTTCTGTGTCTATTTATTCAACCCTAGACTATGCTATCTGACTCAACCCAAATTTTGAGAAATCTCATGCAGTCTGCTGGCATTTCCAGCTATCGTCTGCTGGCGGAGCGGGCAGGGGTGTCGCGCTGGCAAGTTCAGCAGCTGAAGAAAGGACACATTCAGAAGATGCGGCTGGTAACGCTCACTCAGATCGCAGCTGCCCTAGGAATCGCGTTCTTCGATTTGTACAACCATTTTGAGCTAGGTCAGACAGACCTAGGGCAAGAAGATCGCATCCGATTAGAACGCGAGAACCTACAGACGGCTGCGCTACAGACATTAGAGACCTGGCTAGCACAGTGGCCTACTATTGCCAAACGGGCTCAGGACCGACCTGATCTTTCGGCTACCAAGATTTTGCCTTTTGTTCGACCAGTTGAACAGCTGATGGCTGACTGGGGAGTTGAGCCGATCGCTGCGGTCGATAGCCAGGTCGCTTTTGATCCGACCTATCACCAGATGACGGGCGGTCATGCGGAACCGGGCGATCTGGTTCGGGTGACTCACGCGGGTGCTATTCACCACGGTAGACTGCTCCATCGAGCTAAAGTCAAACTCTAGGTTTGACGGCTGTGCTAAGGGAACCGCGCATAGATAATTCTTGAAGCAAAGGATATCTCGGCTGCCTAGTGCGTTTTCCCAAACTTGGGAGAGTGGTTGGGGTAATTGCCAGCGGTACTTTATTAGTTTGCGGATCTCTAACTAAGGTGATTACCGTTAGCTCTGGGTTGCACATGAATCGGCCTGGAAAGTAGGTTCCTAGCCCTCGATTAACGTATAGCCAGTTGTCACCGACCCGGTGCAGTCCTCGGCACCATTCCCAGTGGCGGATGACGTGAAAACAGCGATCGCTTAAGAAAGGAATCCGATTGCGAATGATCTTTGGTACCCGATGGCGTATCCTTTGCCATACCTGGGGAGCGGTTCCTAACCCAGGTAGATACACCTGGCCACCGTGCGTATGACCCGATAGCTGTAGGTCTACTCGGTGCTCTGATAGATTCTTGGCCGTGTCGGGGTTATGAGAGAGGACTAGGCGAGGCACGGCGGGTGAAAGCTGCTCTAGCACGCTGACGTCGAATTCTCCAGACCACAAGTCGGCAAAGCCTACTACGGGAAAATCTGCGCCAAACGGTGTCGCAATTTGGTTCCACAGCACTGGGATGTTTCCTTGCTCCAGCGCCTGAGTGACCATCGTCCGTGCTCCGCGCACCGATATGTCGTGATTCCCTAGGACCGCAATAGTGCCATAGCGACTGGGCAGTGCCTTGATTCGGCGAACCAGCTCGTGAATAGGCTGAGGCGCGTCGGTCACAAAATCACCTGTTAGCGCAATTAGGTCGGGCTGAATGGCTTCTATTTTGGCGATGGTCTGGGCCAGTAGCCGATCGGAGAGTCGCAGACCATCAAAGTGAAAGTCCGAAAGCTGAACGATGACTGTACCGTTTAGTCTTTTTGGCAGATCTCGGATGGGAATTGTATGCGCATCTACAGAAAGTGCGCCTGATAAGAGCCTATGCATAAGCTTTTGTAGTCTTATTCGCTAAAGCTAGATGCCACTAGCATAGTGCCAATGCCCATATCCGAAAAGATTTCGAGCAGGAGTGAATGGGGCATGCGACCATCTAGAATGTGGGCGGCGCGGACGCCTTGGGCGAGCGATCGCACGCAGCAGTTCACCTTTGGAATCATCCCGCCAGCGACGGTGCCATCGGCAATTAGCTCTCTGGCCTGCTGAATATCTAGCTTGTTGATTAGCGTGTCGGGATCGTGAAAATCTTTCATGATTCCTGGTGTATCGGTCAGCAAAATCAGCTTTTCGGCGCTGAGGGCGGCGGCTAGCTCACCAGCGACAGTATCGGCGTTGATGTTGTAGGCTTGGCCAGATAAGTCGGCGGCGACGCTGGAGATGACTGGGATGTAGCCCGCCTCGGCGAGCGATCGCACCAAATCAGGCTCCACATTGCTGACATCTCCTACAAATCCCACCCCTGCCGCTGCGGACTGCGGCCTAGCCGTCACTAGACCTCCATCCTTGCCGCACAGACCAACTGCCTTACCGCCTGCCTGACTGATCAAAGACACTAGCTCTTTGTTGACGCGGCCGACTAGCACCATTTCGACTACGTCCATTGTCTTGGCATCGGTTACGCGCAGGCCGTCTTTGAACTGGGGTTCGATATTGAGCTTGGTTAGCCAGGTGTTAATTTCTGGGCCGCCACCGTGCACGATTACCGGGCGGATGCCGACACTGGCCATAAAGACGACATCGCGAATGACGTCGGCTTTGAGGGTGCTGTCTTTCATGGCTGCGCCGCCGTATTTGACGACGATAGTGCGGCCCTGGAACTGTTGGATGTAGGGCAGTGCTTCGCTGAGGATGCGGACGCGGAGGGTTTCGTTTTGGGGGGCTTGGGCGGGGAGCATGAGATGAAGGAGGAAGGATGAGGGACTTCGACTACGCTCAGTCGCCGGGGACTTCGGCAAAGCTCTGCTCTTCTTTGCAGAGTAACCCGGTCACCTGAGAAAGCGTAATATGTTTGTTGGCTCGTGAAGTTAGAGCAAGACACAATAGATGATGGCAGCTGGGATAACGGCGGCCAGATCTAAATTAAAGACAATCGCTCGGATGGGTTATGAGTAGTTTAGTCGGAAAGCGTTTGCAGGGGGGGAAATACAAGCTTGAGTCGGTGTTGGGCCGAGGGGGATTTGGGCTGACGTTTCGTGCCTATCAGACTTATCTAGAGCAGGCGGTGGTGATCAAGACGCTGAATGAGTCGTTTTGGGCGGCACCGAATCTGAAGGAATTGCAAAGACAGTTTCAAGATGAGGGTAGACGGTTAGCGCTGTGTCGGCATCCGAATGTGGTGCGGGTGACCGACTTTTTTGTAGAAGACTATTTGCCTTATGTGGTGATGGATTACATTCCGGGGCGATCGCTCTATGACATCGTTTTTGATGGTCAAAATGGGCCTCGACCGCTGAGTGAATCGGTGGCGGTTCGATACATTCAGCAGATCGGGGGTGCGCTACAGGCTGTGCACAGCAAGGGACTGTTGCACCGGGATGTAAAGCCACAAAACATTATGGTGCACGATCTGACTGGAGAGGCGATTCTGATTGACTTTGGCATTGCTCGTGAGCTGACGCCAAATTCGGCTAAAACGCATACCAGCATTGTCTCGGAGGGCTATGCGCCAATTGAGCAGTATCTGCCGAAGGCCCATCGTTCGGCGGCGACGGATGTGTATGGGCTGGCGGCGACTTTGTATCTGCTGCTGACTGGGGAGGTGCCGGTGGCGGCGGTGTTGCGCGATCGCACGCCGATGATTCCAGTCCAGCAGCTGCGCCCAGATGTAAGTGGCTCTGTGGTGGATGCGATCGCTCAAGGCATGCAAATTGAGCTGAGGGACCGCCCCCAGTCAGTGGCTAGATGGCTCTCGCTACTTACGGGGCTCTCCGGCCGTTCCCAAGCGCATGGTGCTGACAGTATTGCTAACGGTCAATTTTTGGCGTCGCCTTCGCCATCTCAGCTTCCGACTCGGGTTGTTGCTCCTGCCTACCAACCAAGTTCTCCGGCAGGCTATCAAGCCGGACAAGGAGCTTCAGCGGATACTTCTGCTAAAACAGTCGCCGTCCCGAAGCTAGAGACAGCAGGTACGGTCGTAGCACCTGGAAATCAACCGCTGAATCCGCCAGATGGGCAGTTTGGCTATGGCACTGTTCAAGAGAAGACGCAAAAGAAGGGTAGTGGCTGTGGCTTATTGTTGTTTTCGCTGTTGCTTGCAGGACTGGCAGCAGCGGGTGGTTTTTGGGTTGTTCAACAGCTGGTTGGTAGAGATGTGGGCTCACCATCGGGAGATCCAACAGAAATAGAGACTTCAGACCCAGTTTTGGAAGAGCCAGTTGAAGTGATTCCAGACGAGGACGAGGAGGCGTCAGAAGACGAGTTAGAAGAGCTCAATCCTGAAGAGACAGAGGCAGAAGAGGGCGCTGTAGAAGCGGATGTGACTGGTGAAGACGCTTCTTCGCCAGATGGATCACAAGAATCGACTGACAATGGAGTTCAGACGCCTCCTCTGCTGTTGGATGACAGTGGGAACCCGGATAACGCTCAGCCGGGGGGGGCTGGTGCGATTGTACCGATTCCAGGTTTACCCCCTGGCAGTTCTGAGAGCAGAGTGCGGGGGCGACTGGGCAGTCCCAATCGGTCTGCGACTATCAACGGATTTCCAACCAGTGTCTATAACCTGATGCCCAATCGAGTCAGGCTAGCCTATGTGTTTGATCCTGATTCAAAGAGAGTCCAGCAGTCGGAGGCGACTTTCTCGCCTGCCGTAGAGCACTATCAAATTCAGGCGACTTTACTTTCTACGCTAAGGGGAAAAACTACGGTGGAGATTGAAAGAGGACTGAACGCGGTGATTGATCGGGAACGCGATCGCTATGACATTAGAACTAATAGGTTTTCGGGTGCAATTGTACGAAACCGTTACGGTCACATTCACATCTATGTCCGAGACTAGAACGGTGTTGAGATTAAGTCAGTATTCAAGAATAGGGTGGTGATAAGAGCAACAGTAGCCTTATACGCCGACTCTTCTGCTTAGCTATTAGTCCCATAATACTCAACACAAGACCGATAAAAATACAAATGAGTCTCAGTATAAGAATTGCAGTATGAGTTTCGAGTACCAATCGGATACTGACGTTGTAGGGGTAGCGGTAGCCTACGTGCAACGAATGCGGCACGCCATGCACTAAGATGCCGTGCTGGCCAGCTTCATAGATTCATCGCTTGAACAACGGGTCTATGAGTGTAGGAATAATGGATGACGCTCAAGCGTGCAGTGCGAACGAATAAGTGATCGCACTCTTCAATATGGCCTCCCAGCGTTTGAATCAACAGCTTTTGAATGCTGCGAACTGGTGCGATCGCCAGTCCAGTCATCAACGTTTCAGCGGGCCGCTGACACCGGCTTAGATGGCGCTGCCAATCTTGTAAGAAGTTTGGCTTTTGCGCACCTAGCCAAAGTGCTTTCGGATGCTGATGGATGAGCGGTTGAAGCTGTTCTCGATCCTCATCTGCTGAGAGACAGAAGTCTACGGCTATATCTTTTAGCCGCTCTGCTACGAAGGCGTAGCTATCTGGCAAGAGCGGGGCGCTCGGTAACAGCAACAGCCGTAGTCCCTGTTTGCTTACCTTGAGTTTGGGCAATGTCTCACCGATAGCAGAGGTTTGGTTAAGCTGGCGTAACTGAACAGAAGCGCGCGAGAATGACTGCCCAGAAAAAATGAGCTCGCTAATGCCACAGTTAGACTGTTGCAGGCTGTGGTGAGCTGACGGTGCAATGCTAAGAGCGGTGCTAAGAAGTGCGTGAATAGTGCCGCTGTGGCTGACGACTAGGACTGTACTACCGGCATGACGAGATAGCATGTTGACCCAAAACCTGTGAGCTTCCCGATAGAGATCTCGAACCGGAAAGTAGGTTTTGGTGGCAACTGCGATGTCCCTGCTAGCGCTGGGTTCTAGGCTAGTAGATAGTTCAAAGTTGTGCGGCTGGTGCTGCCAGCGGTGATAGTCGTCGGCAAACTGCTCTTTAACCTGAGCGTAGGTGAGTCCTTCCCAATGAGAAAGAGAGATTTCTTTAAGATCGCTGCTGACGGTAATCGGCGGATGATTGTCCATCATCTTTGAGATTTCGGCGGCAGTTTGTTGAACTCGGTGCAGCGGGCTAGCGTAGATTATATCGACTGGCACGCGGTTGAGATATTTGCCTACTAGCTGAGAGGTGGCGATGCCTTTTTCAGTGAGAACAGATTGATTGGAGCTACCTTGATAGCGTCCTTGATCGTTGAAGGTACTTCGTCCGTGGCGAACGAGGATGATGCGGGTTGAAGGTTGCATAGGTAGGTGAGTTTCTAGATTAGCTTTGCTGTACAGCTTGTAGCGTTTGGCGAACAGTGGATAGCTGAATGGGCTGCGGGGCGCTGGGATACCGATTGATGTAGCGGTTGTAGAGATAGTGGTTCAGCTTTCTCTCTAGCGAAATGAACAGTTTTTCTAGGCGATCGCTCCCCCGCCCGAAGGTCAGCCAATTGACCAGCGGCGTAATCAGCAGCTCGCGGCGACGGCCACCGAGTCCGGCGTAGCGCTTTTTGAAGTATTTGTCTTCAGCAAGATCCCATTTTTGGCGGAGGTGGTTGAGGCTGGCTAAGTCCCAGGCATCGCTCCAGCGCAGCATGAAGTAGGGCAGGTCGTAAAGTTTGAAGTCAGGGAGCTGGGCTTGGCCGAACCACTCCATTAGGCCAGTTTTGTTGGCGGCGATGCCTACGGTGTCGGTGGTGATAACAGCAGTGCGATCGCTATAGATACTGCCGCCTGCTTCGCTCACCATAAAGCAAAAGTCAATATGTTCGCGAGTGGCCATCATCCCTTCATCTAGCAGGCCGCCAGTCGCTTTGAAGGGCGCTGTCTCAAAGAGGGTAGTGCGAGCAAGCATACAGTGAAATTCTACATAGTCGCACTCAACCCGCTTCATTTCTTCAGGTACGTCGGCGACTGCCCGGCCAGTCAGATAGGCAGACTGCTTTATTTTTCGCCGGGTCTGTCCATTTTTAACGCTGGTTTTGATGTAGGAGCGACCGCCCGCATTATGAATCACTTGGTGGGCCGGATGGCCGATGCAGGTGAGCGGGCCCACCACAGCCGCGCCGATTTCTTCAGCGCAGTTGACGAGCTTGGTCAGCCAGCCGGTTTTAACAATGACATCATTTTCGACAAAGACAACATACTGGCTCTCGCCCTGGTTGAGTACGTGGCGCAGTCCGACGTTTCGCGCTTGGTTGGGAGAGATATAGCGCTCTGTGCGAATGACTTTGAAAGATTGTTCTTTGGCTTTGCGGTTGATGTATTGTTCGACAGGTTTGGGCGATCGCACATCTACAAAAACAAGATCGAAAGGATAAAGCGTATTTTGATAGATGCTCTCTAAGCACGCTTGGGTATAGCTAAAGCGCTCTCTCGGACCAATAACGAGAGTTACTTTGGGCTTTGCAACAGGTGTCGCTTCTGAGATGGGTTGAACCTGATTCTCTATTTGATTCGTCTTGTTTTCTATGGGTTTCGTTGCTGTAGTCATTATTGTTGTTCCTCTAATAAATTTACGAGAGCGGCGTCGCTGCGGTGTGAATGATCAGGCTAGTCGCGATGGGGTTAAGCGATCACAAGGGCTTTATCCTTCGTCTCTTTATCCTTGAGCTTTGTGCATTGAACCAAGTGATGTCTTTCTTCAGGAGAGAGCAGCTCGCTGCCAGCTTTGGCATTGGTAGCCACTTGGTCGGGAGATTTTGCTCCGGCGATCGCTACGGGTGCAATCGGATGGGAAGTGACAAAGCGCAGCGCAGCCGTCACCATCTCTTCACCTGGCGTCAGCGTTTTTTTTAGATTTTCGACTTTGACGAGTTTGCGAGTGAGTTTTTCCTTAGCGCGATCGTCCTTGTACCATTCAGAGCGTACCGTGTCCGTGAACGTCGTTTCGGTAGAGTACTTACCCGAGAGCAAGCCCTTATGCAGCGGGCCTCGAACTAAAACGGCAATGTTGTTTTCCTGGCAGTAAGGCAAGAATTCTTTATCGGGGCTGCGGCTAAGCAAGGAATAGTCAACTTCAACCACCTGACAGGTGCCGCTAGCATTGAACAGCTTTAGCACTTCTAAGCGGTCCGTAGAGATGCCGTAAGTGCCAATCAGTCCCTGCTGCTTGAGTAACTCAAATCCTTCTAGATAAGTATCGGCCAATTTAGGATCGGCTAGCTTACCTTCATGACAGAGCATCACATCTATGTAGTCTGTACGTAAGCGATAGAGCGAGGCGTGGGCGCAGAGTCTCACCATATCTGTTGTTGTTATCGGCACCATTTGCCCAGAGCGTCTGCCCCAGCGACCCATCTTTGTAACTAGGTGAACTTTGTCTCGTTGACCTGCGAGCGCTTTACCCAGTCGTTCTTCTGAAAGGCCGGCTGGGATGCCGTAAGACTCAGCTGTGTCGATGATGTTGATGCCGCGTTCGATGGCGCTACGGATGGTTGCGATCGCCGCGTCTTCCTCAATATGTCCCCACTGGTTGCCAATATTCCAGGTGCCCAGGCCGATAGCAGAGGCTTTAATACCAGTGTTGCCAAAATCACGATAAAGCATGGTGTATTTCTCCTAAATAGATATGGTGATAAATGTTGAGAGTAACGACTCGGGCTATCTACGCTTGAGCATCGCCCGGCGAATTGAAATCGGAGCTATTGAAATCAAGCCCGCTGAAGGGGCTAGGAATGACGTTCGCTAGTACTGCAGCCCTTTTAGAGAGTCGTACTTAAGTCCCTTTAGCGGACTTCCCTCAGTTAGCCCCGATTTTCAATCGTGGGGCGGATAGCAGGTGTGACCTTTCTGGCTCCATACTTTCTGACTCTGAGGTTTGATCGTACAAATCAGGATCAGTGTATAAGTCTCTTTTTTGCCTAGACTCTTTTTGTGGAAAAGTGGGGGTCGGATAGCTAGAGACCAGGGGTGTCTCCGAGCGCTCCAGCATCAGTCGGTATTGTTTGGAAAGGTAGCGATTGAATAGTTTTTCTACTGACACCAATCGCTTTTCTAGCCGTTTTCTTGCCGGATCGCTCAAGAAGGTAAACTGAGCGACTAAAGGCTTAATCAGCTCCTTTCGCCGCCGCTGCCCAAGCTTTTTGTAACGCTTGCGAAAGTATTCGCTATCGGCAAGATTCCATTTCTGCTGAAAGTGCTGCAAACTTGCTTTCTCCCACTCATCGCTCCAGCGCAGCATGAAGTAGGGTAAGTCAGAGAGCTGCATGGTAGGCGCGGGCGGATGGGTCAAAAAGGTAACAACAGAGCTTGGCTCCCAGTAGATGGGCTCGCCTAGTCGGGTGACACTCATGCAAAAGTCTAGATATTCTTTGGTGCAGCAAAAGCCCTCATCGAGCAGTCCTAGCCGATTAAAGAGACTGGTGCGAACCAGCATTGCATGAAACTCAATGAAGCCGACAGGCTGACGCTGAAGCCGATCTTTTACCTCTGCAATTGGCTGGTTTTGAAAGTAGGTTTTCTCTTCGATTGTCCACTGTCCAGCCTCTGTCAGCGTGCCGTTTGGCCCCTTTTCCCCTCTGGCAAAGCTGGCATATTCGGCTGGTTCCATGTAGTCGCCGCCTACGCAGTGAACAATCGTATGGTAAGGCTCGTACTGGCAAACAAGAGAGCCGACTACGGATGCGCCAGTTTCTTGACTGCACCGGAGTAAGGCTTTGAGCCAGCCAGGAGAGAACACGATGTCGTTGTCTAGAAAGACGACGTAAGGGGTTTTGACGCGCCGTAAGCCTGCGTTTCTGGCTTGGTTTGGCGAGAGATAGTGAGGCGATCGCACCAATTCAAATTCCTTCTCCTGGCTTTGCGCTTCTAGATAGTCGCGAATATGAGCAGGCGAGTTGTTGTCTATATAAATGAGATGAAAAGGATGCTCCGTATTGTTATACAAGCTCTCTAACGACTTTTGAGCAAACTGAAAGCGTTCTCTAGGAACGACAATGAGCGTCACTTCCGGTAGGGTCATAGTGATAATTCCTTTTGCTTTAGATTGATGGCTTAAGTATTTCGAGAGACTGTCGAAGCTGAGCGACTTCAGACTCGCACTGTCATCTTGGGATGAACTAGCTGCGCGGGTGTGACCGCAGTTTGCAGCCGATAGAGCGCGGCATAGTGCTGGCCCTGACGCATCAGGTCTGAGTGAGTCCCTTGCTCTACAACCTGACCGTTTTCTATATAAAAGATGCGATCAAAGTTGATAGAGGCTTGCAGATCGTGAGTGATC
>JBCCOH010000144.1:0-12249 GCA_039111275.1 Cyanobacteria bacterium P01_D01_bin.1 | reverse complement strand
TCAGCACCGACCGACAGCCACTCGAATACGCACAGTATGCAATCCAAGACGACATTGTTCTACCCGACGGCTTTACCTACGATGTGATTGCCGCCTGGGGTGACCCGGTTGGCGACTCTCGGTTCGGCTACAACAACGACTACCTTTCCTTCGTCGCGACTGGGCCAGACGAAGGCTATCTGACTATCAACTTTGAGTACATCAGCGGCAGCACTTGGGCAGAGACCTACGAGACCGTTATCGGCAAGTCGCTGCCATTTGCAGAAGTTCAGCAGGCAATGGACGGCTTAGAAGACAAGCAAATCAACGCTTTTGCTTTGGCTGATGGCGATTCACTCAAGGCACAAATCAAGCAGCTATCAGAGGAAGCTCTAACGGATCAAGGGCTCGGCGTAATTTTCGTGAAGCGTGGGGCAGATGGTCAGTGGGCTAGAGCCAAGAACGAGAGCGAGCGGCGAATCTCCGGCACCTCTGGATTGACAGATGGCAATTATCTAAAATCTACTGGACCCGCAACTGCTATCTTCAATAAAACGACCGTAAAGGGCTATACCGACGGACTAGGCACCCAAATCATCGGCACTTTCGGCGACTGCGCAGGCGGTACCACGCCATGGGGCACCGTACTTAGCGCCGAAGAAAATATTCAATCTCAAGTTCCAGAAGCTGTCTACAGTGATGGCTCTTCCTTTGAGCCTGAACAGAAAGCCTTCAATGCTGGCCTTAGCGGACAGGGGAACGTGCTAGGACTATCAGGCAACAAGTACGGCTGGATTGTCGAGGTTGATCCTAGCAATCCTGCCGATTACGGCACCAAGCACACTTGGATAGGGCGCTATCGGCACGAGGCGGTCGGCGTCCGGGCAGATGCTGGGAAGAGGCTGGCGTTTTATTCGGGGTGTGATCGCCGAGGCGGACATGTCTACAAGTTCGTCAGCACCGACACTGTTCAAGACCCGACTGACAAAGCCAACTCTACTCTGCTTTCAAATGGCATGCTCTACGCTGCTGTCTTTAGCCCGGATGGCACAGGCCGCTGGCTACCGCTCTCGCCTGATACGCCTGTCGATCCGGTTTTGCCGAGTAGCGTTGTGGGCGGGATGGTAACCCTGCCGAATAGACCGGATGGCGGATTTGTCAAAGTGGAAGAAGATGCGATCGCCAACCAGCTAAAATCCAACTTCGCTACTCTAGGCGATCTCTACGAAGGCGCTACCGCAGAAGAAAAGCAGGGCGCAATCCTAATCGACGCCCACTTCGCCGCCAATGCTGCTGGCGCAACTGCCACCGCTCGCCCCGAAGATACCGACGTCTCCAAAGACGGCACGCTGTTTATCGCCTTTACCTCCGGCTCTGCTGGCGGCGACGGTGGCCCAGACAAAGCCATCTTCGTTGGCCCCAAAGGAGAAGCCGACTACGAGGCAGGCTGGATTATGAAGCTAAGCGAAGCCGATAATGATCCGGCAGCCGTTTCATTTGAATGGGAAATGATCGCGATCGGCGGCGAACCCACAGACGGTGGTATCGGCTTTGCCAACCCAGACAACCTAGAGTTCGATAGCCAGGGCAATCTGTGGGTCGTCACCGATATGTCCACTGGCAAACACAACACTCCAGTTCCCACAGGTCGAAAAGACGAATCAGGCGAACCCATCGTCGGGTCAGGACTACTCGGCATCTACGGCAACAACTCCCTATGGAAAATCCCTCTTAGCAATGCAGCCGAAGAGAAAGCCGGAGAAGCTAAGATGTTCGCCTACGGACCCATGGAATGTGAACTCACCGGGCCTTTTTTCACAGAAGACAGCAGCACACTGTTCATATCCGCGCAGCATCCCGGAGAGCGCAACGGCATACGCAAGGGAATGGCAACAGAGACTCGCGACTTCGAGATGAAAACTACTGATGGCAAGACCTTCCTTCAGCAGCGGGAAGTTCCCGTCGGCTCGAACTGGCCAGCGAAGACAGAGAACGCCCCGCCGAAGCCTGCTGTGGTTGCAATCCGTAGGGTAGAGCTAGGGGCTAGTATTGTTTAGTAGCTCGTCCCTACTCCCTGCTCCCCAATGTCCCTTTCCCAAGCTCTCTGGCTAGCCAACCAAGACCTAGCCGCAGCCTCCTTAAACAGTCCCTTCGTCCAGGGCATTGGCGATGGTTCTTTGGAAAAAGCAAAATTCGCCTACTATGTGGGTCAAGATGCCTTCTTTTTAGAAGCTTTCGCTAGGGCGTACAGTATCGCTGCGGCCAAAGCGCCAGACTGGGAAAGCTTTCAAACTTTCCATGCCCTCGCTGACGGTGTCTTGCAAGAACTAAATCTGCACCAGAGCTACGCCCAGTCATGGAATGTCGATATCAAAACGGTAGACCCTGGTAGCGCAACCCGGCAGTACACAGACTTCCTGCTTTCTACTGCCTGGAGTCAGCCCATTGGCATCACTGCCGTAGCGATGTCGCCCTGTATGCGGCTATATGCTTACCTCGGTCAAGCGCTGGCCAAACAAACCGCTAGCCAAAAAGCAAAAGGTGGCAACCCATCCCATGATTACCAGGATTGGATTGCCACCTACAGCAGTGACGATTTTGAACCTTTGGCCAAACAGTTAGAGACAATAGTCGATCGCTATTCTTCTGGCACTGAGACCACACGCGCTACCTATCGATATGCAATGGTCTGCGAGCGAGACTTCTTTCAGGCTGCCTGGCAAATCTAGCACTTATTCTTCGACGTACATTTCAGGCTCTACAGCGAAGTTGTTCATCCGGCCCGAATCATCAACGACGAAGCCATCTGTTGTCTTTAGATCGCTACCCGCTTCGCTTGCTTCTGCCTTAGCAATATCTTCTTTATTTCCTTCTACATCGCCACCAGGCATAGTTCTAGTCCCTTCAGGCTGAACTGCATCACCTACCGCCTGCGCAACCTGCACAGCCTGCTGATTACCTGCTGCACCCTTACCAGGTTCAGCGCTTGTTTTTATATTTTCATTAGTCGCCATTATCCGGCTCCCTTTACTTATTTATGACATCATCAAGTGTAGATCTAGCCAATCTGCTGCCGAGTCTGTCGTCAGTTGAGTATTTAATCGATTCTGACCCTGCCGATAGAGCGAAATAGAGCGATCGCAAGCCCATGAATGTAACCATCACAAAAGAGCAAATCCAGCTTTCACCCGGTGCAGACATCTTGCTGCGCAAGCAGAGCTGGGCGGAGGGCGTGAGCGTAGTGGTTCGAGGATTTGAGCGGGCGATCGCACCTCTCAACCTTTCCAAAGCAAACCAAAAACAGGAATCCGACTAATGGCGTGGTTCGTCAAAATAGAAAAAGGAATCGTCGACAAACCCAAATTCGATCAGTTCGTCGGTGCACACGTCGCCTACGTCAAACAGCTAATTGCCGACGGTCACCAAGCCAAAAGCGGCTACTGGGCAGAGCGCGGGGGCGGTATGCTAATCTTTACAGCCGAGTCAATGACACAGGCAAAAGCAATCGTCGAAGCCGATCCGCTAATCGCTAACGACTGCGTAGAATACGAACTTCACGAGTGGTGCCTAGTTGCACAGCCCCCTTCTGACCACTCTTCCGACCACCACTCCTCCGACCACCACTCTTCCGACCACCACTCTTCCGACCAGTAAAGCAAAGCAAAGCCGAACTGACAGAGACACATGGCAAAACCTGACAACAAAAACAACAAAGGCGGTGGCGTCAAGATTGTCGCTGACAACAGGCAAGCCCGCTATCAATACGAGATTCTAGACACCTACGAAGCGGGCGTCGTTTTGACTGGTACCGAAGTCAAGTCCATTCGCGAAGGCAAAGTCAATCTGCGTGATGGGTTTGCCAACGTCAAACGCGGCGAAGTCTGGCTACACAACGTGCATATCTCGCCACACAGCATGACAAACCTGGTCTACAATCATGAGCCCCGACGGGTCCGCAAGCTGTTGCTGCACAAGCAGGAAATTCGTAAGCTAATCGGCCAAGTAGAACAAAAAGGACTTACCCTAGTCCCGCTGAAAATGTATATAAAAGGTGGCAAAGTCAAAGTGAGCTTTGCGCTAGGCCGAGGCAAAAAGCTCCACGACAAACGCGATAGCCTAAAGAAAAAGCAGGATAAGCGCGACATGGCCAGAGCGATGAAAGCGGCTAATCAATAAGTGCTGATTGCGGTCAATCGTGACCTATATAGAGTCTGCTTTCGTTTGCTCACCTTTAAGTCTACTGGCAGTGCATTTGCATTGATTACGGGATATGAGTAGGTCGGGTAGATCGGAGCGTTACCACTCTCTTCGCTCTGTTTTTGGGTATGGGTAGGCTCGAGCAGCGTGCTGTATAACCCTTAGAAAAGAGGCAGTGATCGAAATAGTTAAGACTACCACCTACTCTCAGTCCGCTAGAAGTGCAGCAAACGCTTCCTTCCGTTTGGTCGCAAAGGACAGAGGAGGATGTGTAGAACCGTCCACCCTCACTACCGACTGGTTAGGATTAGCGCCCCTTTTAATAAGTTCCTTGGCCATGTTCAACCGATTGTCTCGAATAGCTATCGCTAGCGGTGTCATTCCTGTAGTCTTGGCCACAACCCTCTCAGGAATTTTTCCAGACTTGCAAGCTGCATAGGTAGCGTTTGGGTTTGCCCCATGCGATAGCAGCATTTTGACATGATCCATGAATCCTTCGCCAACTGCTGTATGGAGTGCCGTATTACCATACTCATGGTAAGCCTCTATATCTACGCCCACCTCGTCTATCAAGTATTGCGCCATCTCAAGCTCGTCATACTTAACCGCTCTATGGAGAAGTGGCGACTTCTGATAGTGAGGATGTTGTAAGTTGGCCCCTGCTGCCAAAAGGCATTCGACAATATCAATACGACCATAGTCAACAGCATTAGCGAGTGGCGTGCTAGCACCATCTGAGCTATCTACTGGCGCACCCGCTGCTAGCAACGCCTCAACTACTGACACAGGGCTGCGAGAGGCTGCCCAGCCTAGCGCAGTTTGTCCTAGCTCTGGACTTACGCCCTCTCTGTTCGATCTTCGAATGCTAACATCACCGCCCGCTTCAATTAAGCAAAAGGCCACGTCCGACTGCTTCAAATACAAAGCTGCCATTAGCGGAGTACAGCCTGTTAGTGGCGGATGTTGAATCCTGATATTAGTATCTGCGCCTGTGGCGATCGCCCTTTCGAGCAAAGCGATATCTCCACGCTCTATCGCTACTAGAAGCTGTTGCTCTGGCTCGACGGTGTCATCCAGCTGGACATCTAGTGGAATGTCGGTTAGCGGCGTCTCTTTCTGCTTGGGTGCAATGTTTCTCTCTTCAGGCGATCGCTCCAACCCAAACCCAGCTAAAACCTTATCCACATCTGCAAACAGCCGGTCATAGCTAGAAAGGTATCGACCAACTTGGTCATACTCCTCGCCAAAGTAGCGCAGCATGATAGCCAGCGTAAAGATCTGAGTTTCTCCACGAAAGTCGCTAGGAACCTTTTGCATGTAGTCCAAGAAGAGTGGTTCTAACGATGGTTCGTTCTGATAGGAAAGCAAGAAAGCGATCGCGTCTTTTTGCTCCCAGCTATGCGTTCTATGATATTTCTCTATGAACACTGGATAATCTGACTTGTCGATCTTGCTAGTCCAGCATTCAACCGCGTCCAGATCTCCTGCTTCGATCGCTTCGATGAGTGTTGCCAACTGTTCGCGTTCCATAGGTAAGCCTCATGCGCTGGTGCTTTCACATTAACTGCTAAAGAACACACTCAACAGTATCAAGAGTAGGAACGAGATCAAAGCCTAGAGATTGAGCTTTTCGCTGCAACTGGTTTGGTATCTGCTCATGATGCTTTTGTTCGTAAGCATCCACGCCTAGATCAACATAAGCGTCTCCTGCGAACAAACATGATAGAAGACGCGAACAGTTTCACGAGCGGTGGCGGTGATAGCCGAAAACCTTCTTTCTTAGCACTTAATGAGCCTGTTACACTGTGCAACCTCCGCTCTTGTAAAGTCCCAAAACCGAAGGGTTTCGGAAGGTTCGCATGTACCGCTTTAGAACGAGCACCTTCAGTCAGGGAGCGAATGAGTTAACAGGTTTTCCTAACGGTTTTGTACGTTCCATCATCTGCCTATTTCAGATTTAGAATAGCGCGGTAGAATGACCCGAGAAGTTGCTGTTTCAGTAGAAAGGTAGCCATTCAGTTGTAAAGAAGCAGGTCCAAAGACTATGGAAAAAGCATTCGGGCTAGAGATCCCTGAGAGTATAGAAGACGCCTGCGAACTGAACCGCACAGCCCTGCTGGTTTATGACATGCAAGTCGGCATTTTTAGCCAGCTAAGCAACGGAGATGTCGTTAAAGCGCAGGTGATGAAAGTCCTTGAAGCATCGCGAGAAGTAGGTTTGCGCATATTCTTTATGCGACATATGTCCCTTCCAAAAGAGCTCTCTGGCGTCTTTCAACTTAAAACAGCAAAAGCTTGGCAGAGAGTCGCGTCTACCGACGATGTACAGCCCTGGTTCTTGCGCGACACATCCGGTTTTCAACTTCTTCCTGAGATGACACCGCGCCCTTCTGAAGCCATCTTCGACAAACTCACGATGTCTGCATTTGAAAGTACACCACTGGACATTGCGCTACGTGATTGTGGGGTTAATACAGTTATTGTCGTCGGGGTCGCAACCGAGATCGGCATAGAACCAACCGTTCGACATGCTGCTGATTTGGGCTACATTCCAGTTGTTGTCACCGATGCTTGTGGATCGGGTGATGCGGCGGCAGGCAGGCGTGCTATAGAAAGCCTACGGTTCATGGGAGATGCCTTCTTTACAACTGTAGAAGAGATCTGCTCGCTTCTTCAGACTAAATCTTATTGATAGCTTCAATAAAGTCGTCTGATCGACTCAAGAAAATAACAACGAATATTTTTAGAGAGTGACACTATGTTTCTCAGTAAAATTAGGCATTGGCAGTTAGCAGTAGCCGTCGTTGCAACTGCCACAATTCTAGGTGGTAGTTACGGACACACAAAATCTGAGAACGCCTCTGTAACAGCTCAGCTAGAGCCTCAACTTTCGTACGAACCTATCCAAACGCAGTATGGACCAGATGGATCTGAAGTTGACCTGATGACAGTTGAGATAACTGGAGATGTCTTGACGATTACGCTTCGCTATCGTAGTCAGCCAGAGAGCAGACTCTCTACTCGGTATGGCATCGATGAAGTGAGTTACACCGACGATATGACTGCTGAGCGCTATGGTGTCATACGAGACTCAGCCGATGAATGGCTAGCCTCTCCGCAAGATTTCAATGGCAATTTCAGAATCAATCTCTACGACAATGCAGAGACCGCTTGGTTCAAGTTTCCTGCACCACCCTTGGAGGTTGATTCAATCTCTATTAACATTCCTGAAGTCAGCCCTTTTAACGGTGTGACGGTTGAGCGCTAACAAATGTCAAGTCATCTATAAATCCAGCTACTCTAGAGCAGCCAAGGCCATTCAAAATCGCAGAGAGGCGGTAGCTGCGCTAGACAAATTTGCTCATCAATCAGTGTTGTCCTTCGACAGACCTGCAACGGTCTTCTATGCAGCAGTGCTGCGATCTCTGTGGCGGCATCGAAGGCTCTCTACGTTGTCTCGATATCAGTCCGCTTCCTGAGAACTTTGCGTTTCGACCGGTGTCAATATACATCTTAACGGTGATACGGAGCCGTCTACCGATCCGTAGATACGACTCTGATCTAATTGACTCTCAGTGAATTTTACTAAGCTGATAGACTGGCAAGTATCTATCACATCAGTACTAATGATAGTCATAAACTGCGGTGAATTCATAACGGCAGGCACCGCTGTTCCCTCCATCATAAAATTGAGGGAGAATGAAGCATCATCAGGATAACCACTGTAACTGTCACTAGCGTCGCGCTGAATGACACGAATGACACGAACGTCTCGTCCGCCTTCAACTGTCTCAGTGGCTGCGTCTATTTCGGCTTGACACTCGCGTCCTCGTTCCATATACACTTCTCTCTCTAGAGATGCGCTCCCACTACTTGAGGTTGACATCGTCAAAAAGAACGTGGATAGAAGTGCGAAAGCACTATAGCGAATAGGAATCATTGGTAAAGATAGGGGCAGTAAATTTACAACATCATTTTATCGACTACGAGGAACCCTGATTTATAGAGAAGCCGCGTTATGAAAGCGTTTACCGTAGACCTATCCAATGCTCATTCTTTCGATAGTGTCGTAGCAGCCTTCAATGACGGATTTTTTGGCTCTGTATCTGCGCATTGGTATGGACGGAGCTGGGATGCATTTCACGACTGTTTATGGTGCTTTGGGGAGCAAGAGTATCAGCTGACGCTGGTAGGTTGGACAACTTGTTCTGGATTGAGCACGAAAGCGCGACAGCGACTTGATGAGATTTTCTCTCAAACTGTCCACATCAAAGTCATATATGATTAGGGGCTTTCCCGCATAGGCAGAAGTAGGACAACAACACTGCCAACAAGCGATGCAAAACGTCTATGCTATAAAAACAGCAACCATCTTTTAGTATTAGCACGCTCGGTTCACCGCCCTCTCACCGAACCTCAAACTCTCTACTATGTAAAAAACAAAGAATAAGCGCAAAGGGCCAACGCATGAAAACTTGCACGTCAGGCACTGCGACTGCTGCTCTGCTCAATGAAGATAAACTACAGCGCTTACTCAACATTCAAGAGATCTACTACCAGCCCGATATCGTTAGCTATGACCGTGGGCTCGAACTGCTGAGTCGCTACCCTGACACGAAGAAGATAGAAGTGGCTTCTCACTGGAACATTCCTGAACTGCACGGGAACGAAGGTGCGGTAGAAGATTGGAATAGAATCAAACGAACGGTGCCAGTACTCGGTACAAAAAAGTCTATTAGCGCTCGCAAGAATATACGCTCTTCAAACTGGGTTGCGCCTTCCCGTGCAAATGGCTGCACAATGGCTTGTGCTTACTGCTATGTTGCTCGGCGAAAAGGCTACGCCAATCCGATCACAACCTTTGTCAACATTGAACGAATTTTAGGTTACCTAAAGCGGCACTCAGCTAAGCAAGGTAGCAAGACTCAACCCGACCAGGTAGACCCGCGCTACTGGGTATACGAGATCGGTGAGAATAGCGACTGTTCGGTCGATGCGGCTATCTCAGATAATGTAAAAGATTTAGTGTCCCTTTTCTGTGACTTACCAAATGCGAAGGCGACCTTCGCGACTAAGTGGGTGAACCGTGAGCTACTTAGGAGTCGTTCGTAAATAAGTTACCGATTTAGATTGATTTAGCAGCAGCATCCTGAGAGGCTAAAAAGATGCCAAATGCTGAAATAGTCGCAACGATTCGAGAGAAATATCTGGCCTTAATCCATGATCTAGACAAGCGTGGGCGTCGTCGCTGGGCGGCGACAGAAGCAATGGCCATCGGACACTATTGCGCGACACTGGGCAATGTTTGAAGCTTCTAAACAGGCCAGCAAATAGTACGCATCTTCGCCAACCTGCTGCGCGTAAGCATCTTGCTTCGCTTTCGAGGATGGCAGGCGATAGGTTTCAATCCTACGCTCGTAGCGCTCATACCACGCTTCTGGCGCAATCTCTGATAGCCACAATCTGGCGCGACGGTCGCGAGTTCGTTCAGCGCCGCTCTCATCGTCTCGCCCACTAGTTCTAAACGGTTGAGCTTACGGATAGAAGCAAGCACTCTCGTCGCGTCTGTTCGCTGCTGGCCACGCTTCTTGAGCAGCCCTCTCTCTTTGCAGCGAAGGAGCAGCTTGTCTAGCAATAGCTGTTCTTGGCCGTTGTCTATTAGTCGTTTGCGAAACTCGCTCAAAACGCTGTGGCTGAAGCCTTCATCGGTCAGCTCTAGGCCGAGTAGGTACTTCCAGTCGATGCGTGAACGTACCGCGTCGGCTGCTTGACGGTCAGATAAGTTCTCTCGAAATTGCAGAATGGTCACCAGTGCGGTTCGCCACGGTTGTAGCGATTGCTGGCCAACGGTTGCAAACAGCTCCTCGAAGTCACTGTCCTCGAATACGCTGCCGAGTTCGTCGCGCAACGTCAGGTAGGGGTTGCCTTTGGAAAACGCTGCTTTAGCAACTAAGGCAGTTTGCTCAGGGACCGAGCCAATCGGTAGCGGGTACATGCACATCGCTTGTCTTCTCCAGCTAGAAGTACACCTCTCTTACCCTACCGCTCTATCGATTTACTGGATTGGAAACAGTATCCGAAGGTTTTTGAGTTAGTTAATATGTACTCCTATGTGTCTCTCAGTCACGTTCTGTCCTTTATTTATAGCCTCTAGTAAGACGATGCGGCACCCGGAATTTTAGGAACGGTCTCTCTAAGTACCTCTAGGAATCTGCGCAGTCTGAGCGGGCGGTGTCGTCCTGGTAAAGAAGCGACATTAATAGTTAATCTTGGCGCTCGCCAACTCGGCAGTACATCTACAAGTTGCTGCCGTTCTAGCGCCTTTGCTACGAACCAGCGCGGCATTACAGAAAAGCCTAAACCGGCTAATGTAGCTTGACGAACAGCAAAGATATTATTTGTCGCCATGCGCACTGAAGGAGCAACAGTAACAGTCTTTCCTTTTGTATTTGTGAGCGGAATACGCCCACCTTCAAAAGGTGACAGAGCAACGCAAGGAAGCTCTGCCAAGACAGCCGGTGAGTTGAATTTTCGATAAGATTTGAGCAGAGCTGGGGCTGCCACGGCTAGACGCTCGACCTTACACAAAGGCTCTGCTATCAGCGAATCGTCTGAGACCGGGCCTATCTTCACCCAGCAGTCGCAGCCAATTTCAGCAAAGCGAATATCACCATCTTCTAGCTGCCAAGAAAGTGAAATAGAAGGGTGCTGCTGCTGAAACTCAAGTACCTTGTCAAGCAAGTACAGTTGCCCTAGAGCAACAGGCGCGACAACTTTCAATCGGCCTTTCATAGTACCTGTTGATTCTAGATGCCTTTCTTCAAGTGCTTCCCACTCGTCTAACAACCGACGGGCATCTGCTAGTAGCTCAACGCCTGCGACTGTCAGTGACAGATCGTGTGTCGTGCGCCGCATGAGCTGTGACTTAAAGCGAGATTCTAGCTCTGCAAGCTGACGACTGACGGACGGCTGGGATAGCCCTAGTACGCGGGCAGCGGCGCTAATACTACCAGCATCAGCAATCTGCACAAACGTCTGCAATAAGGTCAATCTATCAAGCGATTTACTCATACATAAAACGCATAACTACTATTTTTATTACTCCTCTACCACATGTTAAATAATTTTGGCATATTGAATTTGTAGCTACAGAAGAGAGCAAGAAATTCTTATGAAACCTATACTTAAGACCTTCCGCCTCGGTGGTGAGATAGACGCTAACCGCATTGGCTACGGAGCAATGCGACTGACGGGACAGCCTGGAAATTTTGGCCCTTACAAGGATTGGGAACAGGGGATAGCACTCGTAAAACGGGCGGCTGAACTTGGCGTAAATTTCTTCGATTCAGCTCGTTCTTATGGGCCTGAGTGGACAGACAAACTCATAGGTGAAGCGCTCTATCCATATACTTCTCAGTCAGTTGTAGCCACCAAAGGAGGTGTCGATAAGCCTGCTCCTGACAACATCGAAGTTGACGGCTCCCCTTCTGCGTTGAAGCGGCAAATTGATGACGCGCTCACTCACCTAAAAAAGGAACGGATCGATCTCTTTCAACTACATCGCGTAGACCCCAAAACGCCTATCGAAGAGTCAGTAGGTGCGTTAAAGGAGGCCCAGATAGCTGGCAAAATCCGCCTGCTCGGCCTTTCTAACGTTGATCGAGGGCAGCTAGATCGCGCTCTATCCGTAGCACCTATCGCTTCTATCCAAAACCGATTCAATCAACAAGAGCGCTCTCAAGAGGCTTTAGTAGACTATACCGCTGAGAAAGGGATCGCCTTTATTCCGTACGGTCCTTTGGGCGCACACCCGATGAAGCAGGGTGCAGCTTTACCCGCACAGTCCGCACTAGCGTGGCTTTTGCAACGCTCTCCGAACATAATTGTCATTCCCGGCACAACCTCTATCTCTCATTTAGAGGAGAACATGACGACCTGGAGCTTGTTAGAAGCTGATGCTGTTGGTCAGGGTGCGAGCTAATTCAGGATTCCCTTCTACATTAGATGCTGGAAAAGCACTATGCTAAGCCAATTCAAACCTTCCACTTTCGTCTTTATTCTACTGGCACTGTT
>JBCCOH010000143.1:0-12386 GCA_039111275.1 Cyanobacteria bacterium P01_D01_bin.1 | reverse complement strand
CTGGTAGCAGGTATACGCTAGCGCTCGAATCAGTCCGGCCAACATAACGGCTTCTTCAATACTGGCGCACACATCGGACATACGAAATTCGATAGTAGGAAAACGCTCAGACAGGCGAATATCCCAATAGACCTTTGTTGGGTCGTCCGTAATACCAGTGTCAATCAGCTGTTGAATAAAACTTTGATAGTCAGCATAGTCTTGAAAAAATGGCGGTGGCCCCGCAGTAGGCAAGCGACACCATAGAGCCATCCGATAGCTATCATAGCCAGTGTCTTTACCTTCAGAAAAAGGAGAGTTGGCCGTCAGCGCTAGCAGCAGCGGTAGCCAGATGCGAGCCCGATTAGAGATTTGAACGGCCATCTCTCTATCTTCTACCCCGACATGAACATGGCAACCCAGAATAATTAGCTCACTAACAATCCGCTGAAGATCTTCTTGCAGCGCATAGTAGCGTTCCTTTGGAGTGACGGCCTGTTCCTCCCAGGGCGAAAAAGGATGAGTCCCAGCAGCGGCGATCGCAGCATCATTCTTCTGAGCTGCCTTGATAACAGCCGTGCGAGCCTGCACCAGTGCCTGTCGCACATTGTCAAGCGTATGGCAGATGTCAGTAGCAATTTCCACCTCACACTGAAACAGTTCATGAACAATCTCTTGCTCTCGATCAGAATTACGGTTGGTTCTAATCAAAGATTTCGATCTATCAGTAAGCGATCGCGACCCCGGATCAACAATCTGATACTCTTCCTCAACACCCATCGTAAAATCAGGAACCATAGCCTCGCTCTATCAATCGTCTCAGTACTATGTCACCTTACAGCCACCAACCTAAGGCACAAAGCAGTCTAACCCAGCATCTCTATCCAACGGCCTGCACCTTTATTCTCCCTTTCGGGGGGTTTGGGGGAGCCTGGGCCCCCAAGCAGAATATTCAGGCTCCAAGCAGAGGAGGGGTCTAGGGGAGGAAATCCCCTATTCTTGTCGCCTTGCCTCTTAAAATCTTGCCGCCTTATATCTCAGCCATAAAGCAAAAGAAAATCACTCTATCCACCATAATTCCAACCGGTATCCTCAAGCAGCAACGGCTTACCCTCCCGATGCTCACCCGCCCCAATCACCTCTCCAACAAACACAGTATGGTCCCCTTCTTCAACTGAGCCGACCACTTTGCATTCCACATAGCCCAAAGAATCCTTAATAATCGGGCAGCCAGTTTCTTCGCCCTCATAGAATTCAATGTCTTCAAACTTATTGCCAGTGCGGCGCAGGGGTTTGAAGAAGTTTTGGGCAATCTCTTTTTGGCCCGCTTCTAGAACGCTGAGAGCGAAGACACCGCTGGACTTGACCATCGTGTGAGAGGTGGAGTCCGCTTTGATACAGGTAACGACAAGGGGTGGTGTAAAGGATGATTGCATTACCCAGCTAGCGGTGAAGCCGTTGAGGTCGTCGCCGTCTTTGACGCCGCAGACATACAGTCCATGAGGGATTTTACGCAACATGGTCTTTTTGGCTTGTTCGTTTAGCATAGGGCTACATCCTCAAATTTGATAGTTGTCTTAAGGAACAGTCTATGACAAAGCGTGAGCTGTAAGACTCATCCGGTGGTTCAGGTTCTGGGATTGGGTTTTCAATTTGCGCAGTTTATGGCGTTGGACTTGTAGGACGACGAAAGGCTGGGTGGGAAGAGGCAAGGCGGCAAGAGGCAAGGCGACAAGATTTGGGGATTTCCTCCCCATGCCCCTCCTTTGCTTAGAATCTTGATATCCCGCTTGGGGGCCCAAGCTCCCCCAAACCCCCCGAAAGGGAGTTGCTAGTGGGGAGTTGAGGGTGGTGGGCATCAGGCTGGCTTTTGAGTTTTTTGCTTTTTATCTTCTGGCGATGCCGTTGGTGCGGGCGATTTCTTGGACGGCGACTGAGACGGCAGGGGCGACTCTAGGATCGAAGACGGAGGGCATGATGTTGTTGGGGGAGAGATCTGCTTCGGGTACTAGGGTGGCGATCGCACCCGCCGCCGCCAAAAACATCTCTGTTGTAATCTCCTTTGCCCGGCAGTCCACCGCGCCACGGATCACGCCAGGAAAGGCCAACACATTATTAATCTGATTAGGATAGTCGCTGCGACCAGTCGCCACAACTGCAACAATCTCTTTGATTAACTCCGGCTGAATCTCGGGAATTGGATTCGCCATTGCAAACACAATGGGGTCAGCCGCCATCGACTTCACCATTTCTACACTCACCACACCCGGCGCACTGACACCCATAAATACATCTGCGCCCTTCATCGCATCGGCTAGAGTACCAGAGTGCTCTACTGCGAATTCTTTTTTGGCCTCAGTGAGGTTGGTGCGATCGCCCCCAAGAATCCCCCTAGAATCGCAAACAATCAAATCCTGCAACCCTGCCCGCCTGAACAGTCGACCCATCGACAGCCCCGCGGCTCCAGCCCCGTTAATCACCAAGCGAATTTCGTCAATTTGCTTCTTCACTAGCTTCAACGCATTCATCAGCGCCGCCAAACTAACGATCGCCGTCCCATGCTGATCGTCATGGAAAATTGGAATATCTAAATCCGCCTGTAAGCGCTTTTCAATCTCAAAGCATCGCGGCGCACTAATATCCTCTAAGTTCACCGCCCCAAACACAGGCGCAATCCGCTTTACCGTTTCAATAATTTCCTCAGTATCCTGCGTATCTAAGCAAATCGGAAAGGCATCTAGGCCAGCAAATTCCTTGAACAGCATGGCTTTACCTTCCATTACGGGCATAGAGCCCGCCGCACCCAGATTGCCAAGCCCTAGCACCGCGCTGCCATCGCTGACAATCGCCACGGTGTTCCCCTTGATCGTGTACTCATAAACACTCTCAGGATTATTGGCAATCTCCACACACACCCGACCTACTCCGGGCGTATAGGCCATCGCTAGATCATCTTGTTCACGTAGCGGAATCTTGGCCTCTACCCGCAGCTTCCCACCCTTATGCAGAGCAAAGGTCCGATCATAGGTGTCTAGAACTTCGATATCTTCAAGTGATCGCACTGCCGCCTCAATCGTCGCCGCCGCCTCAGTCCCAGACGCATCCGCCGATATATCTCGCACAGTATAGTCGCGGCTCTTCTCAATCACGACGATATTACCGAGACTGCCACCTGCTTGTGCGATCGCCCCTATCACCGCTGCTAGCCCACCAACCCGATTCGGCAGCTTCACCCGAAGCGTCAAACTGTAGCTAGGATTCGGCGTCAAACTAACCATGGAAGAGAAGTAGGAAATAGAAGTGATGAACGATGAAGTAAGAAGAGAGCACTCTACTCACCTCTCGTCTATACAATACAGACCAATCGAGCGCCGAAAAGTATAAAATCAGCCTGAAACCCTATTTATCCTTCCTCGTTCCTCCCTCATACTTCTCTTCCATGCCTTCTCTCTATGCTGAAATCGATATCAACGCGCCTCAAAGTGTCGTTTGGGAGGCGCTGCTGCGTAAAGACCAGTGGCGCTATTGGAATACCTTCTTATACGACTGCGATCCAGGATTGCGAATCGCTCGCGGCGGTGAGATTTTCCTGGCGATGCAGCGGCTAGAGGGTGATGAGGAAACCGAGTTTCAGCCGCTAATCACGATGGTCAGGCCGCCCTACATGATGCGCTGGGTCTCAACCATTCCTGGAATGCGTAGCGAGCATATATTCGAGCTGCGTGAAAATGTACCGGGTCGCACTCACTACATCCACCGCGAACTTTTCTCCGGCATCCTATCCAAAGTGTTCTTGCCGTTCATCCGCAAAGACGAACGGCAAGGGCTACGACGAATGTCCCAGCAGCTAAAGATGTATGTGGAGAGCAGCGTGCTAGGCGATCGATACCCAGATAGAGCCCCTCGCAACCCGCCCTACTATGACGACCGCCGCTATGGCAATCAACCCTACGGTAGACCGCCCAGACAAGACGGCTACAACCAAGGCTATTCCCGCAATGACCCAGGCTATCCTGGATACGGTCGCCAAGACGACTATCCTCCAGAGTATCCCCCTAGCTACGAGCCTCGTCGTCGCTAAGGGGACATTGCTAAGGGAGCATTGCTAAGGCTTAAGCGTTAGCTTGCACAGGATTTAGTTTGTGGGATTAGCGCGTAGAGCCAAAAGCGAGCATGAGCAGCGCCGGATGATTAGTTAGGCATCTGCAACAAGCTGCTTGAAGCCCTTGCCTGCCGAGAATGCGGGCACAGTTGTAGCCGGAATTTTGATAGTCTCGCCAGTCTGAGGATTGCGACCATCACGGGCTTTGCGATCGCGCGGCTCAAAGCTGCCAAACCCGACTAGGCTAACTTTGTCACCCTTAGCCACCGACTCCATGATCGACTCGATTACCGCTGTTAAAACAACATCGGCATCCTTCTTCGAGACATCCGCTTTCTCCGCGACCATGTCAATTAATTCAGCTTTGTTCATGAAAGTGAGTGCCTTAAAAACTTCGATAGTATTTGTAGCATAAGATTCGAATAGGTCACAAGTACTATTTGCTCGAAAAGCCCGGTTTTATAGGAAACAGACCGATGATTATCCACTTTTGCGCGATCTTTGACCAGCAAAAATTGATATAAATCACAAAAACACTGATTTTTCTTCTATTTGTTGCACCTTATTAACCCAAAACAAGCTGCTCACCCATCCTCAGGCCCGATTAATAAGAATGTTATCTTTTGAATTAATTAATATTCTTGATTGTTTTTCCTCTTGAATTCCGACAATTTTTAGGAGTTCAGCCGCAATTTATCCCCCTAAGTCCTACCCCTTAAGTCCTACTCCTTTGGTATGAGAATAAGTTGATGAAGTAGTTCAAAAAGTGCGACCACCTTTGTTACTGACCGTCTGTTCCTGACCGCTTGTTCCTAGCTATTTGTTTTCGACCCTGCGATCACAGAGATTTCAGTTTTTCTAGCGCCTGCTTGACCTGATCTAGCCCTGCTTTTGTATCCTGCTGAGCGTAGGCTTCACCAGCCTTCAACAAGCTTCTAACAGCTTTATTATTATCCCCCACGTTGGCATAGGCCATCCCTAGATTATGAAAGGCTTCAGCGCAGTTAGGCTCAATGTTCAAAACTTCAGTAAACTGCTCTACGGCGCCTCGATAGTCTCCTGACCTATAAGTTCCAACCGCGCTCACATACAACGTTTGAGCTAACGCAGACAAAGGAATAGAAGATGTCTCAACGACCAAGTTTGGAAAAGGGGCCTGCTCAATTGGCCTGCGGTAGGCACTTAGCATAGAGAACATTGCGAAGCCCGCAATCCCAAACACAACGGCTATCCAGACCAGTAGATTGGGAATTAGAGCTGGCAAAGAATTGGAAGCTTCCATAAGTCACACGAATAGCACACACAAACAGCAGAGTGTAGTTTACCAAGGTCTACAGGCAGCTCATAGCCAAAGCGCGCGCTGCTACAGCCACCCCTTACTGCCACCGCATCCATCCGCTCATCGCCTTATGATAGAGGGGTAGACCTCTCATACATCGCGATCAGGATGACGGCTCCATCTACTATCTCACCTTCAGCTATCCCTTCTGCTAACAAGTCGGCGGTTAGCGAGTCAGCAACCAATTCAACCAGCCGCCCGATAAAATCAGCCGCCCCCACATTCAGCCGTCGCTACACCGGAGAAAAACTCAATTGGGACTGGCGCGGCTACGATATCAAATACGTTGCCTACGGAGACGGACCGCCGATTGTGCTACTCCATGGGTTCGGAGCATCCATCGGTCACTGGAGAAAGAACATTCCTGAGCTTGCTGCCGCAGGGCACCGTGTCTATGCGCTCGACCTGCTTGGCTTTGGCGATTCAGACAAGCCTGATATCAGCTATAGCCTAGAGTTTTGGGTAAAGCTAATTCACGACTTTTGGAAAACGCACATCCAATCGCCCACTATCTTCGCCGGAAATTCTATCGGCGCTCTTATGGCGCTAATGACTTTAGTGACCTATCCCGAAACTGCTCGCGGCGGCGTATTGCTCAACTGCGCAGGCAGTCTCAACCATCGGCCCGAAGACCTGCCAGGTGGCCTTAGTTTTGTGATGGGCGCGTTCGCCAAGCTAGTCAACTCTAGGCTCACTGGCCCGCTTCTGTTTAATCAAGTGCGAACTAAGGGCAGAATTCGCGGCTCTCTAAAGCAGGTGTACGGCAATCGAAAAGCCATTACGCCTGAACTGATTGATATTCTGCATGGCCCTGCCTGTCATCCAGGTGCGCAAAGAGTATTTGCCTCTATTTTGACTGCACCGCCTGGTCCCCGTCCAAGCGAGCTGCTACCGCAGGTCACTCAGCCTCTACTGGTGCTGTGGGGAGAAAAAGATCCCTGGACGCCCATCCAGGCAGCAGACATCTATCAAGAGATGGCCGCCGATCCTCAAGCGAACGTTACTTTTCATGCCATTCCCGAGACGGGACATTGCCCGCATGACGAAAGGCCAGAGGTGGTGAATCGGCTGATTTTGGAGTGGATGGAGCACGAGGAGGAGCGGAAGTAGGAGGGGTGACTTCGGCTCCGCTCAGTCGCCGGGAGGAGAAGATAGCCCTGGATGTCCGAAGAAATATATGAAAAAAAGCTGATTTTGAGTTGCACTATTTCTATTCGCTGGGCATTGTATAGCCATAAATTGTATCGCTATGAACGATTACAGTAGGACGCTCATGACTCTGACAGTGACGGTTTCAACAACCTGGGGCAAAATTTGGACGATTGCTCGCAACGTTTTTCTAGAAGTGGTGCGCGATCGCATCCTCTACGTCATCGGCGTCTTCGCCATCATTATGGTAATGGCCATCACCATGCTGCCAGAAGTCGCAGCCGGCACCGAAGACAAATTGATCCTAGATACAGGGCTAGCCGCCATCAATATTCTCTCTCTGTTTGTTGTAGTCTTTATCGGCGCAGGGCTAATCAACAAAGAGATTGAGAAAAAGACTGTACTCGTTCTAATTGCCAAGCCAGTCAGCCGAGCGGAATTCATCCTAGGTAAACACCTTGGCCTTAGCCTGGTGATGGCCGTATTGATTGGTGCGCTGACGGCGCTGATGTTAGGACTATTGTCTCTTAGTGGCGTCCCCTACCAGCTAGATCTTATGCTGCTAGCCACCTTCTTTATGTTCCTAGAAATGGTGCTACTGATTGCGGCTGCCATGATGTTTGGCGTCATCACCAGCACTATTCTAGCAACCCTAATGACGCTAGCCATCTTCGCCGTCGGCCACGAAACCCGCAACATTCTCTCCCTAGACAAAATTGCCGAAAGTGAAAGCTTTCGCCGCATCGCCGAAGGCTTGTTCCTAGTCCTGCCAGACTTAGAAAGGCTGAACCTCAAAAATGAAATTGCTAATGGCTTTGTCGCCCCTCCTAGCGGTGGTGGCCTGCTAGAGAATGCAGCGTACGGGCTCATCTATACGGCATTGCTGCTAACGGTGACTGTCACTGTATTTGAGCGGCGTCAATTCTAGACCTTTTGGGCCTTAGTCTTTCGGTATTGGCCTTTTCGATACAATAAACGTAATCCAACAAACGATGTGACCGTTTAGCTATGGTTCAAACCCCTGTTGAGAAACTAACGCTAGAGGCATTTTTAGCACTGCCAGAAACAAAACCACCCAGCGAATACATAGACGGAAGAATCATTCAAAAACCGATGCCGAAGGGAAAACACAGCCTGATTCAGGCAAGTCTGACATCGGCTATCAACGAAGCGCTGAAAGATCAGCAGGTCGCCTTTGCCTTCCCGGAGCTAAGATGCACATTTGGTGGACGTTCTATTGTTCCAGATGTGAGCGTTTTCGTTTGGCCTAGAATTCCTATGGACGAGGATGGCGATGTCGCTGATGAGTTCTCAGAACATCCAGATTGGACAATCGAGGTATTGTCTTCTAATCAGAGCAAAGAGAAGGTGTGGGAAAAGGTATCCTATGCTCTAGATCACGGAACTCAGATGGGATGGCTGATCGATCCAAAAGACCGCTCGATTTTGACTTGTGCGACTGGCGCGCAGCCGCAGCTATTCACTCAGGCTGAGGATAGGCTTATCCTGCCAAATTTTGCGACAGCGTTGGAGCTTACGCTAGGCGATGTCTTTGGATGGCTAAAGTTTGGCTGCTAATTTTCAGGCGGAAACGCTAGAGTGAGATCTGAGGTTTCTTTACGTTTACTGCTCTCAATATGTCTGACAAACTGGCTCAGCTTCAAACTATCTTTCGTGAAATGGACCGGGCGCTGATTGCCTATTCGGGCGGAATTGATAGCACGCTGGTCGCAAAAGTAGCGTGGGATGTGTTGGGCAACCGAGCCTTAGCCGTCACTGCCAATTCTCCTTCACTCATGCCAGAAGACTTTGACGATGCCAAAGCGCAGGCAGCGCAGATGGGCATCGTTCACCGTGTGGTAGAAACGCACGAGATGGACAACGAGCAGTACACTTCTAATCCGGTAAACCGCTGCTATTTCTGCAAGAGCGAGCTGCACGACACGCTGCGTCCGCTGGCGGATGAGCTGGGCTACGAGTATGTGTTAGATGGATTGAATGCGGACGATTTGTTGGACTATCGGCCAGGAATTGCAGCAGCGAAAGAGAGGGGAGTGCGATCGCCCCTAGCAGAAGTCGGCATTACCAAGCTAGAGGTGCGCGAACTCTCCAAACAGCTCGGCCTGCCCTGGTGGGATAAACCCTCCCAGCCCTGTCTTAGCTCCCGTTTTCCCTACGGCGAACTAATTACAACAGAAAAGCTACACCGAGTCGGCAGAGCCGAACGCTACATGCGAGATCTAGGCTATCGAAACCTGCGCGTCCGCTCAGATGGGGAAACTGCAAGAATTGAGCTAATGCCAGAAGAGATTGCTAGATTTGTCAGCCAGGTTGATTTACCAGAATTGGTAAAGGCTTTTCAGGGTCTAGGATTCACTTACGTTACTCTAGATCTAGAAGGATACAAAAGTGGCAAACTCAATCGAGTGTTGAGCGAGGCCGTCAAGTAGAAACGTAGCTGGCGTCGGAGGCTTCTAACGCTGGATTGGATTGTTCTATCATCCATATCAGGATGCCTAGAATCTGATCTACAGGTGTAACTGAGTAGTCTATAGAATCGATTGCAACTGTTTTGTCGAACAAACGCAAGAAACGCCACAGAATTCCACTGGTCACAACCCCATAGATATTTTTGAAGTGACTGTAAAGCATCGCCAGCAATCAACCTATGTAGATTTGGAAGCATGGTATCAACTACATGATATAGCAAGGCGCAAATGCATACTCAAAGAGAAGGCTACGTCTACGTGCTTTGCTATGCGTCGCAGGCGGCATGATGACCTATACGCCAGCGCGAGTATCTTCTAAAATACACTACAACTCTGAGGGCTGCTCAGCGCCGCAGTGTTTGCAATGGGGTAGGTGCCTGTAGGTTAGGTTATGACAGCTAGCACATTCCCGATACTGTGCGTAGCCACAGTGAGGACAGTGCATGTCATGTTTACGAATGCTCTTGGCGCAGTTGACGCAGCGCATCTTTTGAACGCGGTTGGCGGCTTGCAAACGGGTGTTGAAAACAAACCTTTGGAAGAATTTGATTGCGCCGAAGCCGATGACTGGAATCAGCAGAATCTGAAGGTAGTTGAGGAGGAAGCGGAGGCCACCGAACAGCGCTTCTAGCAGTTCTATCAGTAGCTGGATCAAAAAGCCGAACTGAAGAAACTCGAAGACTTTCCAAGCTAGGGGAATGCAGAAGATAACGAAAAGATGCCAGCTAATTAAAGAGACATAGCCGTAATTCTTACGTTCGGCAAATCGATGGATGCTAGAGGCAACAACAATCAGAGGCAGTAGGAACAGTCCTTGAAAGAATAGCTGAATGCTGGGATACCAGAAACTGGCCCGGTCATAGCCATCGTCAATACGGTTAAATTGAGCATCGTTGTTGAGTAAAGACAGGAAGGCTTCGCTTTCTGGAGTGGAGACTAGTTCTGTTTTCAGCGCTTCGAGGGTTGTTTCCCTTTGTTCAATTGCCTGATCGTTCTGTTCTATCTCACGCCTAGCCTGAGCTGCCTCTACCGTGTTGATAGATTGATCTCGCGGCTGGCCTGCTAGCTCTTCTAACAGCGTCGAATCGTACTGCTGCCGAATCTCAGCGTTCTTACGAGTAAAGGAATCAATTTCTGCTTGGGTGTCGTTGATCTGTTTGGCGATCGCCTCACTTTCTAGATTCACAACCGCCGCTGCGGCTGATTCGTATTGCAGACAAATCTCGGACACTTCGCCTAAGTGTCCTTCTCCTAATTCGCTGTAACTTGTATAAGCATAGGAGAATCTACCGTATGGATCACTTGGCACAGTCAGCGGCAGTCCGGCAGCGTTAGGATCGTCAGCCTGTAACAATAGCCGGTCGATTAGGCGATAGTCTTTCTCTTCGACTGTACTCTCGCGGTAGCTAATCCACTCTGAGCGGCAGGGATAGGTACTTTCTGGACTTAGAGGCCATCTGCTAATGTCGTCTAATCCTGCAAATACATTAAACAGAATAAATAGGTCAACTACGATAATAATGATCAAGCTGAATTTGTTGATCGGCTCGTGATTGATCTTTCGAGATTTATTAAAGAAACGGCGAATAGAGCGACGAATTCTAGAGAACATGGGAAAGTGCTCCCGTTTGTAAGCGGGATTCCATCTGTGTTTGCTATGTTCTCCTAAAGATAGAGCCCTTGAAGGAAATTCCTTAGAGACTCTGTGTCAGTTCTAACGGCGACCGCTAGCCACGCTATTACGAGAAGCTGTTTCTAGATTGAACAACATTTGCAAGGTTTCCATCGCTCGATCTCTCGCTTCCATGTCTCTTTGCGATCGCAACTGAGTCATCGGGTCATGCAAAATCTTATTCACAATCCCCCGAGTCAGCGCTTCTACCACGCCACGATGCTTCTCAGAGAATTCTGAGCCCAAGCGAGACATGGCTTTTTCTAGCTCCTGCTCGCGGATGGATTCTACCTTGCTGCGCAAGCTGCTAATCGTGGGGACGGTGTCTAGCGATCGCAGCCAATCCATAAACCCATCCACTTCCTCTTCTAGCAGCGCCTCGGCTTCTAGCGCCATCTGCCGACGACTTTCCTGATTCTGCGCGACTACGGCCTTAAGATCGTCTACATTGAACGCGAATACCGAGTCAATCTCAGCGATATTGCTATGCACATTACGCGGCACCGCAATATCAAACACCATAATTCGCGAGCCATTACAAACAGGTTCTAAATTCGCTCTGTGCAGAATTGGCTCCACAGAAGAAGTACAGGTAAAGACCACATCTGCTGCGACTACCGCGTCGAGCATGCCATCGAGCGTGCCAGTTTGAATATCGACATCGCCAAACTGAGCAGCTAAGTCGTTAGCTCGATCGATAGTGCGGTTCAGCAGAGTGATTTTGTTAGCTCTCTTAGAGATTAGATGCTGTACCAGCAAGCGCGCCATTTTGCCCGCTCCCAAGATGGCGATGTGGCAATTGTCAAAGCTTTCGACTTTCATCAGCGCTAGCTCAGCCGCTGCAGAGCTAATCGACACCGCCCCCGTGCCTAGATTGGTCTCGGTGCGGACCCGCTTGCCTGCTTTGATCGAATCTTTTAGCAGACGACCTAGAACACGACCAACGCCTTTGTGCTGCTGGCCTAGGCTCAAAGCATGCTTCACCTGAGAGAGAATCTGACCTTCTCCTAGTACCAGGCTATCGAGACCCGCTGCCACGCGCATCAGATGCATCACCGCATCCTGCTGCAACAGAACGAACAGATGAGGTCGCAAACTTTCTATCGCAATGCCACTGTGATCACCCAAGAAACGTAAGACATCACGAACGCCAGTTTCAATCTCGCTGGCAACAATGTGGATCTCTAGGCGGTTGCAGGTGCTGAGGATAGAGACTTCTTTGATCGTAGGCGAATTGCTGAGGTGGGCGATCGCATCTGCAACTTGAGCAGAAGGAATGCTCAGCTTTTCTCGGATTTCTACTGGCGCAGTCTGATGACTAAGCCCAACAACAGCAATATTCATTCGGTTCCTTCAGAGTTCTGTTATGAAAAGTCTTCTTTTTATGGTCCATCAAGCGGCAAAGCTCTATTTAAATTATTAAATATCCTGGGAGCATCTCAAGAAAACTAAACAAAACTCCATCTTGGGAGAGACGGAGTAGAGGGCATTGAAAGAGTAAAGGGGATGAAGCCTAACGTACGTGTTTAGCGTAATCCTAAGCAGCTCTATCATTGAGCACCATAGCGTGAGCGACTTGTTCAATGAACGAATCGCCGCGCTGCTGTGCAGTGGCTGCTAACGAAGCAAGGATAGTCCAAGTGTTTGCGCCCTTCG
>JBCCOH010000142.1:0-12462 GCA_039111275.1 Cyanobacteria bacterium P01_D01_bin.1 | reverse complement strand
TCTTGCAAGCTGCTTACACTTTTTAGAAGCCTCTAGAAATAGAAGAAAACTGTATGAGTTCACAAGAGTCAAATGTCGGAGAACAAGCAATCAGTAAGCTAGCAGAAGAAGGCATCAAATCTCAGTTAGACCAGGCCGAATCGCTGGATGTAGACATCCATACCGACCCCGGTAAGATTGTTCAAGGAGAGGTTGATGAGGTTACTGTAAAAGGGCGCGGCTTGGTGATTCAAAACGAGCTGCGCACAGAGGAAATGACCTTGCATACCGACAAGGTAGATATCGATATGATGAAGGCAGCGTTTGGTGATATTAAGCTAGAGCGCCCCACTGACGCTACTGCTAGAGTTGTTCTAAAAGCAACAGACATTCAAAACGCTTTCAATGCAGACTATGTACAAAAGAAGCTGCGTGGTCAAAAAGTGAAGCTCCCTTCTGGTGAAAAAATTACTACCGACGCTAGCAACGTTGTTTTTACTATTCCAGAGGCGGGCCGGATCGCCATTGCCGCAGACGTGATGATCTTTGAAAAGGTAGAAACCCACCACGTTTCTTTCTCTGCGAAGCCAACGCTAGTGGCAGGCGGACACGGCGTCACCTTAGAAGACGTCAGCTACGAAGAAGCCGGTAACGATATGCCTGAACTGACTCAAGCGTTAATCGATACAACAGAATCTCTTTTAGATCTGAGATATTTTGAGCTAGACGGCATGACTTTGCAGTTTGATCAGCTAACGGTCGAAGCAGATGCGCTCGTGATTCAAGCGCAAGCGACTATTGCCTCAATTGGTGGATAAACTTAACCACACAGTTGATGTAAGCATTGGGCGCAACTAAGTGGATATTGTGGCCGCATCGTTCAAAAACTGAGAAAGTTGCCTGCTGGCTATTCTGTTGGCAATATTCGAACAGTTCGTTGCCGATAGCAACGAACTTGGTATCTAGCGCTCCTACGACGATCAGCAGAGGAATCCCTGACCAGGAAATGCGTTGCCACAGGGACGGCTGGCGTCCAAGACTAAGGCCACAGAGAGCTCTTGAAAGCTCTTCTGGTCGATTTTGTAAGCGACGCTGGACCATGGCAGCGAAGATATCTGGATGCTGCTTTAAGTCTGTAAATAGCGGATTGTCATACCACTGTGCGATAAAATTGGGTAGGGATACCTTGAGCAGATGCAGCGCAGTGAGATCGTCTTGCTGCTGTCTCTGGGTTCTTTCGGCGGCGGTTTTGAGTCCGGGAGAGGCAGATTCGAGGATGAGGCTGGTGATGCGATCACGAAACTCACAGGCTAGATAAAGGGCAACCCGTCCACCCATAGAATAGCCCAGCACATGGGTTCTACGAACATTCAAGCGATCTAGAAGATGGATGACGGCCTGAGCAGTGCGCGTAAAGGTATAGCTACCTAGCTCAGTGTTGGTCTGACCATGTCCGGGCAGATCGACGGCGATGCAATAGAAATGCTTCGAGAGGTTGGGTAGAAGATATAAGAAGTCTGTGTGACTGCCGAGAAAGCCGTGGAGCAGCAGGAGAGGAGGGTTTTGGCGGGTGCCGGTGGTGGTGTGATGAAGCAAGGGAAGTGAGGAGTGGGGAAAAAAGAACAGATCGGTTAATTGGGGGTGAGGAGACTTTTTCTTTGAGCGGTGCTTTGTTTTCTATATTCTGCTGGGGTGGTTTGGTGGCAAGCTATTTCTAATACTCTAATTCCTTGCTCTGGCAGAATTTTGATACAGTTCACGAGTGCTTCTATTGTGTCTATTAGCTGATACTCTATGCCATATGTGTGGCATAAAGAGGAAAATTCTACTGACTGAGGTGTGACAAAGTATCTTTCAAAGGTAGGGGGAAAACTTGCCACTGGTAGCATTTCGAAGATACCGCCACCGCCGTTGTTGATCAATACGACAGTCAGATGACCGCATAGCTGAGCAGCATTGAGTAAGCCGTTGGTATCGTGCAAGAAAGCTAGATCGCCGGAGAGTAGAACCGCTGGCTGGTTGCGATGAGCCAACCCCATCGCAGTAGAGAGAGTGCCATCGATTCCGTTTGCACCTCGGCTGAACGCAGGCCGAATCCGGCGATCATTTGGCGGCCAGAAGTACTCAACGTCTCTGACTGGCATACTATTAGCGACAAACAGGGGGGTTCGTTCTGGCAGATGCTGAGCCAACAGCCAGACTATTTTACTTTCGACCAGGGTTGTTTCTGCTGTTAGCTTTGTTCGAATAATATTGCGCATGTCACTCTCTAAACTTAGCCACCGTTGCTGATAGCTAGAGAGCGGTACGGCAGAATCAAGCAGCTTGAGCGCAGCTATATCTAAGTCGATGTGGTGAGTAGGACCATGTAAGGGGTCCAGGTTTCGCTGCGGACCAATGACATAGCGCTGGGGTTGATACGTTTGCAGCCACTGGCGCAGAACTTTGCTAATTGGCAGTGTGCCTAGCTGAATTACTATCTTGGGCACTAGGCTCTTTGAGCGGTTGGGTTCTCTGAGAATCAGATCGTAAGTAGATACTAGAGAAGGAGTAAGCTCGGAGTAATTGCGTAGTGGCGAGAGTCCTTCGGCGAGGACGGGCCATCCTAGCACTTGCGATAGTCGGTTGACTCTCTCACAATAGGCAGAAGGATCGGCTGGGTCAGCTGGACCAGCAATGATCAGACCTTCTTTACATTCCTGCCATTCTGTTATTGATGAAAGAGAGTGTTCTCTCTCGAGTATTGGCATAGAGACTGAGGAGAAGAAGCTGTCTGTGTCGAAAGTTGTTTGAACCGCATCTGTGCTGCTGTCTGCGACTGGCGGCAGCGGATCTCTAAAGGGGCAGTTGAAGTGGATTGGACCGGGCTGAGGTGCGATCGCACATGTCCATCCACTCACCAAAGTCTGCCGTAAGTAACTCAACATCGACAGCTCTGCAACCGGCAGCGCCATCTCCACAAACCGCTTCACAAATCCGCCGTACAGTTTGATCTGATCGATCGTTTGCCCAGACGCGCAGTCGCGCATTTCTGGCGGGCGATCGGCAGTAAATACCAGTAGCGATACGCCACTTTCATAGGCTTCGATAACTGCCGGATAAAAGTTTGCACCTGCCGTTCCCGACGTACAAACGATAGCCACCGGACGATGCTGACGCTTGGCACAGCCTAGGGCAAAGAAAGCTGCCGAGCGCTCGTCTAGTATAGGGAGCGTTTCAACTTTGGAATGGTTGGCAAAAGCAAAGGTAAGCGGCGTAGAGCGAGAGCCGGGGCAGAGGATAGCCGTCTGTAAGCCCAGACGCGAGAGGGTTTCGACGGTAACTGATGCCCAGAGAGTGTTTGTATTGCGAAAATCGATAGGCATATAGGCAGAAGCTGTAGGCAAACGCTAAGGGTGAGTATCCTATCTACACTAGTGCGTTCAGTAGCGCCTGTAATTTTAGCTTGATCTCCGCTAGCTCCTTCTCAGGTTCTGATCCGGCGACGATGCCCGCACCTGCGTACAGCCGAGCTTTGTGTCCGTTTAGCAAGGCCGAACGAATGCCTACAACAAATTCGCTATTGCCATTCGTGTCTATCCAGCCGATTGGCGCAGCATATGGCCCTCTATCAAAAGTTTCGTACTGACGGATTAGCTCGCAAGCAGAATGATGTGGCACACCTGCAACCGCAGGCGTCGGATGCAGCTTGGCAAGAATTTCTAGTGGGGAAACGGACTGTGGCGGAACGATGCTGGCACTAATTGGCGTATGCAGATGCTGAACGTGTAGGAGCTGAAGGACTTTGGGTAGGGCGTCATATTCAGGCGTGAGACCGAGCGATCGCAACTGATCCACGATAAACTCAACCACCAGACGATGCTCAAATTGTTCCTTTTCGCTGTTGATTAGTCTCTGAGCCAGCTGAACATCTAGGCCCGGCAGCGCTCCGCGTGAGACAGTTCCAGCTAGCGCGTCCGTAGTGAACCGACCGTTGCTAATACTCAGCAGTCTTTCTGGACTGGCACCGATGAAGGATTGTCCACGACCGTTACCGACAGAAAAGACGATGCAGTCTGGGTGGTTTTGTCTGAGAGTTTGGAGCGATCGCACCTCATCAAAAACCTGCGCATTCTCCACATCCAGTACATCGGCAAGCACTACTTTGTGCAAATGATGAGCCTGCAACTGCTCAAGCACCGCCTTCACTGCTGGTTTGAAATAGGTTAGATTTCTGTGACTGGTTCGATAGCTATCATCGTAGCTTTCTTTCTTTGATGTAGCAGTCGCTCTAATGTCTTTAAGCAGTTTGTTTTGCGAGGTCAGCTTGCTCAGCTTGGTTTGTATCGCACTAGCGATCGGCTCAACATCTGTTGATGCTGTGATTAGACAGTTGAACGTCACAGTAGAGAAAGCCACCGCATTCGTTTTTACGATACTGACTTGAATTTTTGGGACGAACAGATGAGCTGGTTCAAAATGCGGAATATGTGGCGCTAGCGGACCGGGCTCTGAAACAGGCTTTGAAACGGGCGCTGAAAAGAAAGTAGCGCTACAAAAGAAATGGCCGGAGCGGCAGTTTGAAGCTGTAGGCCCTAGTGCATCTTGGTTTGCGTAAACGAACTGAGCCTGCCAAAACTGTAAAAAATCCTGAGCCTGAGAAAACCGTTCTGGCCCAGCCGTAGAGCATTCCACAGCGCAGTCGATGCCAACCATCGACTGCTTGGGTGAGTCGTAGTAAAAGTGGCGTAGAGATTGATGCTTGAATATGGCTAGAACTTGCCAAGGTGTGATCGCTTCAACCCTAAAAGATAGGCTGGCAATTTTGGGCTGGCTAGATGTGATCGCCCGCCGTTGAACGTCGATCAAGAATCGGGTCGTCTCTGCTAAGTCGGGCTGAGAGACCTTGACAGAATCAATTTCGTGCTGAACAGCTGGCATGAAGGTTGCAGTAACAAGCGATCACTCAATTTTCCCATGCTATTCACCAATCACAAAACAGCTCTGGTAGGCTGATAGCAACAAGCTCCGTATCATCAAATGTCGCCTTCTACCTAGATTTTAACTACAAAACCACTTCCTCACTTAGAATCATGGCTCAAAGTAACCTACTAGATACCCGCACTACTAGCTTCGGCGACTTAATCGGAAATGGCAAGATCTACAAAGTCCCCCTTTTTCAACGCGACTACTCTTGGAAGGAAGAGAATTGGGAGGATCTTTGGCAGGATATCCTACTCATTCATAATAAACCTTACTCCAGCCACTATATGGGGGCCCTTGTTCTTCAGAGTTCTGATACTTCAGACAAAGCGTTTACGGTGATTGATGGTCAGCAAAGGTTAGCTACTTTAAGTACTATTGCCATAGCTGTGATCGAAAAGATACAAAATTTAGTAGAGCAAGAAGACCATGAAGAAGCTAATCGGGAACGGCAGGAAATTCTAAAGCGAACTTATCTTAGTGATAGAGACCCACGCTCTCTACGTTATTCAAGCAAGCTCATCCTAAATGAAAACAACAACGATTTCTATCAAAGCAATCTAATCAACCTTAGAAGGCCGCGTAATATTCGCTCCCTTTCTAAATCAAATCAACTCCTTTGGAAAGCTTTTCAATACTTCTCAAACCATCTGGAAGAGCTTCAATCTGTAGTTCAAGATGGTGAAAAGCTAGCTGATTTTTTAACTAGCGTAGTAGCTCAAAAGCTACTTTTTATTCAAATCAACGTACAGGATGAACTGAATGCCTATACGGTGTTTGAGACTTTGAATGCTAGAGGAATAGAATTAAGCTCAACAGATCTATTGAAAAACTATCTGTTCTCTCAATTTGAAGGGCCAGATGATTTAAAAGAAGCACAGAGACAGTGGCGAAGAATCATCAGTACTGTACAAATGGAAAGATTTCCTGAATTTCTAAGGTATTATCTAAGTCTTCAGAAAACTAGAGTTAGGCGTGAAAGACTATTCAAAATAGTTCGAGGAACTGTTAAAAACGGACAGCAAGCTTTCAACCTACTAGACCAACTCGAAAACTACAGTAGTCTCTTTGTTGCCCTCGGAAATTCTACTGATGATTTCTGGCGTGATAGTTTAGAGAACCGGCGCTATATTCGTGAACTTGAGCTATTTAGAGTGAAACAAGCCTATCCAGCCCTATTTGCTGCATACGAAGAATTCTCTCCTGAAGACTTCACTCGTTTATTAAAACTTGTTTGTGTCTTATCTTTTCGATATACAGTTGTGAGTAGTTTGAATCCGAATGAGCTAGAAACGCTTTATAACAAGGTAGCTATTGCGATCATGCATCGGAAGATAACCAACCCAAGACAGGTTTTTGAAAATCTACGCTCAGTTCATGTTTCTGATGAAAAGTTCTTACAAGATTTCTCTTTCCTGTCCATCTCTACAAAAGGTCAGAAAAGGAAACTAGTGAGGTACATACTTTGGAAGCTTGAGAAGGATGTCTCAGAAAGACCAGACATTAGTGAAGACGGCTTTTCGATCGAACATATATTACCGGAGTCCCCAACTGAGGACTGGGACCAATACTTCACAGATGACCAAGTCGAAGAAGTAATCTATCGCATCGGAAACTTGACTACTCTAGAACCGGGTCTCAATCGCCGAGTTGGTAACGAACCCTACCCAGTTAAAAGTGATGCTTATCAGCAGAGCGTGTATAGCTTGACACGTAGCATCACAGCCGAGGAATGGACTATCGATGCAATTGCAGCTAGACAGTTACGGCTAGCACGACGCGCTACCCACATCTGGAGGTCTGACTTTCAGGTCTGAGAAGAATTAAGCTAACTCGACAGAAGCTATAGCTTTATAGAATCACCATCCCCCCGATCTCACATATCGGAGATATGATCAACCTCATAAAATCTACTACAGATTCTCGTTAGTAGTGCGTGCCAGTTTTGCGGTGGTGAACGGCGGTTTTGGCATCGTTGTCTATTACCTCGCCGCCGCTGATGGTGGCGTAGATTACCCAGTGGTCGCCGCAGTCCATCCGGTTGGCGACCTGGCATTCTAGATAGGCGATCGCATTCTCCAAAACCAGCTGACCATCCTCTGTCTCACGAGTCTCAACACCTTCAAAGCGATCCTCTCCTGGCGCAAACGGTTTGAGGAAGTGCTTCATCGGTCCTAGATGCTTTCCTTCTGCCAAAATATTTAGAACGAAGTCACTGCCTGAATGCATTAGGTTCTCGATTGCTCGTTCTTTGGCCACCGCGACTGTAAAACCGGGGGGCGTAAAAGTAGCCTGAGCCACCCAAGAAGCCAGCATGGCGCTACTAATTTCTCCTTGCCTGGCAGTGGCGATACACATCGAACCGACCAGACGCCCAATCGCTCTCTCTACCGAGGACGCCGACATTTTGGGCGCAGCTTTCTTCTTCGCCTTCTTCAACCGCTGAGCAAAGTCTGTCCCTGTTTCTTCACAGTATTGCAAAGTGCTAGCGTCAGGCGTGAACTTGACTCGAATCGGGTCGAAACCAAAGCTATACCCTGCATCTTTAAACTTACTTTCTAATAGATCAATTGCCTCACCGCTCCAACCAAAAGAGCCGAAGACACCTGCTAGCTTTGTTTTACTCGCAGCCGATAGCACGACGCCTAAAGCTGTTTGAATTTGGGTAGGCGCATGCCCACCGAGGGTCGGTGAACCCATAATGAAACCAGCGGAGTTTTCCGCAGCCTCTTTGACTTCAGCGGTAGTCGCTTGTTCAGCGTTGATGGAATTGACCGAGACGCCTGCTTTGGTGATGCCACGGGCGATCGCCTGAGCGATAGTAGCCGTATTTCCGTAAGCCGAAGCGTAGATTAAAGCCACCGAGAGCGATCGCTGCTTCTGCTGGTTTGCCCATTGGTGATAGCGCTGAGTCAGCTCTGTCACGCCGTAGCGAATCAACGGTCCGTGGTCAACCGCGTAAAGCCTAGGTGCGTAAACCTTTAGTCTCTCTAGCGCTGTCTCCACCTGTCGCACATTCGGAGCCATTAGGCAGTCGAAATAATACTGCTGATCTTCTAGCAGTGTCTCTCGGTTGAGGTCATAAGCGTCCTCGCTACAGACATGCGCACCAAAAAATTTGTCGCTAAAGAGAACTTCGCTGTAGCTGTCATAGGTACACAGACTATCCGGCCAGCGGGGAGTTGGCGTCGGAATGAATTCTAGATGATGGCCTTGGCCCAGGTCTATATCATTTTCTGTTCCCCCTTTGATCGGTTGGATCTTGTGATCTATCTCTGCTTCTTTCAGTATGAGAGCAGCAGGTAAAGAACAAACAATGGTTGCTTGAGGCACGAGCTCTAGAAGCTTCCCGATTGTTTTGATCCGGTTCGGGTTGGTGTGGCCCAAGATAATATAGTCAATCGCGTGCGGGTCAATCTCTTTTTTTAGTGCTTCGATAAATATCTGGGTAAAAGACTCTCCGGGTGGATCAATTAGGGCAACTTGATTACCCTTGATCAGGTAGGTGTTGGCTGTTGTTCCTTTTTCTAGCGCGTATTCAATCTCGAAGCGAAGGCGATCCCAAGAGCGCGATCGCAAGACAAACGTATCCGCTGCAATCGGCAGCAACTGCACATCACGGCGACTTGAACTAGCAGCGGCAGCGTCTGTCGGAGCCTGAGCCGTGTGGATTTGAGCGGTCATAATACTCTCTCTCTTCTTAGCATTAGTAGTAGTTGCCTACCCGGCGGTGGTGAACGGCTGTAATGGCTTCTTCTTTTGAGACTTTTCCATTGTCTACGGTACAGTACACCAGCCAGTGATCGCTTAGTTCCATTCGGCTAGAGACCTCACACTCTAGGTAGGCCAAGGCGTCTGCCAAGATAGGAGATTTGTTGTTGGCTGGGCGAGTGCGTACACCGGCAAAGCGGTCCGCGCCAGGCGGAAAGCGCTTCAAGAAATGCTTCATCAGCGGTAGGTGATTGCCTTCTTCCAGGATATTGAGGACAAAGGTATCACCGACTTGCATGAGCGACTCGATGGCTCTGTCCTTTGCCACTGCCACTGTAAAGCCTAGCGGTTCAAAGCTAGCTTGGGTAATCCAAGACGCTAGCATGGCCGACTGAACGTCGCCTTTAGTTGCGGTAATGATGTATAGTCCGCTGCTGATCCGTCCTAGCGCCTTTTGTAGATCGGCATCTAGAGCCTTGATTTTCTTGATTTTTTTAGACTGTGCCAAATCTTGTCCCAGGTCGGTCCCTGTCTCCTCACACAGCTGGTACAGCGATTCATCAGGTGTATCTTTGACCCTAATAGGTGCGAAGGCAACCTTCAAATCAAGGTCTTGCAGCTTAGAGTGGAGCGGGTCGATTGGTTCGTCGTCGCCACCGTAAGACTCGAACAGACCGAAAGTCTTTTTACCGTTCACGCCTGCCAAGATCGTACCAAGCGCAGCGCGAGTTTCTTCTGAGCCCTTACCGGTAGAAGGGGGCATGCCGACGATAATGCCAGTAGAGCGACTGACGACCTCATTTACGTCTTGGGCATCGGCAGAGCGCAGATCAATCATCTCGACGCCCACGCCAGTCTTATCGATGCCTTTGGCAATTGATTGAGCAATGCGATCACTAAACCCATAATCAGAGACGTAAAACGCAGCGACCAAAGTCTCAGCGTCACTTTTTTGCTGGCTCCATTCACGATATCGCCCGGTCAGCTCATCGAGATGGTGCCGTAGCAGCGGACCGTGACCCGTCGCAATCGTCGTGATCTCACCATCGAGCTTGTCCATTCGCTTCATCGCTGAGACGACGGAGCGTGCGTTTGGTCCCATTAGACATTCGTAGTAAAAGCGAAAGTCAGGAGAAAGCGCTTCCAAGTCTTCGTCAAAGGTGTGTTCGTCGCAGTAGTGTGCGCCAAAGGCATCGCAGGTGTAGAGAATGCCAGTTTTGTGATCGAAGGTAAAAATAGTATCAGGCCAGTGCAGGTTTGGTGCGTTGATGAACTCAAGCACGTGGCCGCTGCCAAGGTCTAGAGTTTGGCCGCTTTTGACCACTTGGCGCTCGAAGGGTTGGTGAATGAGATCTTCTAGGAATGCGATCGCCACTTTCGCGCCCACAACTACCGCATTGGGAGCAATTTCTAGAACGTCTCGGATCAGCCCACTGTGGTCGGGTTCAGTATGACTAATTACGATGTAATCGATTGTGCTCGGGTCAATTTCGCCCTTCAGCGCGGCAATGTACTGCTCGCGGAATTTGGCGTGGGAGGTGTCTACTAGCGCTGTTTTTTCGCCACGGATGATGAAGGAGTTGTAGGTGGTGCCATTTTGCAAGCCGAACTCGATGTCGAATCTGTCACGGTCCCAATCTTGCGATCGCAGCGTAGTCGTATCTTCAGCAATGTTCGCAACCTGCATAGACAAGCGCTTCTGAGCAGGCTTTTTGACATCAATAGCAGTAGCAACCATCTTTAACTTTCCTCTCCATTGACTTTGGCAACATCCTTGTTGCTTAATTCATATTGTGCCGTAAAATGCCAATCTGTGCAGCCCTAAATAGTTACAAATACTTATCAGAGGAATCAAATCGAGCAAGGCGTAGAAAAACCAGGTGCGTACTGCCGTATCTCTTTTCTCTGACAATCCTCAAACCCTCAGGAATTTGCGTAGGCTGCCACTGACTCGCGTCGTACTCCACCGCAGCCTCACCTGTAGGTGTCAATACGTCTACCAACCCAGCTATCACTGGCTGATACAGCTCACCCGCATAAGGCGGATCGAAATAGACCAAGTCAAACTTGCTCTCCAGGTGTTGCATCTGCAGGACATCGCCCTTGACAATCTGATACTTCTGCTCAGGCTTCGCCACCTTCTGCCAGTTCTGTTCCACAATCCGGCAAGCCGCCCCAGACTTTTCAATCCCCAAAACTTCCGCCGCCCCACGACAAAGCGCCTCCGCACCCATCGCACCACTGCCTGAGCACAAATCTAGCCAGCGACGACCTAAGACTCGCCCCTGCCAAATGTTAAATAGCGCTTCTCGCACTCTCGCTGAGGTCGGCCTAGTAGCCTCACCCGACAGCGTTTTGATCTCGCGATTGCCATAGATTCGCACTGACATTGACTACTCAGCCGCAGGCTCGTTTGTGGTTGAAGATTCTGACTCTTCTGATGAACTTTGAGCTGACTCACTCTGCAGGTTGCCTTCTACTGGCATGCTTTTCAAGTACTGGTCTAAATCGTCAGTCGATTCTAGCTCCCAGAAGCGATCGCTTAGGCTGTCTAACTGCTTGTCTGATAGATGCTCGATGTGGCTGACAAGCTCTTCTGAAAGCTTGCCGAGCTTCAGGGATAGCAACTTAATGATGGTTTCACTACATCCTTCTTTTCGGCCTTCCTCTCGGCCTTCCTCTCGGCCTTCTTCTCGGCCTTCCTCTCGGCCCTCCTCTCGGCCCTGTTTCAACGCATCTTGAAATACGCGGGTTTGTCTCATTTCTACACTTCCGAGCATGGCTGCTAATACCTCTCTTTCAAAGTTTGGAAATTTGTATACGATTATTGTCTCAACTAAGCCCACTATTTGCGACTCTGACAGCTCAATCTCGGTTGACTGAGTCTTGGCTTGAACGAGGATAGATTTGGCTCTTTCGATTGCTACAGTCGGAGCGGAGACAATTAGCTGAAAGATAGCAGAGCCTATGGAATCTGGAGAAACGTTCTCAAAGTCTTCTAGATAGATTCGGTGTATCTGCGGACTACCTAGCAGGATTCGAAAAGCGTGTCGGTCGACTGGTTCTCGGCTACGCTTTTCAAAGATGACGACCGCTTGCCAGTGGCTGACTTTTGGATTGTGACGTAGAAACAGAAAGATTTCCGCAAAAAAACGTCTGTAAAACGCTTTGTCCTTTTGAAATTGAACTTCTACTAAAATCACTGGGTTAGTAGCGTTTTCGACTGTGGGTGTCAATACGCCATCGATCCGAAAAGCGGTTTGCTTGACTTCTACCGAGCGAAATTTATATGCCTGGTCAGTTCGTATACCGACTAAGCTGACCAAAATTTCGGGTGCTGTCTGAAATAAGTCGTAGAAGATGTGGTCAGTTTGCATCGGAAACATCTTCCATAAAATAGGAACACCAGTCGCTCCAGCCACCAGGATAGAGCTTGTACATTGGGTGTCCTGCCATAACGAGTGAGAAAAGGTTGACGCAGGCAGTGACGCCAGAACCACAATAGACAATAGTTTCGGGCTGAATGTTCAAGTGGCTCCAATAGTCGGCCAGCTCATCTAGGGTTTTAAGATGCCCGGTTTCTGTGCTGACGTTTTGCCAGAATGAGTTGATTGAGTCAGGGACGCTACCAGCAATCGGGTCGATGGGCTCAACTTCGCCGCGCCAGCGTTCGGGTGATCTGGAGTCAACCACCGTCATCGTTGGCGAACCTTTCTGTTCTCTTACCGTTGAAATATCCGCAATCCAATTAGGCTGAGGTACAGGCTTAAAGCTACCTGCGCGTTCGGGCGGTATCTCCTGGCTCGTTGG